>CALVKT010000060.1 GCA_944333055.1 uncultured Clostridia bacterium
AAAAGCGCACCATCACTTGGGTGCGCGAGCACTACGGCGAGCGCGTGAAGATCGGCGCGGGCAACGTCGTGGATCGCGACGGCTTCCGCTTCCTCGCCGACTGCGGCGCGGACTTCATCAAGGTCGGCATCGGCAGCGGCTCCATCTGCATCACCCGTGAGACGAAGGGCATCGGCCGCGGCCAGGCCACCGCGCTCATCGAGGTCTGCAAGGCGCGCGACGAGTACTTTGAGGAGACCGGCATATACGTCCCCGTCTGCTCCGACGGCGGCATCGTGCACGACCATCACCTGACGCTGGCGCTGGCCATGGGCGCGGACTTCGTCATGCTGGGCCGCTACTTCGCCCGCTTTGACGAGAGCCCGTCCGCCAAGATCAACGTCAACGGCACGCTGATGAAGGAATACTGGGGCGAGGGTTCCAACCGCGCCCGCAACTGGCAGCGCTACGATCTGGGCGGCGACAAGAAGCTGCACTTCGAGGAGGGCGTCGATTCCTACGTGCCCTACGCCGGCAAGCTCTCCGACAACGTCCACCTGACGCTGGCCAAGGTGCGCTCCACCATGTGCAACTGCGGCGCGCTCTCCATCCCGGAGCTGCAAAAGAAGGCGCGCCTGACGCTCGTCTCCGCCGTCTCCATCGTCGAGGGCGGCGCGCACGATGTCATGCTCAAGACCACCAATCAGGAGGTCTGAGCGTTTCCAAACGATCCCAATCGGACAAACGACGGACGGGGCCGCCTCGCAAAGAGGCGGCCCCGCTTCATATGCCTTCGCGCCCGGCACTGATCCGCCGCTTCATACCAGTTCTTGATGAAAACGGCTCATCAGAACCGCCATGGTCGCTGCGCTCCGCCGCGGTCCCCGCCGCTTACGCCGTGATCACAGAAGACGTCAGGGCTGCCGCCTATGCTGAACGCCGCCTGCTTTTCGGCAGGCGGCGTCGCATGGCGTTCAGCGTTCGTAGTGGATCATCTGATAGGTGCTCCGTTTGGAGAGATCCGAGGCATGGACGATGGCGTGGCCGTAATCGGACGGCTCGCCGTATTGTGCTTGCGCCTGCCCGGCGCTCAGAGAAAGCGCGTCGTTTTCCCACGCTTCGCCCACCCCGAAGACGATGAAGGAGACGAAGTACCGCTCGCCGCCAATCGGGCAGACGCTGACCGTCTGCGCAAAGCCGCCGTTTAGCCATCCGCCCGTCTCATCGTGATAATAATACGCGCCGTCATACGCAAAGCGCGTCTGAGAAAGATCGACCGGCCGCGCATCGTAGAAGTACCGGTCGATGATCGACTGAATCCGGTCGTCCGACACGCGGCAGTTGTGGTTCCCCGGATACGCGCCGTACTCGAAAGCATCGTAGTCATTGAACCAGAGGTGGTCATGCGCAAAGTCCACGAGTGCGCGGTCGTTCGAATCGCTGCCCACCTCGTCGCAGCCCACCTCCGTGAAGTTGCTCAGAAAGAGGTTCATGGCGCTGCGCTCAGCCTCCGTCAGCGTGATGAGCGAGAAGGACTGCGCCCATGCCGGGCAGGCAAAACAGATCAGCGCCGCAACGGCCATCGCGAGAAATCTGGATTTCATGACAACGCCTCCCTGGCGGAATTCCGGCGGGCGAAAACGCAAAGCCTTTCAGACTGCCCAGGCTCCTTTTTGACGGCGCTTTCAGGCGAAGCGGCGGGTCACTCGACACCAAACGCATAGATCGTCGTCGTGTCGTACTTCTCGCCCGGGCGCAGCACCGTCGTGCCGGTGAACTGCGGGTTGTTCGGGGAATCCGGGAAGTGCTGCGTCTCCAGGCACAATCCGCAGTATTTGCCGTAGTGCGTGCCGCCCTTGCCGCCGGGGATGTCGGTCTGGCAGGCGGAATAGAACTGCACGCCCGGCTGGTCGGTGATGACCTCCATCGTGCGCCCACTCTGCGGATCGACCATGTACGCCGCCGTGCCGAAGGCCTCGCCCTTGCGCAGCACGAAGTTGTGGTCGTAGCCGCCCGCATACTTGAGCTGCGGGCAGCTGTCGATCTCGTCCAAGCCCACATCCAGCAGAAGCCCGCCGCGCAGGTCGAACGGCGTGCCGGCCACGGCCATGTACGCGCCGGTGGGGATCAGGCCGCCGTCGATGACGGGCGTGATCGCGTCCGCGTCGATGTGCAGCACCTGATCGCGGATCGTGCCGTGCGTGCAGCCCGCGAGATTGAAGTACGTGTGGTTGGTCATGTTGCAATGGGTCGCCTTGTCCGTGGTCGCCTCGTAGCGGATGGACAGGTGGTTGTCCGCGCTCCAGCCGTATGTGACGGTCACGTCGAGCGTGCCCGGATAGTTCTCCTCGCCGTCAGGGCTGACATAGTGCAGCTTCAGGCAGTCCTCCTGTTCGCCCTCCACCGGCGTGACGGCCCACATCTTCTTGCTGAAGCCCTCGTTGCCGCCGTGCAGGTGGTTCTTGCCGTTGTTAAGCGCGAGCTGATACGCCTGCCCGTCCAGCGTGAAGCGGCCCGCCGCGATGCGGTTGCCGTAGCGGCCCACGGTGTCGCCCATGCAGCCGTGGTCGGCGAGGTAGCCTTCCAGGTTGTCAAAGCCGAGCGCGACGTCGTCCAGCTTGCCATCCTTGTCCGGCACGACGATGTTCGTGACGATGCCGCCGTAGTCAATCAGGCTCACGGATGCGCCGCTCGCGTTGGTCATCGTGTACTGCGTCACCGTCTGGCCGTCGGGCAGGCGGCCGAAGGGTTTGGTGGTAATCATGTCGATACACCTCTCTGCTTGTAAATTGCGTCGGTTGCTATCTCCTATTCTACGCCGGCGTTGCCGGATGTCAAGCCCTTTGTGCGGGTGGCGCGCCGCATGCCGCACAGCTAAAAAACCGCACAGGACATGCCTGTGCGGATCGGCTCAGCCTTTGACGCCCGCCTGCACGGAGATGCCCTGCAAAAAATACTTCTGGGCGAACAGATACAGCAGGAACGGCGGCACCATGGACACCAGACAGCTGGCGATCATGTGCGCCCAACGCTGTTCATACTGGCCCATCAGCAGGCGCAGGCCGGCGGTCAGCGTCTGGTTGTTGACGTCGGTCATGACGATGCGCGGCCAGAGGTAATCGTTCCATGCGCCGTTGAAGGCGAACAGGCCGACGACGATCATGATGGGCATGATCGAGGGCAGGATGATCTTGGTATACACCTGGAAGCTGCTCGCGCCGTCGATCGTCGCAGCCTCATCGAGCGCCTTGGGGATGCTCTTCATGAAGTTGCGAATCAGGAAGATATTGAACGTACCGGCGAGCAAGGGCCAGATCAGCGCGTTCAGGTTGTTCACCCAGCCCAGCGCATTGGCAATGCGGAACTGCGGAAGAATCGCCACGACATTCGGGAACATGCTCATGTACATGAGCGTCCAGAAGATCTTGTCGCCGCCCTTGAAGTTCAGGCGTTCGTAGGCAAAAGCGGAGAGCGACGTGATGAACACCGTGCAGATTGTCACCGTGATGGACACGATGAACGAGTTTCTGAACATCATGCCCACGTTTGCGCTCGTGTTGACGTTGTCGCCGCCGAAGAAGAGCTCCGTGTAATTGGAGATCGTCCACTCCTGCGGGATCAGGCGGCTCAGATAGTCCAGCGGGCCTTCAATGTTGGCAAAGGACGTGATAAAGTCCGCATCATACTTAAAGGAATTGGTGATCAGCCAGACGATCGGTTCAAACCAGCAGAGCCCCAGTATGAACAGGAACAGGAACGCGATCAGTCTGCCTCTATTCTTCTTATCCAACATCGTGTTCCCCTCCTTACTCCTGCGCGTTCCTGACCATCATGCGCATCTGAATGAACGACACGACCATGATGCACAGGCCCAGGATGACCGCCATCGCAGAGGACATGCCGGCCACCTGCTTTTTGACGGAGTTCTCATAGATGTACTGCAACAGCACGGCGTTGGCCTCGCCATTGGAGAAGCCCACGAGGATATCCGGCTGGCCGTAGATATTGAACTGCGCAACCACCGACGTCACCAGCGTATACATGATCGGATACGTCATGTTCGGCAGCGTCACGTGGATGAACCTCTGGATCGTACCGGCGCCGTCCACGGCCGCAGCCTCGTATTGATCCATCGGCACGGAGGCAAGCGCGCTCTGATAGATGACCATCGTGGAGCCCGTGCACCACCACACCGTGACGATCACCAGCATCACCCAGGTAAAGGGCGGCATGAAGAAATTGACGTCGATGCCCAGGAATTTGTTCACGATGCCGTACTGCGTGTTGAACACGTAGCGCCACGTCAGCGTGACGGTGGAGATGGACATCAGCGAAGGCAGATAATACAGCGCCTGAAAGATCTTGTTTCCCTTCGGGCGCGCGTTGAGCGCCAGCGCCAGCGAGAACGGCACCACGATGCAGAACGGCACGCTGTAGATCACGAACTTGATCGTGTTCCAAAGGCCGTTGCGCAGCTGCTTGTAATAGGTGTTGGAGGAATCAAAGAGCATGGTCTTGAAGTTTTCAAGGCCCGTGAACACCGGTTCGTTGAACAGATCCCACTTCGTGAACGCCGCATAGACGCCATAGATGGCGGGCGTCAGGAAGAAGATGATGAAGAAGAACAGGTGCGGCGCGATATACGCATAGGGCAGCAGATCGCGCTTGAGAATGTGGCGGCGATCCCTGCCGAGCGTGCCGTGGCCGACCACGCAGGAGGCGATCATGCACAGCAGCGCCAGATAGGTGGTCAGGTTGAAGGTCGGCGTAATCAGCTTGACATCGCGCTTTTTGAACTTCACCCCGGCCAGTTTGAGCGCTTCAGAGATCGGCGTATACAGGGCGGAATTCTTCTCCTCCATGGAGAAGAAGACCATGAACAGCGCAAAGGTGACGGCCGCAACGAAGCTGAAGAGCATGCCGACGTTTTTTTCGTTCTGACTATAGGCGATGAATGCCGCGACGGCGGCGACGATGGAAAGCGGAATGAGCAGCAGCGGTGCGCTGGACAGCGAGAAGAGCAGCTTGACCATGCCCATCTCGATGGAGACGGTCGTCTCATCCACCGTCGTCGTCGCCATCACCCCGGAAAAGCAGAAGAGGACGAGAAACGCGATCGCCAGAAATGCCGCAATTCGGGAACGTGTCATTCCGACACCTCTTTTCTATAAGCGTTACAGGAACCGGCCATATGCCGGAGAAGGCAGGGGGATCGCTCCCCCTGCCTTGCGCATGTCAGTTGAGCGGACGGATGCTGCGCGTCATCACTGCGCAGCGATCGCGTCGACGATCTCCTTCTCGATCTGCACGAGCGCGTCGTCGATGGAGATGGTGCCGTCCACGAAGTCCCAGCCCACGCGGGAGAACGCCGTGTCAAACAGGCCCCAATGCTGATAGTAGTAGATGGCCAGCTCGTCCACGCGCTCCGGATCGGCCAGGAATGCCTGCGGCATGCTGGAGAATTCCGTCACGTCGTTGATGGCGTTGTGCGCCGGCACTTGGCCCGCGTCACGCGCCCATACCAGCGCATTCTCGCCCATGTAGTTGATGAACTTCGCCACAGCGATGTCCTCTTCCTCGGTGCGCTCCTCGTCGGCGAACTGCACGAAGTTGTGAGAAGACATCCAGTTCTTGCAGGTCTCCGGCGCATAGCAGACGCCCGGATACATCTCGAAGTTGATGCCGGCATCGACGACGGCCGCCTTCATCCAGATGCCCTCGGTCCAGATGAGCATCTCGCCGCCATAGAACATGGAGGAATAGTCATCCGTCTTGGAGGTGGTGTAGCCATCCTCGTAGAGCGACTTCATGGTCTCCATCGCCTTGCGCATCGCGTCGTTGTTGATGGAGGGGTTCACGCCGTCCTGCGTCAGGTTGCCGTCACCCTCCTGCGCGTAGTAGCCCAGCAACTGAGCGCGCATCCAGCCCAGATTGAAGACCTGGCCGGTGAAGCCCTGCTCGCGCGCCTTGTCGCCGGCCCAGCGCACTTCATCGAAGGTGATGTAGCCGTCGGTGAGGATCTCGTTGAGGCCGTACTGGTCAAACAGATCCTTGTTGATGTAGGTGACGTAGCCGTGCACGTCCAGCGGGATGCCGTAGTGCTCGCCGTCGATGTCGGTGCGCTCCCACGCAGCCTGGTTGTAATTCTCGGCCTTGATGCCCGCCGCCTCTTCGATGAGCTCCATGTCATAGGAATAGAGCATCTCCTGAGAGACGAAGTTCGGGATGCGCTCGATGTGCACAATGGCGACATCCGGGACGGACGTGCCGGTCTGCACGGCAAGCGGGATCTTCTGATACAGGTCATCCGCAGTCATCGGCGTATGCGTGACGTGCACTTCGTCCTGAGAGGCGTTGAACGCGTCAACCATGCCCTGCATGACCGCGCCGTCGCCGCCGGTAAAGACGGACCAGTAATCGATTTCGGTCACGGCCATCGCGGTCGCCGCCGTGAGCAGCATGACCAGCGACAGCACCAGAGTCAACGTCTTCTTCATAGTGTATAGACCTCCTTTTATTTTTATATCGCGTCTCGTCTGCGCGATATAATTGCACATTCATGCCGTGGGCTTGACAATCTCCGTCGCCGCCGGCCCCTGCTTCTCCTGCTTGACGCCGGTGTTGATCGCCGCGAAGCGCTTCACGTCCATCTTGGGCTTCCTGTCCGGCGTGAGCACGCCGTTGATTTCCTGCATGACGTCGGTGAGCTGCGTGTAGCAGTATCCCTGGCAGTAGGGCAGCGCCTGAATCGCCTCGGTCACGCCGGTGAAACGCGCGAAGAACGCCTCCTCGTCGGTCACCTTGTCGTGATACCCCCACGTCTCCATGCCGCCCATCTCGCCCTGAATACCGATGTGCTGGAAGGCGATGCCGCCGTACTCGGTGACCAGGAACGCCTCCTTGCCGGTGGGCTTTTCGCTGTCGGCGAACGCCGGGCGCCAATCGCAGGCGTGCGTCTCCACGGCCTCGCGGCTGGCGAAGTGCGCGGCCATCACCTCGCGCTCGGCGGCGTAGTCGTGCAGCGCGCAGATGTCGGTCGTCACCTGCTCCCAGCCATCGTTGCTGGAGCACAGGCGCGTGCCGTCGGCAGCCTTGGTCATGTGATAGAGCATGCGGCCCGCGGCCTGCTGCCGCGCGTCGGTGTAGATGTTGCGCACGCCCCAGCTCTCGTTGAGCGGCACCCAGCAGATGATGGAAGGATGGTTGAAGTCGCGCTCGATAAAGCCGAGCATCGTCTCGGCCAGGTTTTGCACGGTCTCGTCGGTATAGTCGTACGGACTGGGCACTTCGCCCCAGACGAGCACGCCCATCTTGTCCGCCCAGTAGTAGTAGCGCGGATCCTCCAGCTTCTGATGCTTGCGCGCGCCGTTGTAGCCGAAGTCCAGCGTGTATTGCAGGTCAAGGCGCAGCGCCTCGTCGCTGGGCGGGGTGATGTTGCTCTGCGGCCAGTAGCCCTGATCCAGAATCAGGCGCTGATACAGCGGGCCGTTGTTGAGGTAGACCTTGCCCTCTTTGACCTCCACCTTGCGCATGCCGAAGTAGGTGGTCACGTCGTCCACGGCCACGCCCGCCTTGAGCACGCGCACCTGCAGATCGTAGAGGTTCGGGCTGCCCGGCTGCCAGAGGTAGACCGGGTCCAGATCGGCCTTGACGATCAGATCGACCGGCACGCGGGTGATGCGGTCGGCACAGTTGACGGTCACCTTGCGCTTGAGCTTGCCCGCAAACGTGACGGTCAGCTCCAGATCCAGCGGCTCCGCCGGGCGCCTGTCCAGCGCGATCTCCGCCGTGAACAGGTGGCGGTCGATGTCCGGCGTCACGTGGATGTAGCGGATGCCGTACTCGCCTACGGCCTCCAGATACACGGTCTGCCAGATGCCGGAAACCGGCGTATACCAGCAGCCCATCAGGCCCTGCGCCCAATACTGTTTGCCGCGCGGCTGCGTGCAGTCCGGCTCGTCCACCACGCGCAGGCACAGGTCGTTCTCCCCGTCCACAAGCAGCGCGGTGATGTCAAAGGCGAAGGGCGTATAGCCGCCCCTGTGCGTGCCGGCCTGCCGGCCGTTGACGTACACGGCGCAAGCAAAATCGACCGCGCCAAAGCGCAGCAGCACGCGCTGACCCTTCATCTCGTCGGGCACGGTGAACGTGCGGCGATACCAGATCACCAGGTGAATGTCGTCGGTCGGGCCGATGCCGGATGCCTTCGTCTGATAGGCAAAGGGCACGGTGATGGAAAGGGGCAGCGCGTATCCGGGCTTCATCCAGCCCTCGCGGATGCCGGCGTCGGCATCGTCAAAGGCGAACTGCCACTCGCCGTTGAGGTTGTAAAACGTCTTGCGCATGAAATCCGGACGCGGATGCTCCGGGCGTGGAATACTCCGGATCTTTTCTTCAGCCATATCGTTGTCCTCCCGAATCATTGGAATTAAAAAGCGACATTTCGTTCGCTTCATTGCAAGAACTTTGGACAAAACAGCCCGAAAACATCATAAATCCCGCACAATATCTTTGAACCATTCAACAAAGCTCACAAAAAACAGCTCCGGTTCGCCGACAACCTGAGTATATCAGCAACCGGAGCACGTGTCAAGCATTTTGTTATTCTTCTATAAAATCCGGACACATCCGTTTATTTACCCCAAATTATCTGTAGCTTTTTGCGCGGCCGAGCGCAGGCGATAGCCCGCGCGCGCCAGCAGCGCCTGCGGGTAATCGCCGAACTTCTCCCCGAACAGGTTGATCCCGCCCGCATTGCGCGCGACGGCGGAGGTCTCGATGCGGGCCGTGACAAAGGGCTGCGCGCTCAGATGGAGCGCCTGCACGGTCACGTCGCTCAGGCGCACGCCGTCCAGATACGTGCCCTCGCGGGTGACGCGCCACGTCTTGAGGTAGCCGAACTGCGAGGAGAGCGCGGGCCACCAGCCGGGCGTCAGGCGGCCGCTTCTGCCGCCGCAGTCCGCCGGGCACGTCCAGACGCCCAGCGCCGTGCCGTTGATGGAGACGACGATGTCGCTCTTCCAGGGATCGCGGTGCATGGGCGCTTCCGAACAGGCTTCAAACGAGAGTTCAATCCATTCGATCTCCATGGACTCTATGTGCGCAAAGGCAAAGCGGTATTCCAGCGCGCCCTGCCGAAACCAGATGAGCTGCGCGCCGAAGCGCTCCGGCGAATAGAACATGCACGGCACGTCCATCTCGCCGATCATCATCTTCTCGTTTGCCAGCCCGCACGTGGGCACGATGCCCTCCGCCGCGCTGTAGCCGCCCAGCGGGATGCTCAGCGAGAGCACGTTGTGCTCCGTCTCCTCCGGCGCCAGGCGCACGGCCAGCGTGTCGATCCTGCGGCTGCACAGCTTCATGGAGCCGCGCGCGCCGGGCTGAATCTCCGTGCTGACCAGGCCCGCATCCTCCAGCGTCTTGACCGCCAGCGCCGTCGTGGACATGGGAATATCCAGCGCCTGAGCAAGCTCTCCCACGTTCATGCTGCGCCCGCTGAGCGCCTGCAGAATCCGGATGCGCACCGGCGAGGCCAGCGCGTGCGCAAAGCGATACAGCGTATCCGGATGGCTCAGCGTCAGTTCCGCGTGCTTTCCTTGAATCTCGTCCACGTCGTATTCCCCCGTCTTTTCGTGATGTTTCCTTCTGTTTTCGCCGCGCGCGGGCCGTTTTCCTTCCTTTCTTTTCCGTCCGCGGCCGATCCGGCCTTGAAGCCGCGCGCCGCCCGGTGTATAATGAAGAAAAACGACAGGAGGCCATACCCATGAAAGACTGCAACTGCGGCTACTGCATGCAGGGCGAACTGCTTTCCGCCTTCGGCATCCCCATCTGCGACCTGAGCGTCAGCCAGCTCATCCTCTTCAAAGAGCAGAGCCATCCGGGCCGCTGCATCGTGGCCTACAAGGACCACGTCAGCGAGATCGTGAACCTCACCGACGAGGAGCGCAACGCGTTCTTCGCCGACGTCAACCGCGCCGCCAAGGCCATCCACGCCGCATTCTCTCCCAGGAAGGTCAACTACGGCGCCTACGGCGACACCGGCTGCCACCTGCACTTCCACCTCGTGCCCAAGTACGAGGGCGAGTTTGAGTACGGCGGCGTCTTCGCCATGAACCCCGGCAAGACCTATCTGAGCGAGGCAGGCTATGCCGAGATGATCGAAAAGATCAAGGCCCACCTGTAACCGCCGCAAGGCCGCTGCGGATCGTGCAGCGGCGGCCCCTCCACGATCCCCCAAGCCGGTATGACGGCGATGCCCGCGTCACGCGATGCGGGCTTTTTCTGCGCCGCTTGCCCGTTCACGCAAAAGACACATTCTCTCCAAACGCACATCATCTCCGCATGCTATCCTGTCTCCGTTAACCGATCAGAGAGAAAGGTGTGTGTTTCATGAAAAAGAGCCTGACACTCCTGCTGTGCCTGGCGGCGCTGTTTCCCTGCGCAGCGCTGGCCGAAGAAACGCAGATCACATTGGGCGATACCTTCACCGTCGGCGGCGAGCCGATCACCCAGGACGCGTCCGCGCCGGTCTATCTGACGCAGGAGACGCAGACCCACGATGACGTGCCCGAATCGCTCGAAGGCCTCGCCAACCGCGTGATCGTCATCGCGGAGGCGGGCGACTACCGCATCAGCGGCACGGCGGAGGACACGCAGATCCTCGTGCGCGCGGGCGAGGACGACGCGGTGCGCCTGATCCTCGACGGCGCGCAGATCACCTGCCGCACCGCCCCGGCCATCGTCGTGGAGAGCGCCCATGACCCGCGCGTGCCCGGCACATACGGCGTGACGATCGAGCTGGCCGAAGGCAGCGTAAACGCGGTCACCGGCTCGCACACCGTCGCACCGGAGGACGACGAGACGGCGATCGAGTACGACGGCGCAATCGACTCGCAGGTCTCGCTGGGCTTTGAAGGGACCGGCAGCCTGACCGTCGACGCGGACAACGAGGGCATCGAGGTCGCGCTGGGCCATCTGACGATCAACGGCGGCGTCTTTCACATCAGCGCCTGCGACGATCCGCTCAACGTGGCGGAGGACGGCGTGGGCACGCTGACCGTCAACGACGGTTACGTCTATTCCGCCGTCAAGGCGCTGGAGGGCGGCGAGGGCGACGGCATCGACTCCAACGGAACCATCGTCTTCAACGGCGGCACCGTCATCAACCTCGCGCATCCGTCCAGCCAGGACAGCGGCATCGACTCGGACATGGGTTCCACGATCAACGGCGGCGTCATCGTCGGGGCGGGCAACATGTACGACCCGATCGAATCGGACTCCCAGCAGCTGTTCATGATGCTTGAGTTCGGCGAAGAGACCGATCAGCTCGTCGTCGTCACCGATGAAAACGACAACCCGGTCTTCGCCTACGACTTCCCGCACGACTATATGTATATCGCCTTCTCCACGCCGGAGCTGACTGAGGGCACGTACCGCGTGTACCTGGGCGGCGAGATCGAAGGCGAGCAGACGGACGGCCTGTACACCACCATCACCTCCTACGTGCCCGGCACGCGCATGCAGCACGGCGGTGGCAACGCACAGCAGCGCATGCAGCCGGGCGAGCCTGTGGACGGCGGCCAGCCCGCAGACGGCAGCCAGCCCGCAGACGGCAGCAAGCCCGAGGGCGACCAGCAGGCGCCGGAGGGCATGGACGAGGTCATCGCCTATGAGCAGGCGCTTTCGCGCATCGACCTCAACGAGCTGCTCAAGGACGTCGATCTCAACGCGCTGCTCAAGGATCTCGACCTCAACGAGCTGCTGAACGCCTACAATGCGACCGACCTGCTCACCGACGAACAGATCGCCGAATACTTCGGCGACATCAACCTCGACGTCGTGATAAACGCCCGCAAGGGCTTCGGCGGCGGCCCCGGCTTCGGCGGCCCGCGCGCCATGGACTCCTCCTCCGACGTGGCGACGAGCGACTTCGTGCTCAGCCGCGAGACGACCGGCTTCACCAACGTGGTGGCCGCGCAGGCGGAGGCGGCGGAGTAAGCGGCTGGAAACGCCGGGCTGCCGCCCGGACCCATCGTTCCCCCCTTCTTCGCTTCGTGACGTGCCGTCAACGTTATGGCAACATGCCGCGCCCGGTGCTCGCACCGGGCACGTGGCGTTTGGACGCGGAAAGGCGGATGCGCGGGCATCAAAGCGCCGCCCGTGCATAACCGCTGGCGCGATTTGCCATGCTATGCCCGGAGGTGATTGTATGAGTCCCAAAGAACTGCTCTACATCGACGACGCCCTCGGGCACGAGAAATTCCTGATCACGCAATGCCAGCAGGCCGCCAAGGCCCTGACCGATCCCGTGCTCAAGGACTGCGTGCACCGCATGCAGGCGGCGCATCAGGATCTGTTCAACCAGTTTTTTCAGCTGATCTAAGGGAGGCGAGCGTATGAACGATCAGGCGATCATGGAAAACCTGCTGCTGACCACCAAGGGCGTGTGCGATCTGTACATGCACGGCACCGTCGAGTCCGCCACGCAGAACGTCCACCAGGCGTTTGACACGGCCCTCGCCGACAGCCTGAGCATGCAGGACGACATCTACAAGCAGATGACCGCGAAGGGCTGGTACCCCAGCGAGCAGGCCGACGCGCAGCAGATCGCGCAGGTGCGCCAGAAATACGCGCAGATGAATTGACGCAATGCGCCGCAGGCACTGAGCCTGCGGCGCTTGTCTGTCTTTTCAATTTCAAACGGCTTGGAGCTTTGCCGCCTCCGCCTTGAGCTGCTCGACGCGGTCGATGCGCTCCCACGGCAGATCGACATCCGTGCGGCCGAAGTGGCCGAATGCCGCCGTCTGGCGGTAGATCGGGCGGCGCAGGTCGAGCATCTCGATGATGCTCGACGGGCGCAGGTCGAAGCACCGGTTCACCAGCTCCGCCAGCTTTTCATCCGGCATCACGCCCGTGCCCTGCGTGTCGATGAGCAGCGAGACCGGCCTGGCCACGCCGATGGCGTACGCCAGCTCGATCTCGCAGCGCCGGGCCAGGCCCGCCGCCACGAGGTTCTTGGCGACGTAGCGGCCCGCGTACGCCGCGCTGCGGTCAACCTTCGTCGGGTCCTTGCCGGAGAACGCGCCGCCGCCGTGGCGCGCATAGCCGCCGTACGTGTCCACGATGATCTTGCGGCCCGTCAGGCCGGAGTCGCCCATCGGGCCGCCGATGACGAACTTGCCCGTCGGGTTGATCAAAAAGCGGGTCTGCGCGTCGAGCAGGCGGGCCGGCACGGAGGTCTTGACGACCTTCTCGATGATCTGCCGGCTGAGCTCCTCGTGCTCGATTTCCGGCGCGTGCTGGGTGGAGACGACGACGGTGTCCACGCGCACGGGCCTGTCGCTTTCGTCGTATTCGACCGTCACCTGGCTCTTGCCGTCCGGGCGCAGCCAGGACAGCTCGCCGCTGCGGCGCACCTCCGAGAGCTTGCGCGTGATGCGGTGCGCCAGCGCGATGGGCATGGGCATGTATTCCGGCGTCTCGTCGCAGGCGAAGCCGAACATCATGCCCTGATCGCCCGCGCCGATGTCGTTCTGGCCGACGCTGCGGCCCTCCAGCGCGGCGTTGACGCCCTGCGCGATGTCCGGGCTCTGGCCGTGCAGCGCGGTCAGCACGGCGCAGGTGCTGCCGTCAAAGCCGTACTTGGCGCGGTCGTAGCCGATTTCGCAGACGACCTTGCGCACGATATCGTCCACCGCGTAGCGCGCGGTCGTCGTCACCTCGCCCATCACCATGACGATGCCCGTCGTCGTGCAGGTCTCGCACGCCACGCGCGCATAGGGATCCTGCGCAAGAATCTCGTCGAGCACGGCGTCGCTGATCTGGTCGCAGATCTTGTCCGGATGTCCTTCTGTCACGGATTCGGACGTAAAGAGCTTTCTGTTTCTTTCCATATTCATGTCTCCTCGTATGGCTGCCAGCGCATAGGTCTTCAAGAAAAAACCGCTCTGATGACGCACAATCAGAGCGGTTTGAATCTCTACCACACCTCATCTGCCGACATCGCTGTCGTAGGATTTAGCACCGGATTTGACTCCGGTTGCCGGGCTTCACAGGGCCTATTCCCTCCGCCACTCTGGATAAGGTTATTGAGTTCGCTTCCTCTCGGAAGCGGCAGTAGTATAGCACGTTTTCCTGTCGTTGTCAACCCCGGTTATTCGGCTTTTTCCGCGCCCATATCGACGCTCTGGTTGAAGCGATCCAACACCAGCGCGCACACGATGCCCGCGATCAGGCAAACGCCGTTGATCAGCGCGCCGCTGAGCGTCGTAAAGCCGTCAAACGGGATGATCACCAGCGTCGCGGCCACGACGATGCCGATGATGGCGTGGAACATGACGGCGTAGTGGTTGTGCATCAGGCTGTTCACCGCGCGGGAGAGCAGCACGATCGTCAGCAGCGCGCCGATGCCGCCCGGAATGAGCACGCCCATGTCGAGGCGGCTGATGCCGTCCACGAACGGCGTGTACAGGCCCAGCGGCATGAGCAGCGTGGAGAAGCTCATGCCCGGAGCGATCACGCTCAGCGCCAGGCAGAAGCCGCAGAACAGATACCACGCAAAGCTGGGCACGATGGTGACCTGAATCACCTTGAGCGTCACCAGCAGCGCAAAGACGACGGCGAACGCCGCGCCCATGGCAATGAAGGCGTGCTTGCCGCGGCCCTGCTCGCCCGCCTCGCGATACAGGCTGGGCAGCATGCCGGTGATCAGGCCGACGAACAGGCAGACCGACGGATTCGGATAGCGATCCAGCAGGAACGCCAGCGCCCGGGCCACGCCCAGAAAGCCGATCACCACGCCGATGCCGATGGGAATCAGCAGGCGGATGTGCTTGCGCACGGCCTTCAGGGGATTGGACAATACCTCCATGATCGGCTGATACACGCCGAAAACCACGCTGAGCACGCCGCCGGAGATGCCCGGCAGCACGGAGCCCAGACCGATCAGCGCGCCTTGCAGCACGCGCAGAAAGAAGCGGGCGTTCTTCTGGCCCATGATGTTCTCCCTCACTCTCTTGTCTTGACAGATGTTCGGCCCGCCTGTATAATCACTGTGCAAATCAACAGGAGGCATTCACGATGAAAACGGTTTTAGGCTGTGTCCGCAAGGCGGACACGGATTTTGAGATGATCTCCCCGGGCGACCGCATCGCCGTGGGCATCTCCGGCGGCAAGGACAGCCTTCTGCTGCTGCATGCGCTCTCGCTCTACCGCCGCTTTTCCGGCAAGGACTTTTCCCTGCAGGCCATCACGCTCAAGCTGGGGCTTGAGCCCTTCGACGTCTCGCCCATTGCCGCGCTGTGCGCGAAGCTGGACGTCCCCTACACGGTGATCGACACCGAGATCGCCCACATCATCTTCGACGTGCGCATGGAGAGCAATCCCTGCGCGCTGTGCGCCAAGATGCGCCGCGGCGCGCTCAACGACGCGGCCAAGGCGCTGGGCTGCAACAAGGTCGCCCTCGGCCACCACCGCGACGACGCCATCGAGACGCTGCTCATGAGCCTGCTCTTTGAGGGGCGGCTGCACACGTTCCACCCCAACACGTACCTCTCCCGCAAGGACATCACCGTCATCCGGCCGATGGTCTACCTGCCGGAGAAGCACGTCAAGCACATGATGAAGGTGCTCGACCTGCCCGTGGTCAAAAACCCCTGCCCGGCGGACGGGCACTCCAAGCGCGAGGAGGTCAAGACGCTGCTGCGCACGCTCTGCAAAGACTATCCGCATCTGCGCGACTACATGCTCGCCGCGCTGCGCAACACGGAGCAGTACGGCCTGTGGGACAAAAAGCTCACCGGCGGTCCGCGACCCAACGAGCCCATCCTCGACAACCGGAAGTGAGCGTCTGGGCCGGACGGCGCCTTGTATTATATCGACTGACCCGAAGAATGTCAATACGCACGAACGCCTTCCATGCAGGAAGGCGCTTTGTCATCTTTCGCTGTTTCCCTCGCCATCCCGGCTTTCAAACGCCGCGCAGCGAGGAAGGGGACCATGGCTCAGGGGATACGCCTTGCGGTTGAAGGCGCGCCGCCTGCATCCATCGCAGGCGGCGGCAGGCTCCGGGCGGCAGCCCGGCGCCCCCGTTCCTCACGCCTGAAGCAGCGCGTCCGCCCTGCGCCGCACGCGCTCGCGCAGGATCGCCTGCGCAATCTGCTGAAGCTCCCGCGCCTCAAAGAGCACCACGGAGCCAAATGGCGCCGAGAGCACGCGCTCCACCGCCGTGCGGTAGGCGTTCAGGCAGCGAATCAGCGCCTGCATCAGCGCGTCCTCGTTCTCCCCTTCCGCCAGCAGGAACGCGACCTCGTCCGTGAATTGCAGGTACATGCGCAGCAGCAGCGCCGCATACGCTTCCACGTCGCTCAGGAAGAAGTCGCCCCCGCGCACGCCGTCGCGCAGGATGTCGCCGATCACCGGCTGCAAGCCCTCCATCTGGCTGCGCTTCATCTTCTCGCGCATCAGCGCGCCGTCTTCGCGATAGGCGACCTGGATCATCAGCGAGATGAATCCGTTGTGGCCGCTGGCCAGGATCGCCGAATCGTGGAACACCGCGTTGAGCCGATCCACCGCGGAGCCCTCCGCGCGGGCGGCGGCCTGCCTGGCGCGCGCGCAGCACGCCTGCGCGCGCATCTCGCAGATCGCCTCCAGCACGGCGAGCTTGCTGTCGAAGTGATGGTAAAACCCGCCCTTGGAGAAGTGCACCTCGTCAAGAATGTCCTGCACCGACGTGCCCTCGTATCCCTTTGTGTAGAACAGACGTTCCGCCGCCGCGAGCAGTTCGCTCCGGCGCGCCTCGCCCTTTTTCATCCTCGTATCCTCCGGTGGTTTCCGCTCACTCTTCCTCGGTCACGGAGCCGTCGTTGTAGAGGATCTCCTTTTGCGAGGCGCGATACGTCGTCGTCCAGAGCTTCTCCCGCTCGATCTCGTTGCCTTCGGCGTCCTTGTAGACCTTGTACGTGTCCACCACGTAGCCCGTGCGCTTCTCCCTGCCGAACTGGCGCGTGCCCACCGGCAGAGACGTGTCCAGCGTGTAGAGCAGCTCATCGGACGGCTTGATCGTCTTGATCACGGTCGATTCCAGATCGATCGTCATGCCGTTTTCCAGCATCTGGCCGTAGATCTCCACCGTCACCTGCTGATCCGCATACCACGCGACGACGAACACCGGGAACTGGCCGTCGTTGCGGAAGACGAAGTCCAGCGAAGGCCAGTTGACCGTGGCATCCTCGCCCTTATTGACGTAGGTGGACGGCCAGCTGTGCGCGCTGCGCTCCACGATCGTCAGATCGGCGCGCACCACGGCGTTAAAGAGCGTGGAGGACGTCTGGCACACGCCGCCGCCGGTGTCGTCCACGAGCATGCCGCCCGCAATCGCGCCGGCCTCGCGGTAGCCCTTGGCGCCCGTGCGCTGGCCCGTGCATTCGTTGAAGGAGAGCGTCTCCCCCGGCAGCACGACGCGCCCGTTGAGCGCCGCAGCCGAGAGCGCAATGTTCGTGTTGCGGTCCTGATCCTTCGTCGTCTTCGTGGAGAACGAGGAAATGCGGCCAAAGAGGCCCTCCAGCTGCGCGAGCGTCACGGTCGGCTCCAGGCGCTCGCCCTGCGGGATGATCACCCGGTCGTATGCGCCCTCGTCAAGCGCCGCCAGGATGTCCGACGCCAGCCGCTCGCGATCCACGCGGTAGCCCTCCTGCGCCTCGGAGAACGTGAACGTCTTGTTGTTCACATCAAACGCATCGAGCGTCGCGTTCTTCATCTCCACGTCGAGGCTGTCGCCGATGATGTTCACCAGCTCATCGATCGCGCTGCGGTCGTAGGTGAAGCCCGTCTGAAAGTGATACCCACCCTGCGCGGCCTGCTGCACCTGCGCGTAGCGCTCCTCCAGCGACCCGGTGCGGCCCACGGCGTAGGCGCGCGCGAGTATCGTCTCGGCGTCAAATGTCATGGGCACTTCATTGGACGTGATGCGCCAGCGCTTCTCGCCGGAGGCGACGACCAGCGAAAACGCCTGCTCGGTCTGCGTCTGCCGGCCGGCAAACAGCGCCCGCGCCTCGTCCATGCGCATGCCGCCCAGATCCGTGCCGTCCACCGTCACGCCCGCGAAAAACGTGTCGCCGCTGACGGCCTGACGAATGGCGGCATACGATTCATATGCCGCCATTTGCTCCTGATAGATTTTCGCGCCGGCCAGCCAAACCGCCGCACAGCCCAGCAGGGCGATCAGCGTCCAGACCGGAAACAGACGCCGCTCCTCTTTTGCACGCCCGCGCCTTCCCGCGGGCTTACGGCGATCCAAAGCCATACATTCTCCTCAATTCGGTTCTCAGGACTGCCTGGCCGCGTCGATGGCGGCAAACAGCTCCTTTTCGTTCATGCGATAGGACAGGATGTGCAGGCTGTCGGACAGGTGCACATTGTTGACCGCCACGCCCTCCGGCAGCGCGAGATCCACCGGCGCAAAGTTCCAGATGGCGCGCACGCCGCCCTTGACCAGCCGGTCCGCCGTCTCCTGCGCGCATTCCTTGGGCACGGAGAGCACGGCGATGTCCACCTGATGCGTCGCCATCCAGATCTCCAGTTTCTCCATCGGCTGCACGAGGATGCCGTGCACGTCGATGCCGACCAGCGCCTCGGAGACGTCGAAGATCGCCTGAATGTGGAAGCCCTCGCGCGCAAAACCCGCGTAATTGGCCACCGCCCGGCCGATGTTGCCCGCGCCGACGATGATCGTGTGATACTGCTTGTGCAGCCCCAGAATCTCGCCGATGTGCGTCTTCAGGTTGGCGACATGATAGCCGTACCCCTGCTGGCCGAACCCGCCGAAGCAGTTGATATCCTGCCGGATCTGGGAGGCGGTCAGATTCACGCGCTCGCCCAGCTCCTGCGAGGAGATGCGCACCACGCCGGCCTTTTCCAGCTCCTTGAGGTGGCGGTAATACATCGGGAGACGGCGCACAACCGCATCCGAAACCCTCGATTTGTATGCCATACGTATCACTCCTATCCCATGTACGCTTGACGTGAAAAATTCATTTGACATAAGTATATCAGGAACCGGCGTCTTCCGCAAGCCCCACTTGACGCAAAGAAACCGCCGCGCTCATCTTCTCACGCCGCGCATGCGCCGTCGTTCCTGCCTGGGCGCGGCAGGCGCCGGCTCCTGCTCGCACAGCGCCAGATCGATGCTCGACGTCTCCAGCTCCACGCTCGCCACGCGCACGCACAGCGGCCGGCCCAGCGCAAAGACGCGGCCCGTGCGCTGCCCGCGCAGCGTCATGCTGCGCTCGTGAAAATCAAACCAGTCGTCGAGCGTGCGCACGTGCAGGAAGCCCTCCGCGCCGTTGGAGAGCGCCACGTAGACGCCCCACTCGCTCACGCCGCTGATCACGCCGTCAAACGCCTCGCCCACGTGCGCGCGCATATAGCGCGCCATCATCAGCTTGTCCGCCATGCGCTCGGCGTCCGCCGCCATGCGCTCGCAGTCGGAGCTGCGCAGCGCCGCTTCCGCCAGCGCGTCGCCGCGCAAGCGCGCCTGACCGCCCGTGAGCACCGCGCTCAGCGCCCGGCTGACCACCAGATCCGGATAGCGCCGGATCGGCGAGGTGAAGTGGCAGTAATCCGCCATCGCCAGGCCGTAGTGGCCCAGCGGCTGCGCGTCGTAGCGCGCCTTCTGCATGCTGCGCAGCGCCAGCATGCTCACCACGCTGAACGCCTCCGTCCCCCGCGTGCGCTCAAGCACCGCGCGGATGTCGCCCGGCTTGGCGCCGTGGCGGATGCCGCGCGCGTCCACGCCGATGCCGTCAAGGAAGTCCTTGAGCGCGTCGAGCTTCTGCGGATCGGGCTCCTCGTGCACGCGATAGAGCAGCGGCAGACCGCGCGCCTTGCCATAGCGCGCGACCGCCTCGTTCGCCGTGAGCATGAAATCCTCGATCATCCGCTCCGCGTCGCCGCGCGCGCGCTTGGCGATGGCGACCGGCTCGCCGTCCGCGTCCAGCTCAAACACCGGCTCGTCCGTATCAAAGTCGATCGCGCCCTGATGCGCGCGCCGGCGGCGAATGGCGTGGGAGAGCGCGCGCATGGCTTGCAGTGTCTCCTCAAACGCGGAAAGCCGCTCCCGCTGCGCCGCGTCGCCGTCAAAGAGCGCGTTGACGTCGTCGTAGACCAGCCTTGCCTTGGAGCGGGTGATCGTGCGCAGCAGCTTCGTGCGCACGACGGCGCCGTGCTCGTCGATGTCCAGCATCGCGCTGAGCGTGTACTTGTCCTCATCCGGGCGCAGCGAGCACACGCCGTTGCTCAGCGGTTCCGGCAGCATGGGCAGCACGCGTCCGGGGAAATAGACGCTCGTGCCACGCAGATACGCCTCTTGATCCAGCGCGCTTCCCTGCGGCACGTAATGCCCGACGTCCGCGATATGCACGCCCAGGCGCATCAGCCCGCCGTCAAGCCGCTGAAGGCTGACCGCATCGTCGAAGTCCTTCGCGTCCCTGCCGTCGATGGTGAAGGAGAGCAGGCCGCGCAGGTCGGTGCGCGACGGGTCGTCCGTCGGATCCGCCGGGCGGCACGCGTCCGCCTCGGCGAGCGCCTCTGCGTCGAATGCCGTGCGCAGGCGACATTCGGCGATCAGCGCGTCGAGCGCGGCGCTCGCCTTGCCAAAGCTGCCCACATTGTCCGCGATGCGCACGAGCAGCCCGCCCTCATCGTCCCAGCGCACGACCTGCGCGTGCACGATGTCGCCCGCCTGCGCCGCCTCGCCGCCCGGCCGCACGGGGATGCTGCGGGGCAGGCGGCGCTCCAGCGGCACGATCCACCGCTCGCCCTGTCGCTCATGGAGCACGCCGACGATCTGCGCATGCGCGCGCGTGAGCACCTTGCGCACGCGCACGCGCGCGCTGCCGATGCGTTCCGCCTCCACCTCGTCGCCCCAGAGCGCGCCGCACGCGCTCTCCTGGCCGCAGGAAAAGACGCTGCCGTCCTCCGCCTCCAGCTGCAAGAGCCCGCGCCTTGCACCCGTCACGCGCAGGTGCAGCACCTCGCGCGCTCTCTTCTCGCCCTTTTTGGGCATGCGCCGCACATAGCGCCGACCATTCATGTCCTCCGCCTCCCATGCCTTACGATGCCGGATTTGCGCCCGCTTTAGCCGCGTATCCGGCGTTTTCTCCTATGAAAAAGAGGCCGAAGCACCTGCGCTTCAGCCTCTTTTGATTGTTGTCGATCAGCCGATCACCGCAATGAGCAGCGCGCAGATGATGAACACCACCGCGGATGCCTTCGTTGCCAGCGCCAGCTTGCCCTCCATGGACTTCGCCTTGTTCTTGCCAAAGAAGGTTTCGGCGCCACCGGCGATCGCACCCAGACCGTTGGACTCGCCCGGCTGCAGCAGGACGGTGACGATCAGGATGAGCGCAGATACAACGAGCAGCACGGTAATAATGCCGTTGAGGATAGCCATAATTCTCTGCCTCCCTGTCTCGTAGAGCGGATTAGCGCTTGGAGAACTGCGGCGCGCGGCGGGCGGCCTTCAGGCCGTACTTCTTGCGCTCCTTCATACGCGGATCGCGCGTGAGGAAGCCAGCCTTCTTCACAGCCGGACGCAGCTCCGGATCGGCCTTGATCAGCGCGCGGGAGATGCCGTGGCGGATCGCGCCGGCCTGACCGGCCAGACCGCCGCCGTACACGTTCACCAGCACGTCGTAGCGGCCCTCCAGCGCGGTGAGCGCCAGCGGCTGACGGACGGTCATCTTGAGGGTCTCCAGACCGAAGTAATTGTCGATATCGCGGCCGTTGATCACGATCTTGCCTTCGCCCGGAATGAGGCGAACACGAGCAATGGCCTTCTTACGGCGGCCAACCGCCTGATACTGAACCTGTGCCATGTGTCAAACTCTCCTTCCTGTGATCACTTCACGAGCTCAAGCACGGTCGGCTTCTGCGCCTCATGCTCATGCTCCGGGCCGGCATACACGCGCAGCTTGCGCGCCATCTGACGGCCCAGCGGGCCCTTGGGCAGCATGCCGGTGATGGCGTGCTTCACCGCGAACTCCGGCTTTTCGGCCATCAGCTTGCGGTACTTGGTCTCCTTGAGACCGCCCGGGAAACCGGAGTGATGATAGTACACCTTCTGATCGAGCTTCTTGCCGGTCAGGATGACCTTGTCCGCGTTGATGACGATCACGTGATCGCCGCAGTCCACGTGCGGGGTGAAGGTCGGCTTGTTCTTGCCGCGCAGGATCGCGGCGACCTGGCTGGCCAGGCGGCCAAGGGGCATGCCGTCGGCGTCAACCACATACCAGTTGCGCTCGACGTTCTGGGCATTTGCCATAAACGTTTTCACGTGAATTTCCTCCTCGTGGTGAATCCTTTATCCACATACAAAACGCATCGCGCTGGTCAGACGCTCTGCAAACGCGCGCACGACCGACCCGGGGCTACAGGCGAACATACGCAATGGTTATTTTAACCGCAGCGCGACGGTTTTGTCAAGGGGTCTTTTCTTATTTTACACAGGTTTCCGACGTTTTTCCATCTTTTCGCCCACGTGCAGCCACTTGCCCGTGCGAAAGCGCGCGTAGACCACCAGCGCGCGGGTCGTCTGATCGAGCACGATGGTCATCCACGCGCCCGTCAGCCCCCAGCCGAAGTCATAGATGAACGGCCCGGCCAGCATCACGCGGTAGATCCAGATGCCCGCCATCGAGGCGAGCAGCGGGAAGCGCGTATCCCGCGCGCCGCGCAGCCCCGCGGCGATGGGCAGCTGCGTGCAGATGCCCGGCATGCCCAGCGCGATGAGCCGCAGCACGCCCGCCGAGAGCGCCGCCACCTCTTCGTCCGTCGTGTAGAGCGACACGATCGCGGGCGCGCACGTGAGGAACAGCGCCGCCATGAGCACCGCCACCAGCATGCTCATGCGGTGAATCAGCCGCACGAAGGCTTCGGCCTTGCGCTTCTGGCCCGCGCCCAGGCTCTGCCCCACCAGCGTCGTGGCCGCCACGCCGAACGCCTGGCCGGGCATCCACGTCAGGCCGTTGATGCTCAGGCCGATCTGGTGCGCCGCGAAGACCGTCGTGCCCAGCCCCGACACCTGCCGGGCGAAGATGATGAAGCCCACCTGCATGATGAGCTGCTCGATCATGCTCGTCACGCCGACGTTGAGGATGCGCCGCAGCCACGTCACGCGCAGCCGCCAGTCGCCGCTCAGGTGCATCCTCGAAAACGCGGCATGCATGAAGCCCAGCGCCAGCACGAGGCCCACCGCCTGCGAGCAGGTCGTGGAGATCGCCGCGCCGGCCACGCCCAGCTTGGGCATGCCGAATTTGCCGTAGATCAGCAGGTAGTTGCCCACGACGTTCATGAGGTTGGAGAGGATGTTGTAGACCATCGGCAGGCGCGTCTGCCCCAGCCCGCGAAAGCTCGCCGTGATGGCGAACGTGATGGACAGCGGGAAGACGCCGACGGCGACGATGCGCAGGTACGTGCGCGCATAGTCGTACGTGTCCGCCTGCGCGCCCATGAACGAGACCAGCTGCCCGGCGAATGTATAGAGGATGACGCTGGCGGTCAGGCCCACCAGCGCGTTGAGCATCAGCGCGTTGCGCGCGATCTGTCCGGCGCTCTTGTGTTCTCCCGCGCCCACGGACCACGCGATGCCCGCCGTCGTGCCGACGTTGAGCGCGATGAGGATCGCGCGCACGAGGTTCATCGGGTTGTTGGTCAGCCCGACCGCCGCGATGGCGACCGCCGACATATCGCTGCGGCCCAGCATGATGGTGTCCACCATCGTAAACAGGTGGGAGAGCACCAGTTCCACCAGCGCCGGCAGCACGATAGCGGCCACCTTGCCGGTATCCTCGCCGGTCAGGCCGAGTCCCTTGACCATCCTTTGCATATGCACATCTCCTTCGATTCCACTTATGCCCATCATAGCAGGAAAGGACACCGTTTGTAAAGCGCAGTTTTTTTCGATCATTTTCGTCACAAGTTTTTTTCGATCATTTTCGTCACGCTCTTGACAAAGCGCTTTTTCTCCGATAGAATAATGCACAAGTTCATATTTCCACGACTTCATGTAAAGATGATGATGGGAAATAATCTTGGGGACCCTTCCTGTGCAGAGAGCCGGCGGGCGGTGCAAGCCGGCAGGAACCCCCTTGAGAGCTCCTCCCGGAATCGCGCAGGCGAACGCGTGAGTAGTCTGCGACGGCTGACCCCGTGAACGGTCAGGTCTTGTTTGAGACCGTGAGGGCTGTGCATTGCAGCCGAATTAGGGTGGTACCGCGCGAAATGATCCATTCTGCGCCCCTAAGCCGCGAAGGCTTGGGGGCGTTTTTGCATCCCGGCCCGAGGCAGTCTCATCGAAAAACCGATCATCGAAAGGAGAACGACCATGTATCAGGGCTACAAGAAGTACATCCCCTTTACCCCCGTCTCCCTGCCGGACCGCACCTGGCCGGACAAGCGGATCGAGAAAGCGCCCGTCTGGTGCTCCGTCGACCTGCGCGACGGCAATCAGGCGCTGGTGACCCCGATGAACCTGCAGGAAAAGCTGGAGTATTTCAAGCTGCTCGTCGAGCTGGGCTTCAAGGAGATCGAGGTCGGCTTCCCGTCCGCGTCCGAAACCGAGTATGAGATCCTGCGCGCGCTCATCGACGGCCATCACATCCCGGACGACGTGACCATTCAGGTGCTCGTGCAGGCGCGCGAACACCTCATCCGCAAGACGTTTGAAGCCGTGCGCGGCGCCAGGAACGTCATCATCCACTTCTACAATTCCACCTCCACCCTGCAGCGCAAGGTCGTCTTTAAAAAGGACATGCAGGGCATCATCGATATCGCCGTGGCGGGCGCGAAGCTCGTGCGCGAGCTGACCGAAGCGGACGCCGGTTCCGGCACGAACTACCGCTACGAGTACTCCCCGGAGTCCTTCTCCGGCACCGAGATGGACTTCGCCGTGGACATCTGCCATCAGGTCATGGAGACGCTCGGCGCGACGGCCGAAAACCCGGTCATCCTCAACCTGCCCAACACGGTGGAGATGTGCACGCCCAACACGTACGCCGATCAGATCGAGTATTTCATCCGCCACCTGCCCAACCGCGAGGCGGCCGTCATCTCCATCCACCCGCACAACGACCGCGGCACCGGCGTCGCCTGCACGGAGCTTGCGCTCATGGCCGGCGCCGAGCGCGTGGCGGGCACGCTCTTTGGCAACGGCGAGCGCACCGGCAACCTGGACATCGTCACCGTCGCGCTGAACATGTACACGCAGGGCATCGATCCCAAGCTCAACTTCGCCCACATCGACCACGTGCGCGACGTCTATGAGCGCTGCACCCGGATGCACGTGCCCGAGCGCTGGCCCTACGCCGGCAAGCTCGCCTTCACCGCGTTCTCCGGCTCCCATCAGGACGCCATCAACAAGGGCCACGAGTACATGCGCGAGTCGAAGTCCCCGTACTGGGAGATCCCCTATCTGCCCATCGATCCCGCGGACGTCGGCCGCGAATACGAACCGGTCATCCGCATCAACAGCCAGAGCGGCAAGGGCGGCGCGGCCTTCGTCATGGACCACAACTACGGCTATCATCTGCCCAAGGCGATGCACCCGGAGTTTGGCCGCGTGGTGCAGGTCGAGTGCGACAAGACCGGCCGCGAGCTGCTGCCCGACGAGGTCCTCGGCCTGTTCAAGCGCGAGTTCCTCAACATCGCCGAGCCGTATGCGCTCTCCCGCGCCAAGTTCTACGAGGAGGCCGTCGCCGGCAGCTCCGCCAACGTCACGCACTTCTCCGGCGTGCTGAGCGTGCGCGGCCACTTCGTGCCGCTCGAATCCCGCGGCAACGGCCCCATCGACGCCTTCTTCAATGCGCTGGGCCAGGCCGGCATCGAGGGCTATTCCTTCATCACCTATCATGAGCACGCCATCTCGATGGGCTCCGACTCCCAGGCCGTCGCCTACATCCAGCTGCGCGCGCCCGGCGGCCGGCGCATCTACGGCGTGGGCACCGAGCACAACATCAACTTCGCCTCCGTCAAGGGCATCCTCAGCGCCATCAACCGCTTCGAGAACGGCAAGGTGTAAGGGAAAACGGGGGACGCCGGGGCCGCAGGCTTCAGCTCCCGCCGCGGCGCCTGCCGCCGCCAGCGGCCAGGCAGGCCGAGAGCGATGCGTGTCCGCAGAAGGCGTCGTCTCAAAATGGCTGAAACAAGCCATGAGAGACGGCGCCTTTTTGCCGCCCGGTGAACGGCAGCCCGGCATCGAATCTTCCCGCTCGCCTTTGATCCATACACGCGCGCACGTTCCGGCGCTGCCGCATCACCCATCCCGCTTTCCGCCCCGGCGCATGCGCCGGGAGGTGCGGGGAGTCTGGCGAGATCATCTCCCCCGGCCGGGACATGAGGCGGCGTCCCATCGTTCCCCCTCGTCCCCCTCTTTTGGCGCGTTTTCGCTTTCCTTTGCAGGAAAATCATGGTATAATAGCGCCGGATGGTTTCCAAGTGAACAGATGAAGGAGCATGTGACATGAAGAAGACATTTGGCCTCGTGGGCTGCGGCTTTCTGGGCGGCATCGTCGTGGATGCGTATGTGCAGGGCCTGCTTGCAGATTACGAACTGATCGGCGTGTACAGCCGGGATATCAAGGATGCGACGACGGCGGCCACCAGGGCGGACTGCGCCGTCTGCGCCGACGTGGACACGATGCTGGCCATGAAGCCGGAGATCATCGTGGAGACCGCGTCCGTGGAATGGGTGCGCGAACACGCCGTGAAGGTGCTCGAACAGGGCGTCAGCCTCGTGCTCGTCTCCATCGGCGCGTTCGCCGACGGCGAGCTGTATGAGCAGGCGAAGGCGGCGGCCGTGCGCGGCGGTGCGAAGATTCACCTCGCTTCCGGCGCGATCGGCGGCTTTGACGTATTGCAGACCGTCACGCTGATGGCCAGGGCGCAGCGGCTTGACGAGACGGCGGGCATCGAGACGCACACCGGCTGCAAGGGCTTCATGCCCACGCCCGTCTGGGAGGACGCGCTGCTCCCCGAGCAGAAGACCGTCTTCACCGGCAACGCCAAGCAGGCCATCGCGACATTCCCGCGCCGCGTGAACGTGGCCGTCGCCACGTCGCTGGCGACCACCGGCCCGGACACGACGCAGGTGATCATGCACAGCGTGCCCAACTGGCAGGGCGACGACCACCGCATCACCGCCGAGATCGACGGCGTGAAGGCCGTGGTCGATATCTACTCCCGCACGAGCGCCATCGCAGGCTGGAGCGTCGTCGCGCTGCTGCGCAACCTCGCCTCCCCCGTCTGCTTCTTCTGAGGAGGAACACGCCATGTTTGAGAAACTGGTGGCCATCGAGCCGGTCAGCCTGATCCCCTCCGCCGAGGAAAAGCTGCACGACTACGCCCGCGAGGTCGTGCTCTACCGCGACGTGCCCGCCGACGACGAGGAGATCCTGCGCCGCATCGGCGACGCGGACGCCGTGCTCGTCAGCTATACCTCCCGCATCACCCGCAGCGTCATCGAGCGCTGCCGGAACGTCCGCTACATCGGCATGTGCTGCAGCCTCTACTCCGAGGCGAGCGCCAACGTGGACATCGCCTGCGCCCGCGAGCGCGGCATCCGCGTGCTGGGCATCCGCGACTACGGCGACCGGGGCGTCGTGGAATACGTGCTCCACGAGCTCATCGGCCTGCTGCACGGCTTTGGCGGCAAGCCCATGCTGCGCGACGAGCCGTGCGAGATCACGGGCCTCAAGGTCGGCATCGTCGGCCTGGGCGTCAGCGGCCGGATGATCGCCGAAGCGCTGCAAACCCTGGGCGCGGAGGTCTCCTATTACAGCCGCAGCCGCAAGACGGACGCCGAGCTCGCCGGCATGGCCTACAAGCCGCTGGACGTGCTGCTCTCCAAGAACGAGGTGATCTTCACCTGCCTCAACAAGAACGTGCTCCTGCTGCAAAAGCCGCAGTTTGAGGTGCTCGGCGACGGCAAGGTGCTCTTCAACACCTCCATCGGCCCTGGCTTTGATGCCGCGGCGCTGAGCGACTGGGTGCGCCGCCCCGGCAACTACTTCTTGTGCGACACGAAGGCGGCTGCGGGCGACGTCCCGGCGGACTTCTTTGATCTGCCGAACGTCTTCTGCCCCGCCGTCTCCGCGGGCCGTACCAGGCAGGCCTTCGTGCTGCTGAGCCAGAAGGTGCTCGCCAACATCGAGACCGCGCTCTCCGAAATGGCATAAACATCGCGCCTGCCGAATGTCAAATCCATGCGGCAGGCGCTTTCCTGTTTATTCCGCGGACGCCATGTGCGTCCGGCCTTTTCCTCGTTTGGCGCGCAGCGGCTCATCCCGTCGTGCCCGGCACGGGGCCGGAGAAGCTCAAGGCCTGTCATGCCCCGGCGATCGTGTCCGAGCAGGCGCAAGGCAGGACAGCAGACCCGCCTTTGCTGTGCATCGCTTTCCAGCGATTGCCAGCGCACGCGGTTCATGCCCGGACGCCCGCGTGCGCATCCTGTCATCGGGTGATGAACGATGCCTTCTCTCTGGACGAACACGGCGGCGCTGCCGCGCTTTCCCGCGCTCGGCGGCGACATGAAGACGGACGTGCTGGTCATCGGCGGCGGCATAGCCGGGCTGCTGTGCGCGCATGCGCTGCGCGAGGCGGGCGTGGACTGCGCGCTCATCGAAGCGGATCGGATCATGGGCGGCGTATCCGCGAACACGACGGCCAAGATCACAATCCAGCACCGGCTCCTCTACGGCAGGCTGCTGCGCGCATCGGGCGTGGAGGCCGCGCGGCTCTACAGGGACGCCAACGACGCGGCGCTCGCGCGCTACAGGCAGCTTTGCGCGGACATCGACTGCGCGTTTGAGGAGAAGCCCGCCTGCCTCTACGCGCGCAGCCCCAGCGCGCCGCTGGAGCGCGAGTGGACGGCCATGGCGCGCATCGGGGTGCAGGCGGAATGGACGCGCGACCTGCCGCTGCCCTTTCCCGTGACCGGCGCCGTCCGCCTGCCCCGGCAGGCGCAGTTCCATCCGCTGCAATTCGCCGCCGCCATCGCGCAGGGGCTGAACATCTTCGAGCAGACCGCCGCCATGGCCTGGGACGGGCGCGCCGTGCTGACCAATCGCGGCCGGATCACGGCGGAGAAGATCATCGTCGCCACGCACTTCCCGATCTTGAACAAGCACGGCGCATACTTCCTCAAGCTCTATCAGCACCGCTCCTGCGTGCTCGCGCTGCGCGGCGCGCCGGATGTGCGGGGCATGTATCTGGACGTGCAGGAGACGGGTCACTCCTTTCGCAACAGCGGCGAATGGCTGCTGCTGGGCGGCGGCGCGCACCGCACGGGCAAGCCGGGCGGCGGGTTTGACGCGCTGCTCGCCGATGCGCAGGCCTTCTACCCCGACGCGCAGGTCGGCTACCGCTGGGCCGCGCAGGACTGCATGACCCTCGACGGCCTGCCCTACATCGGTCAGTACGCGCCGGGCACGCCCGATCTGTACGTCGCCACGGGCTTTGGCAAGTGGGGCATGACGCTGGCGATGGCCGCCGCCTTGATCCTTTGCGACCTCGTGCAGGGCCGCGCCAACCCGCACGCGCTCCTCTTCTCCCCCGCGCGCAGCATGTTTCATCCGCAGCTGCTCATCAACGGCTTTGAGGCCGCGCGCAGCCTGCTCACGCCCACGCGCCCGCGCTGCCCGCACATGGGCTGCGCGCTCAAGTGGAACGCGCAGGAACACAGCTGGGACTGCCCCTGCCACGGCTCGCGCTTCTCGCAGGAAGGCCGCCTGCTCCACAATCCCGCCACGGGCGATCTGCCCAGGCCGCCTGCGCCCCCGCATGACGGCGGCTGACGCAAAGCGGCTCCGCCTGCGCGCGCAGGCGGAGCCGTGTTTTCATGCGTGTGTCTCAATCCTCGGCGAAATAATCGCTGTCGATCCGCTGCACGCGGTAGACGCTCTGCGTGGATACGCCCAAGCCGTATTCGATCATCAGGCCGGCCAGCCGCCGGCCGTCGACGAGAATGATGTGCTGCGCGTCCGCAAACGCCTGCGCGCCGCTGGTGAATCGCGCCGTCGTGATGAACAGCCCCTTTTCCACCCTGGGCGGGCCCATCATGGCCCCGGCAAACTTCTGAATCTCCGGCTTGCCCACCATGTTCTCCGGGTTCCACCGCTTGGCCTGCAAGTAGATCAGGTTGAAACCGAGCTTGTCCTCGTGAATGATGCCGTCGATGCCGCCGTCGCCGCTCGTCTTCGTCACAAATCCGTCGCCATACCCCATGGCCTTCATCAGATCCACCACGAGCCGCTCGAAGAACACGGACGACTGGTTCATGATCTCGACAAGCAGGTCGTCGGCAAGCTGTGCGTTGAGCGCGCGATGGACGCGCTCCAGCGTCTCCTGCGGCGTCTCCGCGTCCTCCGGTGCAGCCGGTTCGCTCACCTTCTTGCCGCCGACAAACGCCGCAAAGGACGGATACCGCTCGGCCAGCAGCGCATTGGTGATGGCCACGCCGCTCTCAAGCAGCGCCTTCCCTTCCTCGGTGATCTGATAATGCGTCTCTCTCGGCGAAGAAATCAGACCGGCTTTTTTTAAATAGGTTCTTGCCCATCCGATTCGGTTTTCAAAGACGGTCTGCCGCCCGCACGGCAGTCTCTCCGTCAACTCGTCCTCGCTCAATTGAAGCATGTTCGCGACGCTCGCCCGCATGTCCTTGAGCGTGTGCACCTGCCCGTCGCGCAGCGCGGTGAGCACCGGCACATACAGTACGTTATACTTGGGTATCCCCATCTGTTGCTCGCCTCCCATCCTTCGTGTTCAGTCAGAACCGCACCCATCCCAGCGACTGCAAAAGCAGCAGCGCCAGCATGACCGGCGCGACGAACTTGATCATCACGACGTAGAGCCGCTCGCGGCCGAAGCGCTCGCCGTTTCGCGTCAGCTCCCCGATGACGCTCTGCGGCCCCAGCGCCCAGCCGACCATCAGGCAGGTCGCGATCGCCACGACGGGCATGAGCACGAAGTTGCTGACGTAGTCGAGCACGTCCAGCAGTTGGCCCACGCTGCCGTTGGGCAGGTGCAGCTCGAAGTAGAGCGCGTTGTATCCGAGGCACACGAGCAGGCCGCCCGCCAGCGTCAGCGCGGCCACGCCCAGCGTCGCCTTCGAGCGGCTCACGCGCAGCTTGTCCTGCGCGCAGGAGACGATCGCCTCCATGATGGAGACCGAGGAGGTCAGCGCCGCAAAGGCGACCATCACGAAGAACGCCGCGCCCACCAACGCGCCCACGCCGCCCATCGCCTCAAAGATTCTGGGCAGTGAGATGAACATCAGGCTCGGCCCGGCGCTCATGCCCTCCGTGCCCATGAACGTGTAGACCGCGGGCACGATCATCATGCCGGCCAGGAAGGCCACCACCGTGTCGAAGATCTCGATCTGATTGACGGCCTTGACGATGTTCGTCTCCTTCTTGACGTAAGAGCCGTATGTGATCATGATGCCCATCGCCACGCTGACCGAGAAGAAGAGCTGGCCCAGCGCGTCCATGAGCACGACCAGAAAGCGTCCGGGCGTCATGCCCGCAAAGCTGGGGATCACGTAGACCTTGAGGCCCTGAAGGCCCGTGCGCGTGACGCCGTTTGCGTCCGTGTGCTCGATGGTCAGCGAAAAGCACGCGATGCCCGCAATCAGCAGCAGCAGCACCGGCATGAGGATGCGCGAGAGGCGCTCGATGCCCGCGTCCACGCCCTTGTACACGACGAACGTCGTCGCCGCCAGATACACGACAAACCAGAAGATGGGCTGTGTATAGCCCGCGATGAACGCCGTAAAATACCCATCCGCCGCAGCCTGCGCGCCCGCCCCCGATATGAAGGCCGCCAGATAGTGGAGCACCCAACCGCCGATCACGCCATAATACGGCAGGATGAGCACGGGCACGATCGAGGCCAGCGTGCCCAGCCAGCCAAAGCGCCGGTGCATCGCGCCGTAGGCCATCAGCGGGCTCTTGCCCGTCTTGCGGCCGATGGCGATCTCCGTGGACAGCAGCGCGAAGCCGAACGTCAGCGCCAGCGCCAGATAGCACAGCAAAAAGATCCCGCCGCCGTCCCTGGCCGCCAGATACGGGAACCGCCAGATGTTGCCCAGGCCCACTGCGCTGCCCGCCGCCGCGAGTACAAAGCCGATGGAGCCGGAAAAGCTGCTTCTCTTCACTTCATGTTCCATGTGTTTCCCCCGATTGTAAACAGCCTGACTATCGTTTCTACTATACTCCCCATCAGCGCGGCGCGCAAGCCCCTATGGGCGGTAATTTTTCGCCGGGTTGCGGGATCTGCGCGCATCCGCTTGACTTGCACCGCCGGCCATGCTATACTGTTGGATGATTATCGGGCAGTGCCGGCGTGCGCGCAGGCGCGGTCCACAATCAAATCTAATGAGAGAAGTGGAGACAGCGGTTATGGAGAGAATCAAGACGCTTGAGACCCGCGACATGTGCGAGAGCGCAAAGAACGGCGGCTGCGGCGAGTGCCAGACCTCTTGCCAGTCCGCCTGCAAGACCAGCTGCGGCGTGGCCAACCAGCAGTGCGAGAACAAGTGACTTCCCTGCCGCCTTCGGGCGGCACTTTTTATGTCCGATTCCCTTTATCCATTTCGGGAGGATTTCATGCTGCATCAGTATAAGCTCAACGGATACAACATCGTGCTGGACACCTGTTCGGGCGCCGTGCACAGCGTCGACGACGTGGCCTACGACATCATCGCACTCTTTGAAGATCACACCGAGGAGGAGATCGTCCGCGAGATCATGGCGCGCTACGGTGCGCGCGAGGACGTGACCGAGGCGGACGTGCGCCTTTGCATCGGCGACGTGCGCGCGCTCAAGGCGGCGGGCAAGCTCTTCTCCCCGGACACGTTCGCGCCGATGGCCGGCACGCTCAAGGCGCGCTCCGGCGACGTGGTCAAGGCGCTTTGCCTGCACGTGGCCCACACCTGCAACCTCAACTGTGCCTATTGCTTTGCCAGCCAGGGCAAGTATCATGGCGAGCGCGCGCTCATGCGCTTTGAGACCGGCAAGCGCGCGCTCGACTTCCTCATCGAGCACTCCGGCACGCGCCACAACCTCGAAGTCGACTTCTTCGGCGGCGAGCCGCTGATGAACTGGGACGTCGTCAAGCAGCTCGTGCAATATGCCCGCAGCGTGGAGAAGGCGCACGGCAAGCACTTCCGCTTCACGCTGACCACCAACGGCGTGCTCATCGACGAGGACGTGATCGACTTTGCCAACCGGGAGATGAGCAACGTCGTGCTCAGCCTGGACGGGCGCAAGGAGATCCACGACCGGCTGCGCGTGGACTACGCCGGAAACGGCAGCTACGACCGCATCGTGCCCAAATTCAAGCGGCTCGTGGCGGCGCGCGGCGGCCGCAATTACTACATGCGCGGCACGTTCACCCATGCCAACCCGGACTTCACCAGGGATGTGCTGCACATGGCGGACATGGGCTTCACCGAGCTGAGCATGGAGCCGGTCGTCTGCGCCGGGGACGATCCCGCCGCGCTGACGAAGGAGGACATCGCCGTCGTCAAGCGGGAGTATGAGGTGCTGGCCGTGGAGATGCTCAGGCGGCAGAAGGAAGGCCGCCCGTTCACGTTCTATCACTACATGCTCGACCTGAAGGAAGGCCCGTGCATCTACAAGCGCCTCTCAGGCTGCGGCTCCGGCACGGAATACATGGCCGTCACCCCGTGGGGAGACCTGTACCCCTGCCATCAGTTCGTGGGCGAGGAGCGCTACAAGCTGGGCGACATCTGGCACGGCGTGACCAATACGGCGCTGCGCGAGGAATTCCGCGCGTGCAACGCCTACGCCCGCCCCGAATGTGCCGACTGCTGGGCCAAGCTCTACTGCTCCGGCGGCTGCGCGGCCAACGCCTACCACGCCACCGGCTCCATCCGCGGCGTGTACGAGCCGGGCTGCGAGCTGTTCAAAAAGCGCATCGAGTGCGCCATCATGATGCGCGTGGCCGAGGATGCCGAAAAGAGGAACGCATAAATGGACACGCCCATCGCGGATTTTGTGCGCCGCTATGCCGCCTCCGGCACGGCGCGGCTGCACATGCCCGGCCACAAGGGGCGCGGCCCGCTGGGCTGCGAGGCGCTGGACATCACCGAGATCGCCGGCGCGGACGCGCTCTACGAGGCCGGGGGCATCATCGCGCGCAGCGAGGAAAACGCCGCGCGGCTCTTTGGCGCGCAGCGCACGCTGTTTTCCACGGAGGGCTCCAGCCAGTGCATCCGCGCGATGCTCGCGCTGTGCGTGAGCGGCCGCAAGCCGGGCGAAAGACCCGTTGTCGTCGCCGCGCGCAACGTGCACAAGGCGTTCGTCTTCGCCGCAGCGCTGCTTGATATCGAGGTCGTCTGGCTCTATCCGGAGGCGATGACCTCGCTGTGCGCCTGCGCCGTCTCGCCCGAAGCGCTTGACGCGACGCTGGGCGCGCTCGGCGCGCCGCCCGCCGCCGTCTACATCACCAGCCCGGACTATCTGGGCGGGCAGGCGGACATCGCCGCGCTCGCGCGCGTGTGCCACGCGCACGGCACGGTGCTGGCCGTGGACAACGCGCACGGCGCATACCTGCACTTTCTCTCCCCCGCCGCGCATCCGCTCGATCTGGGCGCGGACATCTGCTGCGATTCCGCGCACAAGACGCTGCCCGTGCTCACCGGCGGCGCATACCTGCACATCGCAAAAGGCGCGCCGCCCGCGCTTGCCGCACAGGCCAGGCAGGCGATGGCGCTCTTTGGCTCCACCAGCCCGTCATACCTGACGCTGATGTCGCTGGACCTGTGCAACGCGTGCCTTGCGGACGGCTACGCGCAGCGGCTGGAGGCGACCGTGCACCGGATCGACGCGCTGCGCGCGCGGCTTGCGCAAAGCGGCTGGCGGGCGCTGCCCTCCGATCCGCTCAAGCTGACGCTCGACGCCTGCGCCGCCGGCACGACCGGCCAGGCGCTCGCCGGGCGCCTGCGCGCGGGCGGCGTGGAGTGCGAATACGCCGATTCCGAGTCGCTCGTGTTGATGCTCGCCCCGGAGAACACGCAGGAAGAGCTCGCCCGCGGGGCTGATGCGCTGGGAGCGGGCACGGCGCCTTCGGGGGCGTAGCCGAAGCCGCGCCGCGCCGGGGACAGGCACATATGGAACATGCGCGAGGAGGTGGTGG
>CALVKT010000061.1 GCA_944333055.1 uncultured Clostridia bacterium
AGTTGTAAACCACCAGAGAAACCAATCTAATTTTACCGTTGATAGCCATTTCCTTGATAGCCAAATGATAGCAAAAGTTCGGCAAGCCCATAGGATAAGGATAATAGGTATCAGGAAAAATCAAATGATATCAAATCTCCCAAACAAAAGCGTTTAGAATTAAGTTTCATTTTGCGAGTGGGAATAACAAAACATTGCCCGGAAATCAAGTAATAGCTCGATTTCCGGGCTTCTTTTATGCCGTTTGAGTACAAATTGAGTACATTTGAAGATTTTCAGGGTTTTTCAGAGAACAGAAGATCATACTCGTCAGTATTCTCATCCGGAATATGACCCAGCAAATAGGGAGAATCAGATTTGTACCGATTGAGAGGCGTAGAAATTGAAAGCATGTGAAGCTCAAGTTCTTCAAGTGTTTCAGCAATGATGATATTCGATGAATCCTGCTCTGTAAAAGCATCTTTGGTTTGTTCGTATCCCCAGCAACAAACTGCCCATGTCAAAAAATCTTGGAGGCAGTCAGCTTCGTTAAGCGTAAAAATAATATTGTGTAAATCGATACTGTTTTCAGAGTTGTTTGGAGAAAGAACTTGGAAAAATTCAGAGAGAGCTGGATTGATCATAAACCTTGCGGTTTCTGGCTCAATTGAAAAGTCCTCATTGCGCTTTCCTGCAATCAAAAGAACACGCGCACGATAAAGGGTCATCAGCAAACCCATCAGATCGCCAACCGTGTCCACACGGGTTGGAGCACCGTTATATCCAATGATGGCATTGGCGTTTACTTGCAGCGTAGTGGCAATCCGCTCAATCTGCTCAATCTGCGGCTGCATTTTATTAGTTTCATATTTTCTGATAGACACAGGATGAATGCCCGTCAACTCGGCGAGCTGTTCCTGTGTCATTTTTCTTTTCTTTCGAAAATACTTGATTCGCTCTCCTACGGTTTTCATAATAGTTCCTCCGCTTGGCTTGTATATGGATACTATAGCACATTTAGAGCGAGAAAGCTACATTTTTTAAGAAATAGCATTGACATAGCGAATACGCTACAATATAATGAAATCACAAAAGTAGCGCTTGCGCTACAAATATAAATTAGGAGGAATGAAAATGATGAAACAAACCAGTTTTATCACCGCGGCGGAGCTTGCTGCTATGCTGGGTGTGTCTGTGGGTCATGCCTACAAGATCATTCACCAGCTGAATGACGAGCTTGCCCAGAAAGGCTATCTCACTTTTTCTGGTCGGGTACCTCGAAAGTATCTGGAAGAGCGATGCTATAACTGATTACAATTAAAGCCTGCTTTTGTGTTACACAAGGGCAGGCTCTATTGATTGCATTTACGTTTGCACAGTGTTATCATGCGATATAAGCGAAAAAATCAAGAAAAACTTTTGATAGGTGTTTATAGAATTCCGGCATGGTCGTCTAATTAAGCAGAAAGGAGGCAAGCGAACATGAGTGTTGTCAAGGGCCCTGACAAGCTTCGAGAAGAAAAGTTGCATCAGATGATCGACAAATATGAGAAGGATTTGATCCGCATGTGCTGCGCTTATCTGAGAGATCTTTCGATGGCGGAAGACGCCGTTCAGGAAACATTCCTGAAAGCATACAAAGGATTAGATTCCTTTAAGGGAAACAGCAGCGAAAAGACGTGGCTGATCAGAATTGCGATCAACGTTTGCAACGATATGCGGCGCAATTCCTGGTTTCGGTTTATCGATCAGAAGATTGACGTTGAACGGCTGAAGATCCCTGAGTGGGAACAGAATGATGTGAGCATCTCCCTGATGATGGAAATCATGCGGCTGCCGCGCAAATATATGGAAGCCATTCTGCTTTACTATTATGAGGATATGAAGGTGGCTGAAATTGCTGAAATGCTGGGTATTTCAGATACCGTGATTTCCAGACGGCTGAAAAAAGCGCGCGAGATGCTGAAAGGTATGCTGGAAGGAGTTGATTTGGATGAAGAATGATGAGCAGGTCAGAATGCTCGTTCATTCCGCTTTCGATAAAGGTCTTGCACATGTTGAAGACCGTCCTTCTCTCCGCTATGAGATTATGAAAAAAGCGAGAGGAGAGCAAAAAGTGAAGAGAAAGTTCTCTGTGGCGATGGTTTGTGCCATGGTAGTGCTGATGACGACAACCGCAGCTTTGGCAGCGGGTGTACATTTCGGTGTGTTTGACTTTATGACAAATCTGTTTGGGCAGGAAGCTGTGCTGCCGCAAGCGCAGGAGATGGTGGCAAGCGATCTTGCTGTAATGGAGCTTGAGAATACGACGCTGAAGGTTGAAGAAGCTGTCTATGACGGCGGAAATCTGCGTGTAATGTACAGTGTGGCATCGAACAATGAAAGCCAGACGATCGAGGAAGCTGCCCAGGCAGATCAAGTGAGCTTGAATGGATGCGACTGGTTCTTTATCAATGGTGAAGAGATCATTATGACCAATGGCTCGTATTTCGGCAACATGCTTTCTCCTGAAGGGGACCGCATGCTGTGCTATTTGGACATTTATCTGGCTTCTTCAAATATTGTGCTTCAGGAAGATTTTAAGGTTTCTCTGCCTCTGATCGGGGCAGGCAAGGATGCGGAATATGCCGCGTTTACCGTACCCGGTTATGATGTTGCAGAAAACCCCGTAAAGACACAGACGGATTCTGTGAACGTCATGCTTCTTAGTTCTTCGATTTCCCCTGTTCGTTCTTATGTGAGGCTGCGTATCGAAAAGCTTCCGAATGTGTCTGCCGAAAGCTATGAAGCAGCGCTGTATGATTGGCAGGATGCTTATCTGGTAGATAAACAAGGTACAAAGCTCTGCGCTCCAGTTGAAATCCTGATGGATGGAAGTGTGGATGGCGAATGGATCGAACAGACGTATGTTTTCCTGCCTGTTGAAGCTGATGAGGTTTTTTTCGCTTCGACAATGATTACGCCGCAGGATGAATGGATCGTCGACATGAACCATGCGCTGCAGATCAAGTGAAAGGAGAACGCTATATGAAGAAGATGATTTCGGTGCTGATCGCGGCTGCTTTGCTGTGCTGCATGTCGATCGGCTTTGCCGAAGGAGAGTATCTGAATATTCAGGAAATCAGAGAGACTGCTCCTGACAGATGGCAGAAGGATTTTGAGACCAAGTGGCGCAATGTCAACGTGGATGCTGAGATTGTCATTCCTGATGTTGAGCAGTTGCCAGTAGTGCTTGTCAGCGGCGGTGCAACAGAACCTGCGCTGACAGCAGAAGAAACTGGTTGGGATGAAGTCAGATGCCAAGATGCGTATAGCCTGATTCTGGTCAATGATGATACCGAGTATCCTAAGAGTGTAGATGGCGTCCGTGTAGGAGGCCCAACTTCCAAAGGTTCGTGGTACGGAGATTATGAAATGGAGAAGGCTTACATTCCCATGCACGATATCACTCTGGAAGAAATTATTTCTATGACTCGTGAAAAGGTTACGCTTTTCGGTTACGATCCCGACAATTTCGACTGGGAGAGTCCCCGGCAGATCTGGACACATCACATCTATGCTGCCGGCACGAAAAAGGATATTCTTCCGGGATACATGTCCATGAGAGTAAGCCCGAAGATTGACGGCGTCCCAGTTGTTTCTCATATCTACAAGGCTTCGCTTGAAGGTTGGACAAACCGTAATGACGAGTTTCTCAATGATGTTGAAACGCATATCGGCTACGATGGATATACCGACGATTTCACCCATATTTTCCTCTCTCCGCTGAAGGTAAATGAAACGCTGGCAGAAGACATCCCGCTGTGTTCGTTTGACAAGGTGCTTGCTGCTGTTGAGAAAGAGATTAATGCAGGACACATCCGCAAGGTATACGAAATTAAACTTGGTTATGTGCTTTATAATCAGCCGGGCGTGTATCGTGAGAAGGGGCTGAGTCCGGCAGAGGTTCAGGCGCAGTGGGAAGAGATGGCGTATTATGCCAAGCCTATGTGGCAGGTAAATTGCCTCTATGTCAAGAGCGCAAGCGGCAGTGTGCGTGACGTTTCCAGCTATACCGATGATGAGCGCAATTCGCTGGATTATCATCAGCTGCTGATTGACGCGCAGACGGGAGAAATGGTTGTTCTTGGTGAGGAGAAGGATCGGTATGAGTTTAAGGGGTTTACTCCTTGGGATGAGGTTCAATGATCTGGGAGTTAGATAATTCAAGATAATCAAGGAGCGTGCAGTTGAATTGGCTGTACGCTTCTTTTGATATTTCGGATAATAAGTTTTCTAGTTAGAAAGAACCCCTGATGCATAAAAGCTGGATATTTTTCGGTGTTTTAGTGTATAATAGATACTGTAATGAAAGGGGGAATGTGAATGTCGTATTCTCTTTCTAAAATAGATCCTAATGATCCAACCAAGTTCTATACATTATAAGACACTATAATATCACTAATAGTTACTCTAAAGTAGTTTAAAGTAGCAAGGTTGACAATAATCAATAAATATAAGGAATTTTATCGCGATACTCTTTACTTTTATGTAGTTACTCTAAAGTGTACTCAATAGTCGGATTATTAGTGACAATCAAATAAAGGAGTACCCATGAAAATAAAGATCTCCTAAATAGTACTGAGCATTTGGATCGTTTTGAGCAGCTGCATTTTCGAAATATGGCAGAGCTTTTTCGTATTCTCCGCGATTGAAATATGTTTCCCCTTGGTCGCATAACGCAGAGGGATTCGAAGAAACTGGTATCTGAAAGCTAGAAAATAGATTTGCGCAAAGCAACATCGCGAGAATAACTGCAACTCTCATATTCTTTATCTCCTATATTTTCACGATTATGCGGTGGTCGGTATTGTTGAAGGATTAACGCGTTGGACCCTTGCCGCGGCGCAATATCCATGTCACCCCGCGCGCGCTCGATGCCGCAGTGCATGCCCGGCCGGATCGCTTTCACCTCCGCGGCCGATCCGGTGATTTGCCTTCGGACAAAAAGCCGTGGCGCCCGGCGGGACGATTGCCGGACACCACGACTTTTCTGTGATGGTGGCGCGCTCACGGATGATGGGCCTTAACGATTGCGATAATAGTTGATCAGACAGCCATCCGCAATGATCTGTCGTTCCGCCTGAGTCAGTTCCCCGGTGGAGACCGGAAACGGCGTGACGGCGCCATCGGGCTTGACCGCAAAAGCGGTAAAGCCCGGCGCATTGCTCAGAACGGCCCGGCGCACACCGGGAATGAAGATGTAATCGCCCAGCGCGAACACGGACGGATCCTCCACGAGGAAAGGCGTCATGCCCCAGTTGATGCAGTTGGAGCGATAGCGCTTGGTCGCATATGCCCTGGCAAAGTTGGCGCTTGCGCCCATCACGCGCTGGCAGGACGCAGCCTGCTCGCGGGCGGAGCCGTCGCCGGGGCAGTTGGCGAAGATGGTCGAGCCGATGTCGGTGTGCTCAGGATCGGTTTCAATGCCCGCGCGCTTGAGCGCCGCGTACACCGCCAGAACCTCCTCGCTCAGCCCCCTGCCCGCCCGGCGGTCGCGCTCCATTTGGCGCACCTGCTTGCTGCGCCCCACATACTGCGGATCGCGGCGGGAGAGCGCAAACTCGCTCAGGCGCTCCGGATTGGAACGGAAGGAAGACGTCTCGCCGGAGGGGATCAGCTCATCGGTGGTGGTCACCGGGTCGTCGATGTAGGCGCAGACCTTCACCAACAGATCGTCCGTCAGCGCGGGCATCTCCGGCCAGTCCTTGATGTTCGGGCCGAATTTGAGCTCGGTATCCGCCTCCGGCTTGCCCCAGCCGTTGTAGACGCGCTTTTCATAGATGCCGCCGTCATAGCGGTACTCCGGATGGGTGTATGTCACATCCAGATCGGTCGCGGCGGTCAGCCTGCCGCCGTTGGCCGCTGTCGCGGCGATGGAGCGCGCGTCCATCAGGGCGACGGCAGAAATCTGGCCCTCTCCGGGCTTGCTGCCCTCGCGGTTGGGGAAGTTGCGGGTGGTGTGGCGGATGGAGAATTCGCCGTTAGCCGGGCAATCGCCCGCGCCAAAGCACGGGCCGCAGAAGCACTCGCGCATGATCGCGCCCGCGCTGATGAGATCCAGCGCACGGCTGTTGCGCACCAGCTCGGCAAGCGCCGGCATGGAACCGGGATAGATGCTCAGGGAAAACGCGCCGTTTCCGCAGCTCCTGCCGCGCAGGATGTCCGCAGCCGCGCAGATGTTGTCAAACGTGCCGCCTGCGCAGCCCGCGATCTCCCCCTGCTCGACATAGATGTGGCCGTTGCGCAGCTTGCCGAGCAGATCCATTTTGACGCCCTTGAGCTGCCGGTTGGCCTCCTCCTGACAATGATGGAGGATATCCGACGCATTGGCCTGAAGCTCGTGGATCGTGTAGGTGTTGGACGGGTGCATCGGCATGGCAATCGTGCATTCCACGGTGCTCAGATCGATGTACACGCAGCCGTCGTAATACGCGACGCCGGCGGGCGCAATCCGCTTGTAATCCTGCGCGCGGCCGTGCAGGGCGTAATAGCCCTGCGTCTTCTCGTCCGTCACCCAGATGGACGACCAGCAGGCCGTCTCGGTCGTCATCACGTCGATGGCATTGCGGTATTCGATCGGCAAGCCCGCAATGCCCGGTCCGACAAACTCCATGACTTTGTTTTTCACGTAGCCGTTCTTGTAGACCGCGCCGACGATGGAGAGCGCCACATCGTGCGGGCCGATGCCGGGGCGCGGTTTGCCGGTCAGATAGACGGCGATCACACCGGGGCGCGCAAAGTCATACGTCCGCCCGACGAGCTGCTTGGCCAGCTCGCCGCCGCCCTCGCCCACGGCCATCGTGCCCAGCGCGCCGTAGCGGGTATGGGAGTCGGAGCCCAGAATCATCTTGCCGCCGGCGGCCATCGTCTCGCGGTTGTAGCTGTGGATGTTCGCCATGTTGGCGGGCACATAGATGCCGCCATACTTGTGCGCGGCGGACAGGGCAAACTTGTGATCGTCCTCGTTGATCGTTCCGCCGACGGCACACAGGGCGTTATGGCAGTTGGTGAGCACATACGGCACAGGGAATTCCTGCATGCCGGAGGCGCGGGCCGTCTGGATGATGCCGACGTAGGTGATGTCGTGGCTGGTCATGGAGTCAAACCTGAGCTTGAGGGCATCCATGTCCCCCGACGTGTTGTGCGCTTTGAGGATCGAATAGGCCATCGTGCCCTTTTCCGCCTCTTCTTTTGTGGTGTGGATGCCATAGCGGGCGGCGAGCTGTTCGGGCGCTTCGACGACGTCCGTACCATTGACCAGGAACACGCCGTGATCGTATAATGTAATCATGGTCTCTTTCTCCTTCGACTTGATGTCACCTGCGGATATATACCGTTCCGTCCATGATCCGGCGCGCCGTGCGCTGCACAGCGACGCCGGAAACCTCGATCTCATGGAGCGGCTTGTGCGGATCGTCTATGTACGGGTACATGGTCATCACGCCCGACGGATGGCCGACCCGGACGGTCCCCCCTTTGATCGTTGCGAGTTCGTGAACCAGCGTGCCCGGCACAAACGCCGCCACGCTGATGGCGGAAGCGCTCGTCAGCGGGCAAGCCTTGTGGCACTTGAACACGCTGATCACACGCGCGCAAATATCCATTTCCTCCGCCTCGACCGTTTTGCCGCCGATGTCCGCAAAGCGCACCGGCGCCGTCACAAAGCCGACCTTCGGCACGGCAGGGCTGTTCTGCGTCGCATCCTCAGGCGTATGGGCAAAGCCCATCTTCACGCAGGCCGCGCCGCGGATGGCTTCCAGTTTCGCCGCCGCTTCCCTGTTCGCGTCCACCTCGGCGGGCAGCTCCGTGCCCTTCAAGCCGATATCCGCGGCGCGCACGAGCACGATGGGATTGGACACGTCCAGAATCGTCGCCTCGATCTCCCCGCCGGGAATCTCCAGCATCTCCCTGGGCCGGTCGGTCGGGAAGAGCTTGCCCGTCTTTGCGCCGGCGGGGTGGAGGAAATTGACCTTCAGCTCGCCCGCCGTACCGTCAATGCCCGCGATGCGGCAGTCGCCCTCGTTGTCGAACCGGCCGTCGCGCACCGGCACTTCCACGTCGATATACTTGTTCGTGTTCAGGTTGAACATGTGCACAACCGTCGTCGGCTCGGTCAGGTTCTCGACCAGTCCCATCTCCACGGCGAACGGCGCGGTGGCCGCCGTCATGTTGCCGCAGTTGCTCTTGTAGTCGATCCTGGCCTGACCGACAATCGACTGCCCGACGATGTAATCCACATCCACGCCCGGCCGCTCACTCTTGCTCACAACGACGATCTTGTTGTTGCTGGATACGCAGCCGCCAAGGCCGTCGATCTGCTTGGGATCGGGGCTGCCCATCACCTGCACAAAGATGTCGTCCCACTGCTCGCGCCCGGGCAAATCCTCCTTGAGGAACATGCAGCCCTTGCTCGTGCCGCCTCGCATAAAGACCGTCTTAAAGCTTCTCATACAGGCTCCCTCTCCGTCGTTCCATTTCCCTGATTGCGCCCACCACTCATGCATGGTTCATGTCTGCCCCGCGCTTCTTTGATGCTCATACGCTCTCCTCCGCATGCAAAGAGGGGAGAGGCCGGGGCATATTGGATGCTCTCCAGCGTCTCCAGCAGATAATCGGTATACTCCGCCGCGCTGGCATCCTCCACAAACGTGGTGACGACTTTCTTGCGCTCGGTGATCGTGCAGATATCCAGCGCCTTATCCAGCCATTCCTTGCGATCGCCATAGCCAATGTGCGCGACGAGCATGCCCACGGCACGAATCAGGCTGTTCGGATCGGCATAGTGCCCGCGGCCATGCGTCATCAGATACGGAGCGGTGCCATGAATCGCCTCAAACATCGCATATCGATTGCCGATATTGGAAGAAGATGCCGTGCCCAGGCCGCCCTGATGCTCTGCCGCCACGTCGGTGACGATATCGCCGTAGAGATTGGGCAGGACAATGACCTCGATGCCCTTGTTGAAATCGGGGTCCATCATCTTGGCGGCCATCGCGTCCACCAGCCGCTCCTGAATCTCGATCTCCGGATACTCCTGCGCCCCTACCTTGCGCACGGCTTTGATGAAGTTGCCATCCGCCAGTTTGACGATGTTGGCCTTGGTGACGACGGTCACATTCTTTTTGCCGTTCTTGCGCGCATAATCAAATGCCGCGCGCGCAATGCGCTCGGAGCCCAAAGACGTCTGCACCTTAAAATCGATGGCGAGATCGTCATTGACCTGGATGCCCTTGTTGCCCCAGATGTATTCGCCCTCGATGTTCTCGCGGAAAAACGCCCAGTCGATGCCCTTTTCCGGGATGCGGATCGGACGCATGGCCGCAAACAGCTCCAGTCCACGGCGCATCAGAGAATTCGGGCTGACGAGATTGTGCTTATAGCGGCCTTCCGCGACCTCGCTGGCGCGCGGCGTAACCATCGGGCCCTTGAGCAGCACGTCGCACTTTTTCATTTCCTCGAAGATCGGCGCGGGCAGGCTCTCGCCCAGCGCATCGCGGTTTTCAATGGTCATGCCTTCGATGGTGCGCACTTCCACCTTGCCGCTTGCGATCTCATCGCGCAGCAGACGATGGAGCACGCGCAGCGCCTGTTCCATGATGATCGGGCCGATGCCGTCGCCTGGAAGAACGCCCACGACGATCTTCTCCATGCTGGAGAATTCCTTCACCTCGGTGTCCTGACGCATCCTCTCAATGCGCGCAAACTCCGACTGAATCAACTGCGCAAATTTCTCCTGCGCGATCTGAATCTCGTTCATCTCACCTTTCCCCCTTCATCTCTTTCAGCCGCTTCTTCAGGAAGCGGAGCTGGCCGCCGCAGACGCAGATTTCAAGCTCGCTGTCGCTGAGTTCCAGATTGGCCTTGAATTCAAAATTCTTCGTCACGTCACGGATGATCACCTGACGGTTTCGCATCTGCTCGATATAGTCCGTAATCTCCAATTCATCCAGCATATCCAGCCTGTCGTAGTCCGCCGGATCATCAAAGACCATCGGCACAATGCCGTGGTTGATCAGGTTGCCCTTGTGGATGCGGGCGATGGACTTGGCCACCACGATCTTCACGCCCAGATACATCGGGTTGATGGCGGCATGCTCGCGGGAGGAGCCCTGTCCGTAGTTTTCGCCGCCGATGATGATGCTCTGTCCCAGCGCTCTGGCGCGCTTTGAGAAATCCGGATCATAGCGCAGGTAGCAGAATTGGCTCATCAGCGGAATGTTGGAGCGCATGGAGCTGAATTCGGCGGAGGCGGGCGTGATGTCGTCGGTGGTGACGTTGTCGCCCGCCTTCAGGCTGATCTTCGCAGTCAGGTGATCCTGCGGCGCCTCCGGCACGGGCAGCGGCGCGATATTCGGCCCGCGGATGATCTCCACCTGCCGGGCCTGCTCGACCGGCAGGGGCTTGACGATGGAAGCGTCGTCGATGGGATAGTGCGGCGGATCGCAGATGCCCTCCAGCCGTGCGACATCCTCGCCCATCACATCCTGCGCGCTGGCGAACGTGCCCATGACGGCCGTCGCGGCAGCGCTCTCCGGGCCGACCAGATAGATGTCGGCGGTCGGATTGCCCGCACGCCCCTTGAAATTGCGGTTGGAGGTGCGCACGGCGACGCCATTTGTCGCCGGGGACTGGCCGATGCCGCAGCACGGGCCGCAGGCCAGCTCCAGAAGGCGCACGCCGGCGTCGAGCAGCATGTCGATATAGCCGTCCTTCATCAGCGCCTTGTAGATCTGCTTGGAGGAGATGCCGCAGGTACAGCTCACATCCTCGTGCACGTGACGGCCCTGAAACACCAGCGCGGCCTTGGCAATATCGGAGTAGCTGGCGTTGGTGCACGAACCGATGAACACCTGCTGCACCGGCCGCTTTTCCACCTCCCGAATCGTCTTCACATTGTCCGGCTGATGCGGGCAAGCAATCAGCGGTTCAAGCGCGCTCAGATCGATCTCCATCTCGCCGTCATAATCGCAGCCCTCATCCGGCAGCAGTTCGACGTAGTCGTCAAGGCGATCCTGTGCCTTGAAGAACTTCCTGACCTGCTCATCCGCCGGGAAGATGGAGGAGGTCGCCCCCATCTCCGCGCCCATGTTCGTGATCGTCACGCGCTGGCCAACCTCCAGCGACGCGGCGCCGGGGCCGACGTATTCAAACACCTTGCCCAGGCCGCCCTTGACGCCGTTTCGGCGCAGCATGTCCAGGATGATCTCCTTCGCGCCGACGCCGGGCCGGAGCTTGCCGATCAGATTCACCCGGATGATCTGCGGCATCTTCAGGCGCATGGGCAGTCCGGTCATCGCCGTGGCCACGTCCATGCCGCCCACGCCGATGCACAGCATGCCGATTGCGCCGCCGTGCGGCGTATGGCTGTCGCCGCCAAAGGAGATCTTGCCCGGCGCGCCGAATCGGGCCACATGCACCGCATGCATGATGCCGTTGCCCGGACGAACGACGTGCACACCCAGACGCCTGGCTACGGATTGCAGATAGATGTGATCGTCCGGCGTCTTGTAGTCCAGATACAGCAGGTTGTGATCCAGATAGCTGACAGAGGTCTCCACGCCCGTGCGCTCGATGCCCAGCGCTTCCACGGCCAAATACGTCATCACCGCGTTGATGTCGTGCGTCAGCGTCTGGTCCACCTTGAGCTGAATTTCCTCGCCGGGAATCATGCGCGCGGGGGCCGCCAGATGGGCGGACAGAATTTTTCTGGTCAGATTCATGGCCATCGTCAAGAACGTCTCCTTTTCTGTATACTCTCTTTAATGCCATCATATCAGTTGGCGAGAGATGTGTAAAATATCATTATGAGCATGAAAACGATGAGCAAAAAGGCATGATGCGCAAACCGTATGGGACCTTGCTTCTTCGATGCAAAACATCAATGGCTGCAAGCGGCATCCGGCACGATTGCAGTAAATCAAGGCTTTTTGTATTAAGATTTCTGGATCATGAGTTTTTTCTCATGGTATCCATCTGTTTTGTATATTTTCATTCAATGTGTGTTCAGGACTATAATGTAAATAAATATTTAACAGGGTCAGTTGTAAGGTGAACCCTGTAAACCGTCAGAAAATGGAGTCTTTCCTCGATCGCTTGCGCGAGTTTTCCACGCCTTGGCCATGTGCCGCGCCGGGCTGTACCCTGCCATGCACACGACATTCGGCCGCAGCTATCCGATCATCGGCCCCGCCGTCACCGTCCATCGGGCGAGGGCCCATCCTCGCCGAAACCATTCGTCATCTGCATCCCGGCGATATGCCTGCCGTCGCCGGCAAGGGAAGCAGCGGCCGTTCCCGCCGGGGCGCCGTCATCACCCAAATCAAAATCGATCGGGAGGAAGGAGGTCTTGCGATGATCCGCTTGACCGGTCATGGCGTATTCCTGCATGAAGCCCATTCGTCTCCCGAAGAGGGGCGCAGACAGACGATGGCCTACCGCATCCTTCAGCGCCATAATCACAGCGGCGATCCCGCCATGCTGAAGCTGAGGTTTGATGCGCTGGTCTCGCCGGACAACAACTACGTCAACATCCTGCAGACGGTTCGCGCCGTCGGCATCGAGAGATTTCCCGTTCCGTATGTGCTTTCCAACTGCCACCACGCCCTGTGCGCGGTGGGCGGCACCATCAACGAAGACGATCACGTCTATGGTCTGGACTGCGCCGGAAAGTACGGCGGCATCTTCCTTCCGCCGCATCGCGGCGTGCTGCATCAATACATGCGCGAGGCCCACGCCGGCTGCGGAAAGATGATCCTCGGTTCCGATTCGCACACCCGTTATGGCGCATTGGGTACGATGGGCATCGGCGAGGGCGGCGGCGAGATCGCCAAGCAGTTGCTCGGCAAGACCTACGACATTCCCTATCCGCAGGTCATTGCCGTCAGGCTGACAGGCGCGCCGCGCCCCGGCGTCGGCCCAATGGATGTGGCCCTGGCGCTGATCGCCGCCACATTCAAAAACGGCTTTAACAAAAACAAGGTGCTGGAATTCGTGGGCGACGGCCTGGCAAATCTCTCCATGGAATACCGCATGGGCATCGACGTGATGACCACGGAATCCGCCGCCCTGTCGAGCATCTGGCAGACGGACGAAAAGACACTCGCTTATCTTGCTTCTCACGGCAGGCAGGCGGCGTATGCCCCGCTCTCTCCGGGGGAAGGCGCATACTACGACGGCCTGATTGAAATCAATCTGAGCAAAGTCCCCTGCATGATCGCGCTGCCCTTTCACCCCAGCAACGCGATGCCGATCGAAGCGTTTCTGGCGGATCGGGAGACCCATATCGCCCGGATCGAAGCCGAGGGGCGCAGCATCAAAGGCGCGGACTTCTCCCTGCGCAGCCATCTGAAGGCAGACGGTTTGGTCGTCGATCAGGCGCTCATCGGCGGCTGCGCCGGCGGCTTGACCGAAAACCTCGCCGCCGTCGCGGATATCCTCAAGGGCTATTGCATTCCGGGAAACGGCTTGCAGCTCGGCGTGAATCCCGCCAGCATGCCCGTGATGCAGGATCTCGTCAGGCAGGGCATCGCGTCGGAACTCATGCTCGCAGGCGTCACCCTCCGGCCGGCCATTTGCGGCCCGTGTTTCGGTGTGACCGACGTCCCCGCCAACGGACAGCTCAGCATCCGTCACGTCACCCGCAACTATGCCAATCGCGAGGGCTCCAATCCGGGGCAAGGGCAGATGGCCGCCGTCTGCCTGATGGACGCGCGCTCCATCGCGGCCACGGTTCGCAACGGCGGCAGGCTGACCCCGGCCACCGCCCTGAACACGCAGTATCGTGAGATCACGCCCGCTTTTGAGCAGCGCATCTACGAAGGGCAGGTTTTCGACCGCTTCGGCAAGACGGACGAATCGCTTGAACCCCGCATGGGGCCGAATATCGCCGATTGGCCGGCCATGTACCCGCCTTCCGACCACCTGCTGCTCCACATCGCAGGCAGCTACGCGGACAGCGTCACCACGGATGAACTGATTCCCTCCGGCGAGGCCAGCTCTTTCCGCTCCAATCCTGAGCGAATCTCCGGCTATACGCTGATCCACCGCGATCCCATGTATCTGGCGCGCGCAAAGGCGGTTCGCAGTCAGTCGCAAAGGCTCCGCGCGAATCAGCACACCGGCGATGCGCAGCTGGATGCCGTGATTGCCGCGCTCGCCGCACGGCTGCACTGCCGGCGCGACAACATCACGCTGGGCAGCGCCATATGCGCCGATCAGATCGGCGACGGCTCTTCCCGCGAGCAGGCCGCGTCCTGTCAGAAAGTGCTCGGCGGTTTTGCCAACATCGCGCGGGCATACGCCACCAGGCGCTATCGCGCCAACTGCATCAACTGGGGGATTCTCCCCCTGCGCACAGCGCAAACGCCCTGCATCCCTGTCGGCAGCCTCGTCCTGATTCGCAATATCCGCGAGGCGCTGCGAAGCGACGCGCGCTGTGTACAGCTGGAAATTCTGGATGCACAGGGCAACACCATCCGGCAGATGCCCGCTTTTTTCGATCATCTGACGCACGAAGAGGCCGAAATCCTTCTGGCCGGGTGCTTCATCAATGATTATCGCAACAGGCTCGTCTTCCATCCCGGCCTGCGGTTTCATGGCGCAAGAGGAGTGTGAGCGTATGGATTTCAGACAGCTGCAATACCTGACTGCGGTCGCCGAGCATCGCAACGTGACAAAAGCCGCCGAGGCCCTGTATATTTCCCAGTCCGCGCTGAGTCATTATATTCGCAAAACCGAAGAGGAGCTGGGCACGCTGCTCTTTGACCGAAGCACGTCTCCCATTTCACTGACCTATGCCGGGCAGCGCTATATCGAATCCGCCCAGCGAATTCTGCGTGAAAACGAGCGGATGATGAAGGAGCTTCGGGAGATCACCGAAAACATGACCGGCATGCTGCGCATCGGCGTCAGCCGGGACAGGGCTTCGTATATCATGCCGCGCCTGATTCAGGACTTTCAGAATGTGTATCCCGGCATCCGGGTGGACATCTATACGCAGAGCGGCCAAAAGCTGCGCGAGGCGCTGAAAACCGGGCGAATCGACCTGCTTCTCCTGCCCGGCGACGGTAAGGAGACGGACGCCACCATCGCGTCTCAGAAAATCTACACCGAAGAAATGCTCCTGTGCGCCCCCAAAGGATTCCTCCCGGAGAGCGGGCATCTCTCGGACCCGCACATGCTCGATCAGCAGCCCTTCGTCCTGCTCAAGCAGGAGCATACCGCGCGCACATTCTGCGACGGATTTTTCCGAAAGCACCGCATCCGTCCGATCATCTGCCATGAAATGTCCAGCTCCATCGCCTGCTATCGCATGGCGGCGGCGGGGCTTGGATTTGCCATCGTTCCCTATATGGTGACGCAGCTGGCCGTGCCCGGCATGGACGTGGATCTGCTCTCCCTGGGGCCAAAGGCCGTGACATGGGATGTGAACATCTATTATCGCAAGGATGCGTATCTCGGTCATCCCGAAAAGGACATCATCCGCATGGCCAGTCAGCTCTTCAGCAGCGAATACCTCGGTTAGTTTTCCCACGCATGCGTTCAAACAAAATATAAAAAGGAAAGGATGGATGATCTAATGGAGATTCTGAAAAGCGCGACCGCCGGCACGTTGGAATCCAGCGATGCCCTGGTCACCGTCGAGCCCGGCGAAGGCATTGAGCTTGAGCTGAGCAGCAGCGTCATCAACCAGTACGGCCGCCAGATCAGGGCGACGATCCTGGAGACGCTCGACCGCCTGCAAGTGCAAAATGCCCGCGTGACCGTCGTGGACAAGGGCGCGCTGGACTGCACGCTCAAGGCGCGCGTGGAGTGCGCCGTCTTCCGCAGCTGCGGCAAGAGCGCTTCGAACATTCCGTGGGGAGGTGTCATTCGGTGATCAAACGCCCAAAGCCTGAGCGCTTCCGTCTGCGGCGCACCATGATGTTCATGAACGCCCAGCGGCCGGGCCTCATCAAGGACGCATACATCTATGGCAGCGATTCCATCATGCTCGATCTGGAGGACGCCGTCGCCGAAAACCAGAAGGACGCGGCGCGCTTCTCCCTGTATCATGCGCTGACCACCATCGACTACGGCAGCACCGAGGTCATCGTGCGCATCAACGGTCTGGATACCCCGCATTGGCAGGAAGACATCCGCGTGTGCGTCGCCGGCGGCGCGGACGGCATCCGCATCGCCAAGTGCGAGAGCGCCGACAACGTCAAGACCATCGATGCGGCGCTGACCGAAGCCGAGAAGGAATTCGGCGTAGAGGTCGGCCGCACGCTGATCATCGCCGCGCTGGAAAGCCCCAAGGGCATCCTCAATGCCTATGAGATCTGCTGCGCCAGCGAGCGACTGTTCGGCGTGGCGATCTCCGGCGGCGATTTCCGCAGGTGCATGCAGACGAAGTTCGACCCGTCCGGCATCGACATGCTCGCCGCGCGCGGCCAAATGCTGCTGGCGGCGCGCGCTGCCGGCATCCAGTGCTTCGACACCGTCTTTACCGATCTGGACGACGACGAGGGCTTTGAAGCCGAGCTGCGCCAGATCAAGGCGATGGGCTTTGACGGCAAGAGCATCATCAATCCCAAGCAGATTCGGCCGGTGCATGAACTGCTCGCGCCGACGCAGAAGGAAGTGCAGCAGGCCGAGGCGATGGTCAACGCTTTCCGCGAGGCGGCAGCGGCCGGCATCGGCGTATTCACCGTCAACGGCAAGATGGTCGACGTCGCGCACATTCCCGGCGCCGAGCGCACTTTGAAGCTGGCCAAGGCCTGCGGCATGTACGAGGGGGATTTGGTATGAAAAACGCAGTAGGACGCGATATTCCTGACTTCCTGCTTGAAAACGGCAAGGAGGTGTATCAGGGCAAAAACTACATGGACGGCAAGTACATGCAGAAGGTCGGCCCGCGCACCCGCCGCTATGAGACGCCGCAGGAGAGCAAGCTGGTCGATACCATCGCGGACGCGCTGAGGCAATGCGGCGCGAAGGACGGCATGACCTTCTCCTTCCATCATCATCTGCGCGACGGCGATTTCGTGGTCAACATGGTCATGAAGGCGGCCATCGATGAGCTGGGGCTCAAGGATCTGACCATCGCCGCTTCCTCCCTTGGCTCGGCGCACGATCCCATCGCCGACTACATCGAGCAGGGCAAAGTCATCGGCATCCAGACCTCCGGCATCCGCGGGCGCATGGGTCAGGTCGTCTCCGAAGGCAAGCTCAAGACGCCGGCCATCATCCGCAGCCACGGCGGCCGCCCGCGCGCCATCGAGGCGGGCGAGGTGCACATCGACATCGCGTTCGTCGGCGCGTCCACGTCCGACTGCGTAGGCAACAGCCGCGGCATCGGCGGCAAGAGCAACTGCGGCGCGCTGGGCTACGCCATGACCGACGCCAAGTACGCCGATCACGTCGTGGTGATCACAGACTGCCTCGTGGACTTCCCGAACATGCCCGCCTCCATTGAGGCGATCGACGTGGACGCGGTCGTCGTCGTCGATTCCATCGGCAACCCGAAGAAGATCGCCAGCGCGGCGGCGCGCATCTCCCAAAACCCGCGCGAGCTGATGATGGCCGAGGACGTGGTCAAGGTCATCGCCTCCACGCCGTATTTCAAGGACGGCTTCTCCTTCCAGACCGGCGCGGGCGGCCCAAGCCTGGCGGCCAACCTGTTCCTGGAGAAGTACATCGACGAGCGCGGCATCAAGATGGGCTGGGCGATCGGCGGCATCACCAGGCCGATGGTCGAGCTGCTCAAAAAGGGCAAGGTCGGCAAGGTCATCGACGTACAGGACTTCGACCTGGACGCGGTCAACTCCATCAACCAGACCCCGAACCACTTTGAAATGAGCGCCAGCCAGTACGCCAACCCGGCGAACAAGGGCGCGTTCGTCAACAAGCTCGACTTCGTCGTCCTCGCGGCGCTGGAGATCGACACCGGCTTCAACGTCAACGTGCTCACCGGCTCGGACGGCGTGCTGCGCGGCGCGCCGGGCGGACATCCGGACACGGCTGCGGGCTCCAAGGTCTGCGTCATCGTCACGCCGCTGGTGCGCGGGCGCATGGCGACCGTCTGCGAGCACGTCGTGACCGTGACGACACCGGGCGACTGCGTGGACGTGCTCGTCACCGATTACGGCATCGCGGTCAACCCGCTGCGCCCGGATCTCATCGAATGCCTGGACAAGGCCGGCATCCCGCATGTGACGATCGAGAGCCTGAAGGAAAAGGCGTATTCGATCGTCGGCAGGCCGGATGACGTGCAGTTCGAGGACAAGGTGGTGGCGATCCTCGAAGCGCGCGACGGCACGATTCTGGACGTCGTCCGTCAGATCAAACCCTTTACCCTGTAACGCGGCAATCCCTCAACCCGTGATGATCTTTCCCCCACGGAACGCGCGTTCCGTGGGGGAAAGGCGGAGGCCGGCGGCATGCGCGAAGCCGGAAAACAGGCGAAGCATGGGCGGCTTGCCCTTCTCTTCGCCGAACGGATTCCGAGCGGATGGACGCCATCTCAAGAGCATATCAAAAATGAGGTGCACATCGTGCGAGATTTCGATTGGAAAATCATCTATACCCTCAAGCAGACGGGCAACGTGACACGGGCAGCCAGCCTGCTGTTCGTGACGCAGCCCACGCTGACCCGCCGCATTCAGTTGATTGAGGAGGAACTCGGTTTTCCGATCCTGATCCGCGGGGCCAAGGGCATCAGCCTGACGCCCGCAGGCGAGCATGTCGCCGAGTACGCCAAGAAGATTCTGGAACTCGTCGATCAGATGCACCTGGAGCTTGCGGGCTTTTCCAGCGGTGAAATCGGGCCGCTTCGTCTGGGTGTGCCGCCCGCCTACGCCCTGTTCGTGATCCCGCCGTTTATCGAGAAGTTCACCGAACAGCATCCCAACGTGAAGCTGGATATGCTGGTGGATTACAGCAGTGCGCTGAGAATCATGATCGAAAACCGGGAGCTGAATATTGCCGTGGTGCGCGGCGAAACCGACTCCAGCGTCATCAAGAGCCGCCTGCTGGCGGAGGATCAGGTTTGCATTGTCTGCGCCAAGCCCTTCTCACTTGAGCAGCTCCCCTCCATGCCCCGCATCGATTTCATCCGCGAAAGCAGCGTCACCCGCAAGGCGGACATCTGGTGGAAAGAGCACTTCAACGCGCCTCCCTACATCCGCATGCGCATGAACAGCTGCCAGCAAAGCCTGGAAATGGTGCGGTATCATCTGGGTTACGCCATTGTTTCCGACTCCAAATACCTCAAGCGCATGAAGGGCGAGTTTTTCAGCATGCCGATGTTCTTCAAGAACGGCAGGCCGCTGACCAGCACCACGCACGTGATCTATCATCATGACGAGGAGTACAATCCCCTCGTGCAGAATCTGCTGCGCTTTATGGATGAGGTGGACATCAACACGCTGCCCTGAACCTGTTTGCTGCGAATCCGCCGACGGAAAGGAATGAACCACCCATGCCGGAAATCCTCCCGACGCTGCTTGTCGCTGTGATTGGCGGTACGATCTTTGTGAAGCTGCGCGCGCCTGCCGGCGCGATCATCGGTTCCCTGCTGGCCGTGGCCGGCGTCTCCCTGGCCTTTGGGCTCGCGCCCATTCCCGCCGAATACAAGCTCTTCACGCAGATCATCGCCGGCGCGTTCATCGGCACGAGTTTTGATCAAAAATCCGTGCAGCTGCTGCGCGGTCTGGTCAAGCCCGCCCTCATCCTGCTCACCTGCTTCGTGACCTTCAACGTCATCATCGGCACGGTGCTCCACCGGATCTCCTCGCTGGATCTGTGCACGGCGCTGTTTGCCACCGTGCCCGGCGGTCTGACCGAGATGACCATCCTCGCCGACGACATGGGCGCAGACATCGCCGTGGTCAGCGTGTTTCAGATTTCGCGGCTGCTCTTCGCCATCTGCCTGTTTCCGCTGGTCATCTCCCGTGCGCTGCATGCGACAAGGGACGGTCATGCGGACGGCAGCCGAAAGAAGAAGCAGCGCCTGTGGAACGTGCGCACCAAGCAGGACGCGCTCCACTTTGCCTATACCTGCATCATCGCGACGGCGTTCGGTCTGCTCGGACATGTCAGCGGCATCCCCGGCGGCGCGCTCCTCTTCTCGGTGAGTGCCGTCAGCGTGTACCATGTCAAAACAGGCCATGCGATCATGCCGCTTCTGTTGCGCAGGCTGACGCAGATGATGGCCGGCGCGCTCATCGGCGCAAAAGTGACGGTCGATGTCGTGGTATCCATCACGAAGATGTGGCCGTATGTGCTGATGGTGGGCGCATGCTACATGGCGTTCTCCCTGTTTTTGGGCTGGCTGCTCTCGCATGTCGCGGATCTGGATCCCGTCACCGCCACGTTTGCCTCCACCGCGGCCGGCGCCAGCGACATGGCGCTCATCGCGGCAGACTTTGGCACGGTCACCCCTGCCATCGCCGCCTTGCAGCTCTTTCGCATGATCGGCGTGATCGCCGTATGTCCGACGTTCATTTCGATTATACTACAGATTTTCTGATCTGTTTTTATGACGCGTGATGCAAAGATGATGTGGAAGCAATAGTTTTTTTGTAAAACTTGCTATGCAATAATGCTATTTCTCTTTTCCTCAAAATGGCGGTATAATTTGCTTAATTAAAGTTTAACAGAACGCGTATCCCGTGCGGCAAAGAGAGATACGGTTCATGAAACGGCAAGCATGCAGAATGGAGGAGATGCCCGCCACTTTTTTTCGGTACACCATGATCGACAATCCACCATCGACCGGAAGAAAAGGAGAGTAACTATGAAGAAGTTGTTCGCTATCGCGCTCGCTCTGGTTCTCGTTCTGAGCCTTGCCGTCTGCGCTCAGGCTGAGTACAAGCAGAAGAACGTCACCATCATCGCGGCGTCCGGCGCCGGCGGCGGTCTGGATACCGCGGCGCGCTCCGTTGCCAAGATCCTCAATAGTGAAGGCCTGTACACCGCGGCGATGACCGTTGAAAACCGTCCGGGCGGCGGCCAGGTGACCGGTACCGTCGAGTTCGTCAACAAATACGGCAAGGACGATTATGCGCTGCTGGTCGTCTCCACCCCGTTCATCCTCAACCACATCAAGGCGGACGGCAACAGCCCGATCGGCCCGGAAGAGGTCTATCCGGTCGCTGAGCTGCAGTCCGACTACGGCATCATCGCCGTGCTCGCCGACAGCCCGTACGACACCCTCACCGAGCTGACCGACGCCATCAAGGCCGATCCGGACAACGTGCAGTTCTGCGGCGGCGGCGGCCCCGGCACCTGGGATCACCTGAACGCGATGCAGGTCGCCCACGCTGCCGGCGTTGACGTCCAGACCGTGAAGTACAACACCTACGACGGCGGCGGCGAAGCGCTGACTGCCCTGCTGGGCGGCCATGCCGACGCGATGACCTCCGACGTCTCCTCCATCAAGCAGTACCTGAAGGCCGGCAGCGTGAAGGTTCTGGGCGTGTCTTCCGCCGAGCGCCTGCTTGACGACGAGATCATGAAGGACGTTCCGACGTACACCGAGCAGGGCATCAACGTCGTGACCTCCAACTGGCGCGGCATCTTCATGAACAAGGACGCTTCCGATGAGGCGAAGGCTTTCTGGAACGAGACCATCGGCAAGCTGTGCGCGACCGAAGCGTACAACACCGAGCTGAAGAACTTCGGCATGCAGAACACCTACAAGAACGCCGAAGACTTCATGGCGTACCTCAAGACCGAGGAAGAAAACTATCGCGCCGTGTACGAGACGCTGGGCCTGAGGCTCAAGTAATCGTCCCATACCTGCACATTTCGCTTCAATTCAATGTTTCCGGGAGGGGGAGAAGCATCACGCTCCTCCCCTATTCCCATAAGGAGTAGACAAATATGAAGAAGTATTTTGAGCGGTACAACACTGCTTTTGATCGCATTGCGAACGTGATCTTCTTCCTGATCGGCCTGGCCATATTCATCTATGCCCAGACGCTCTCGAGCAGCTCGTTCGGCACCTCCATCGGTCCGTCCGCGACCCCGACGCTGTGGTCCTGCGTGCTGATGATCTGCAGCGGCATCGGTATCGTCGTGTCCTTCAAGGACAAGAGGCCGCCCAAGAAGAAGGAGAAGCCGCTCGCTTACGATGTGTTCCTTCCCTTCCTCGTCAGCTTGATCGTCTACATCTTCGTGCTTGAGCCGCTGGGCTACGTCATTTCCACCTTCCTGTTCCTGGTGGTGACCTTCCAGATCATGCGCAGGGGTGAGATCGGCAAGTCCATCCTGATTGCGGCCTGCTTCTCCATCGGCGTGTATTTGCTCTACGTGTATGTCGCCGGCGGCTCTCTGCCGAAAATGCCCATCCTGGGAATCTAAAAGAAAGGAGAGTAGCGTTATATGTTTGAATCCTTTGGATACTTTATGCAAGGCATGGCTACGGCCTGCCAACCGCTTAACCTGCTCTTCGCATTCTGCGGCTGCCTGATTGGTACGCTCGTTGGCGTTCTGCCCGGCATTGGCCCCATCTCCGGCGTTGCCATCCTCATCCCGATCTGCGCCACCGTGACCAGCGGCCTGCCGGCCGATCAGGCGGCGACCAGCTCGATCATCCTGCTGTGCGGCGTCTACTACGGCGCGATGTACGGCGGTTCCACCACGTCCATCCTCATCAACACACCCGGCGAGAACTCCTCCGTGTGTACCTGTATCGACGGCTATCAGATGGCCAAGCAGGGACGCGGCGGCCCCGCGCTGGCGATCTGCGCGATCGGCTCCTTCGTGGCCGGCATCATCTCCGTCATCGGCCTGCTGCTCTTCGCGCAGCCGCTGGCAAACGTCGCCCTCAAATTCGGCCCGATGGCGCTGTTCTCCATGATGGTGCTCGGTCTGACCGCCTTGAGCGGCCTGGGCAGCAAGTCCATGTACAAATCCCTGATGATGACCGCCGTGGGCCTGATCCTCGCCACCGTCGGCGTTGACCCGATCTCCGGCGTTGCCCGCCTCACCTTCGGCAACTACGAGCTCTACAGCGGCATCGAGTTCCTGACGCTGGCCGTCGGTATGTTCGCGCTGGGCGAGGTCTTCAAGACCATCCTCACCCGCGACTACGCCGAGGGCGAGGTCATCAAGGTCGGCCGCGTGCTGCCCACCAAGCAGGACCTCAAGGACTGCGCGCCGACGATTCTGCGCTGCTCCATCTACGGCTTCTTCCAGGGCATGATCCCCGGCTGCGGCGCTTCCCTGACCTCCTTCATGGCCTACGCGATGGAGAAGAAGATCTGCAAGAACCGCGAAAACTTTGGCAAGGGCGCCATCGAAGGCGTTGCCGCGCCGGAAACCGCAAACAACGCCGCTTCCGGCGGCGCGATGATCCCGCTGCTGACGCTGGGCATCCCCGGCACCGGCACCACCGCCGTGCTGATGGGCGCGCTGATCATGTTCAACATCACCCCCGGCCCGCTGCTCTTCCAGGAGAAGCCGGACATCGTCTGGGGACTGATCGCCAGCATGCTGATCGGCAACTTCATGCTGCTGGTTCTCAACCTGCCGATGGTCAAGGTGTTCGCCAAGATCATCGAAACCCCGGCGCATTATCTCGTGCCCTGCATCGCCGCGATCTCCGTCTTCGGCGTGTACGCGGTTCAGCTGAGCGTGTTCAACCTCGCGTTCATGCTCGCCACCGGCGTGCTCGGCTACTATCTGCCAAAGCACGGGTACCCCATCGCACCATGCGTTCTCTCCCTCATCCTTGGCTCGATGATGGAGAACAACCTGCGCCGCGCGATGAACCTGTACAACGGCGACGTGCTGATGCTCGTCAAGGACCCGCTGTCCCTGTTCTTCCTCGTTGCCGCCGTCCTGTGGATCACCGTCCCGCAGATCCTCAAGCGCAGGGGCAAGGACGTCGTGGTCGAGGATACCTGATCCAAAGCAAGGTTTGCCTTGTATCTCAAAGGGCTTGCCGCCTGTTCACGGGCGGCAAGCCCTTTCTGATGCGCTCTGATCCAATGCGCAGAAAGGAACGGTCGCCATGAAGGATTCCGACTGGGAATTTCTCAAACAGCTCTACCTGACGCCCAACATCACCAAAGCAGCCAGTGCGCTGTATATCTCGCAGCCCGCCCTCACCAAGCGGCTCAAAGCGATTGAGGATGAGATGCAGGTGCAGATCGTCTATCGCAGCAAGAGCGGTCTGGATTTCACGACGGAAGGCCTCTATCTGGCGCAGCAGGCGCTCAAATACATCGATTTCATCGAGGAAACCCGCCGCCAACTGTGCATGCTGCACAGCAATCACAAGACCAGCATCACCATCGGCGCCTCCCTCTCATACCTCAAGTTCAGGCTGCCGGGCATTATCGCCCAATACAGCGCATGCCATCCGGATATTCGCTTTGATATCATCGGCGGGCGCAGCCGCACCATCCACGACATGCTCGACAGAGGAGAAATCGACATCGGATTTGTGCGCGGGCGCATCCACGACAACGTCGAAAAGATCCACATCAACAACGAGAAAGGCTATATCCTCACCAATCTCCCGTTGAAAAGCCTTGAGGAGCTCTCCTATACGCCCCGCATCGATTATCCGCTCAACGACTATTGCCGCCATCTGGTCGATCAGTGGTGGAGCGAGCATTTTGACACGCCGCCGCTCATTGGCATGACCGTCGAACACATGGATCAGACCTTCCCCATGGTCACGCAGGGGCTCGGCTATTCCATCGCCTTTCTCCCGGACGGCTGTACGCTGCCCACAGCCTCGCCGCTGTATCAGACGACCCTGACCATCGCCAACACCAGCACGGCGCTTGTGCGGCCGACGTGGCTGATCTACGCGCAAAAGCAGCATCATTCCGAACAGCTGCTCTCCTTCCTTGATTTCATCCAGAATCATGTCGTCGAGTGCGTTTGATCTCGCTCGCATATAGGCGCGCAAAGATCGGACGGACTGATGCCGATTTGCGCATCAACGCGCCCTTCCAAACCGCTCCCGTTTTAATCGCAGGATGCTGCACAGCCTGCGCGCAAACACCATGCGCTTTGACAAGCGTTGGGCTGCCGCCCGAAGGAAACCGGAGCCGCCGCAAGCTGGCGGGCGGCGCGCCGGGCTGCGGTGCGCAAGGCGAGGCGGCGCGCAATGGATGCCTGCGCATGACGCCGTCTTCATCGGCGCCGGGAACATGCGCCGCGGAGAGCGCACGACGATCCATTTTTCATGACGGGTGCCGTTCGGCTCCATGCAAAAGGGAAAGAGGCTGCCTTTTCGGCAGCCTCTCTCCGCAAGGGATTGAGCGCATCGGGGGAGATGGAATGTGGTTACTGTTCGAGCATCCAATCCATGAACCACTGCTCGTTTACAGCCAGCTTGGACGTCGCGTGGATCTCGCAAATGCCGTGCTCATAGTATTCCTCGTCGTCGGCAAAGTACAGCTTCACCAGATCGTCGATTTCCGCCTGCGTCAGGCCGGCTTCCTCATACATCTGGCGGAGTACGGTGTACGGAGACAGCGCGCGCGTCCAGGAGATGGACTCGTCGTTCACGCCATGCCAGAAGTAGACCGGCATGCGGTTTTCCACGACGCCCTTGAGCGCCTCGGTCGCCTCGGCCCAGTACTCGTCCTTCGCCTTGATGCAGTCTTCCTTCAGCGGCAGGGCCAGCGCATCGGTGCAGTTCCAGCCCTCAACCTTCCCTTCGAACTCGTCGGTATAGATGTTCACGGAACCGCTCTCCGGGCTATCCTTGGAGACCGCGAGCATCCACATGCCGTTACACTGCGCATAGGCGGCGAAGAGCTCCGGACGGCGCATGATCACACTGCTCAGGTGCATGGTGCCAAACGAGGAACCAATGGCATACACGCGCTCCAGATCGACGGAGTACGCCGCCATCACCGCATCGATGACCTGGATGGTGTCCGCCACGATGTCGATTCCCCACTCTTCCGGCTGATCGCGCCACGGCTGCGGGGTCAGGATGATGACGTCCTCTTCGCAGTTCAGCCAGGCGGCGGCAGCGGAATCGCGGCCAAGGTTGCCGCCCACGCACAGGAAGTTGCCCTCGGCATCCTGCTGCTTGTAGTTGATACGGCCGCCGTTGCCGGACACGCTCACGACCATGGGATACTTCTTCGTCGCGTCGTAGTTTTCCGGGATGGACAGGCTGTAGTGGATATCGTAGCCCTGCGGGTTCTTCATCGTGGTGGTGACGAACTGTTCAATCTTGAGATGGCGAATGTCTTCCGCCTGCAGCGTCGGCAGCACGCCGGCCTTCGCCACGACGTCGCCGTTCGCGTTCACGACGTTCTCCTTCTGGGAGACGACCAGCGCAGAGAAGTCCGTGCGGCGCCACTCACAGCTTTCGCCCACCTTGCGCCACGTGCAGTAACCGGCAGGATTGTTGACCTTATAAATGCCCGCTTCTTCGTCATAGTCAGAACCGCTCACCGGCTCCAGCTCGATGACGACGTACTTGCCCGGCACGCTGGTCTTGTCCTCGCGGCGATCGGCCGTATCGTTTGTGTAGACCGCCGTGATCTTGCCCATGCCCACGTCAGCCCGGTCATAGTCTTCCTTCATATAGGCCGAAGCGAAGTCCGCCACCACGTAGGCATCCGCATCCGGCGCGGCCACTTCCTGATCGTATTCCACAATCAGCGCAACAAGCTGATGGTAGATGCCCATGTCCGAGATGCCGCTGACCTTCACGACGCCCGCCTCCTGCGCAACGCCGCCGGCCGCCAAAGCCAGCATGAGGATCAACGCCATCGCCACTGTCCAGAGTTTTTTCATACCGTTACCTCCTTTTCCGTCGACTGGGTTGCGACCACGCGCCGTTTGCTTTCGTCAACGCATGTCGATTTGAGTTGATCTCATTGTATCGAACAGCTTTCGCCGTGACAAATACCGTTTTGTTATCTCAAATATAACATTTTTTGATCGATGAATAGCATGAATTTTCTTTCATTTCATCCATACACAATCGTCCATGCAGAAACCGGCCGGCGACTGCCTTCCTCCTGCGGCCCTCCGCAAACCTGCGCGCCCCGCGTCCGGGGCGCAAGGCGCGCGGTTTCCAGCGAAAATAAAAAGCGACGGGCTTTCTTGCCCGCCGCTTTGCGACGCTTCAAAATGGCTTTGAAACGGATGACTCAGTGCCAGAAGATCCAGATGTAGGCATAGCCCGTCAGCACGGCGGAAAGCGTGAACGGGATGCCGATGCGCAGGAAGTCGCTGGTCTTGACGGTTTCGCCGTTCTTGCGCAGGATGCCGATGGCGGCGATATTGGCCGATGCGCCGATGGGGGTCAGGTTTCCGCCCAGCGTCGCGCCGGTGAGGAGGCCGAAGAAGAACAGGTTCGGGGAGATCCCCATCATCGCGGCGAGGCTCTGCACGACCGGCAGCATCGTCGCGACATACGGGATGTTGTCGATGAACGCGGACAGGATGACGGAGGCGAACACAATCATGGTGTAGAGCAGGAATACGTTGTCACCGCCGAACGTGTAGAACAGGTTGGCCACCGCGTCGATGACGCCGGCCGTTTTGATGCCCTCGATGACCATGAACAGGCCAAAGAGCAGCAGCAGCGTGTCCTTGTCCAGATCGCGAACCACCCGCTTGACGATATCCGTCGAGCCGGACTTGACCACCCCGCGAATCAGGCCGATGACGCACAGCGTCACGCAGATCAGGCCCGCGCGCAGGTTGTACAGCGTCAGCAGCAGGCCGCCCTGCGGCGCCGGCAGGAAGGAGGCGACGACCAGCAGCGCGATGGTGCCAAGGAGCAGGAAGGTCGGCACGTAATCATCGACCGTGGTTTCCACCTTTGCGACGATGGGCTGCTTCTCCTTGCGGAACAGGAACAGCAGCACGACGCAGGAGACCAGCGCGCCCAGCTCGACGCCCCAGAAGATGCCGGGCTTGCCGTCCATCCAGAAGAAGTCGAGGAAGTTCATGCCGGCGTAGCTGCCCAGCAGCATGGAGGTCGTGTCGCCAACCATCGTCGCCGCACCCTGAAGATTGGAGGAGACCGCAATGGCGATGAGCACCGGCACCGGGGAGATCTTGAGCTTGCGGGAGATCGCCAGGCCGATGGGGGCGATCATCAGCACGGTGGCCACGTTGTCCACGAACGCGCTGACCACGCCGGCAAACAGCGCCAGCGCCGTGACCGCCCACTGCACATTCGGCACGGCGCAGGTGAGCTGCTCCGCCAGCCGCGCGGGCATGCGGCTCTCGATAAAGAGCGTGACCAGGCCCATCGTGCCGGTGATCATCAGCAGCACGTTGTAATCAACCGCGGCCAGCGCCTGCATGAGCGACAGGTCGTAAACGCCGGCCGTGCCCAGGATGATGAAGATCGCGGCGGAGCTCAGGGCGATGTACGGCCTGTACTGCTGGAAGGCCAGCATCAGGGCGTAGGTGATGACGAACAGGACCAACGCAAGAATCATGGTAAGAGCCTCCTTTGTCCTATGGTGTAAAGCGGCTGGTCGGATCTATAACAAACCGCACACATCGTGCGGTCCCTGTACAACAGACGGAAAGCATGTGAGGCGACGGCACGCCGCGTCCCGGTAGATGGGACGTTCTGAACACGTTTCCCCGCCGCCTTCAGCCTTGAACAAGCCAGGGGCTGCGGACTGCTCCGGCGTGGAAAACGGCTCGTTGTCCTTCCACGCCCGCTCATGCATTCGCGCCCCTTTGCCTCGCTTCACTTCAGCAAAAACACCCGGTTCGGCACATTGTGCACAATATTATAAATCCATATGAAATTCATGTGCACGTTTCACGATGAAAAGGTTCCGTTTCACCCCTGTGCACATTTTATTATATTATAGTGGGTTCAGCCCGCATTGGCAAATACTTTTTTTAAAATACATTCAATACCGTTTTTCAATCGGAACGGGCTTTACAGTCAAGCGGCCGCGACATGCAGAACATTCTTCTCTGATTTTCGAATGGCGAACGGGAGAACAGCCGATCTGTGCAGCGCCGCGATCCTGATGCGGGCTTCGCGTCTTCCGCCGCGACAACACACAAAAGCGTGGATGGGCCACATTGATTCGCCATTCAAACGCTTCACAGCGCATGCGGACACGTCGTTCCGGTCAAGCCGCGCGCAGAGAGGCGCAGCCGGTCTGCGGCGATCGAAGCGAGGCGGCGCGCAGCGCCATGGCGGGCGTGCGGATGACGCCTGTTGAATCGGATCAGACCGCGCCGCACAGACGCGCACAAGCATGAAAGGTCCGCGCGCGAACAAGAAAACGGCATGCGTATGCCGCCGTCTCCCGTTTTGACAAGTCCGACCGTCAAGCCCCGTCTGCGGCCCGATCGAGATCGAACGGGATATTCGCCCCTGTTTTCGCGGCCGGGGATCGGGTCTTGCGGACGGCCTCCGGCACGACAAAGGCGCCGCGGGGCGGCGTCTCTGCCCCGTGCATGCCCTATGCGGACGATTGGCCGGGCGAAGGCGATTGAGCGCGGCAGGGCGATCGCTATCCTTTTCAAAAAAAACCGGCATTTTTCCGCGCATCTCTTGACAAGCGCTCATGCTGTGCTATACTATAATTAACAATTAGGTTAATTGTTAAGGGAGGTCATGCAGATGGGATTGCAGCAGACATTAAAAGCGCTTGCCGACCCAATTCGCCGCGAAATCCTCAACATGCTGAAAACGGGGCGGATGTCGGCGGGCGAAATCGCCGATCATTTTTCCGTAACCGCGCCCTCCATTTCAAGGCATCTATCCGTATTGAAGGATGCCGACCTCATCCGAGATACACGAGAGGGAAAATTCATATTCTACGAAATCAACACCTCCGTTTTGGAGGAGACCATGCTTTGGATTGCCGATCTGAAAGGAGATCATGACCATGCTCAAAAAGAATAAATTCAAGATCGTCATATCTTCCCTCATCATTTTGCTCCCGATTCTGTTTGGACTCATGATGTGGAACGATTTGCCCGACACGATGACCACCCATTGGGGCGCGGACGGCCATGCGGACGGATTCGGCGCAAAAGCCTTTGCCGTCTTTGGAAACCCCGTCATTCTCCTGGTGCTGCATATCCTCTGCCTGCTTTTGACCTTGTCGGACAAAAAGCAAAGGGCACAGAATCCCAAAGCCCTGGGGATGGTATTCTGGATCCTACCGGCAACCTCCCTTGTGGTGAACGCGATGATGTACGCCGCCGCTTTGGGCAAGGAATTTGATCTGTCCCTGTTTATACCTGCCCTGCTTGGAATCATGTTCATCTTCATGGGCAACTACATGCCAAAGGTGAAACAGAACAGAACGCTGGGCGTTAAAATCCCCTGGACGCTGAACAATGAGGAGAACTGGAACAGGACGCACAGGCTCTGTGGAAAAGTCTGGGTGGCCGGCGGGTTCCTGATGCTGTTCTCCATCTTTCTTCCGCCGCTATACGCGGGGATCGTGATGGCCTGTGTGGTTGCCGCTGCGTTCATGATCCCCACCGTGTATTCCTATCACATCTACAGGGTACATCAAAAGCAGGGCGTCGCCTATGCGCCTGCGACGAGAAGCAAGGCGGAAAGGCGCGCAATCCGAATCAGTTCGGTGATCGTCATCGTCATTCTCATCGCCACCGCCATACTGATGTTTTCCGGCGACATACAGGTGCACTGTACAGACACCTCGTTTCAGATAGACGCAACGTATTGGACGGACTTGGAGGTGGCGTATGCCAGGGTGGATACCATGGCGTATCGCACGGACCTGGATGTCGGCATGCGGACGAACGGTTTTGGCTCGCCAAGGTTGTCAATGGGCGTTTTTGAGAACGAAGAATTTGGCTCATACATCCTCTATGCGTATACGGGCGCGAAAGCGTTTATCGTATTGACCTCGGACGGAGAAACCCTTGTGATCGGCATGAAGGATGCAGAGGATACGCGGGCGCTTTACGATACGATCCTGGAAAAAACTGGAGCGCAAATCGCCGGTGCAAGCTGAGTGCCGGGACGATTCATCGCCTTTCCCGTTATGCCGACGACGGATATTTGTTTCGTATCGGACATGGTTTGCTCTCCTTTCAGAGCGGTGTGTTGCAGCCTCATATATGACAAACCTCCTGTTGCAGTCTGCCTCTCGCATTCTGCAACAGGAGGTCTCGTATTTCATTGTCCGCTTGACGGGATACGGTCCATTGGCGCCGCGGCACGCGCTCATCTGACGCGGATGCGCGCGCTGCCATTGGCCAGATACACCTGTTCGGGATACGCGTCCAGCGCGCCGAACTCGAAGAAGACCTCCTTGGCGCCCGCGTCCGTCAGGCCGCGCGCGCCCAATACGGCGTCCTCCAGCACGCAGCCTTGCCCATCCACCAGCACCGCATCCTTCGCCCAGCGCCGGTTTACCTCCGCCGCGCTCCACGTCCTGTCCACCTGAAACAGGCCCGCCGCCATCCGCCTGTCGCGCTCCACCTGCGCGGCCAGCGCCTCCGGCTTGGGCTCCATCGCCACGCACAGGAACATGCGCGACGGCGACTCGATCACGTGCACGCTCGCCGCGATGCTCTCGCCCAGATCCGTCAGCGCGCGCAGGCTCGACGTGGTGTTCAGCGGCGCGCGCTTGCGCGCGCTCTCCTCCCGCTCCGGTTCCTTCCCCAGCAAATTCCCCAACCACTGTGCAGCGCGCGCGATCATGGGACGACCTCCTTTATCCTTGCGTCATCTGTTCGTTCTGGAAGCTTTCTGTCTTTTTCATCCCCTTTTACTCATTAGACGCAGGGAAGCGCGAAAATTTCCCAAATTTTTCTAAATTGATGAAAAATACAAACATATTTGTGATATGCACAAATACCCCGTCACCGCAGGTCGGAAAGCGCCTTCTTGCTCAGCTGCCTGCGCCGGCGCGTCGTGGGATCAAACCCGCAGACGGCGGCGTAATCGCAGGAGGCGCACGCGCTGTACGCGCCGAACGCCGCGGGCGCGTCCTCGATGACGCCGGCGTACGCCTCGCCCGCCAGCTGCGCGGCCTTTCGCCGGGCGAAGGCGACCATGGCGTCCATGCCGTCCTGATCCGTCATGCTCCCGCGATACTGCCCGCCGGGCTGCCCGTCCCTGGTGATCATGGCGGCGTGACGGGCGTCCTGCGCGCGCAGCACCTCCACGTCGCTGAGTGAGACGCCGCTCAGGGCGAGCTTTTTCGCGATCTGCCGCTCGACCTCCTCCTTGATGCGCGACTCCGTCCTGACCGTCGGATCGGCGATGCGGCAGTAGAAGAAGCCCGCCGCCTGCGCCTCCGGCGTTCTGGCGAGCGCCGCCGCCAGATACAGCAGCAGTTGAAGCTGGATGCCGTAGTAGGCCATCGTGGGATCAAACGTCTTCGTGCCGGACTTGTAGTCGATCACGCGGATGCGCTGTGTCTGTCCGTCGAGCACGTCGATGCGGTCGATGCGCCCCTGCAAGTACACGAACGAACCGTCCGGCAGCGCCAGCGCGATGGGCGCGACGCCGTTCTTGCCGAATGTCAGCTCGAAGTGCATCGGCGCAAAGCGGCTCTGGGCGAACTGGGTGGCGATGTTCTTCGCCGCGCGCCGCGCCGTGCGCCCGATGCGCCGGGCGATCGCCTCGCCCCGCGCGCTCTCGCCCAGCGGCGACTGCCGCCATGCCGCGATCAGCGGCGCGACGGCCTCCTCCATCAGCGCCTCGCTCGCCGCCTCGCCGACGTGCGGGAAGTCCGGCTGCGCCGTCAGCGCGCGGCTGAACCGCTCCGCCGCCTCGTGGTACAGCGTGCCCAGCTCCGCCCTGTCCACGCCCGGCTCGACCGGCTGCTGCGGCGCGAGGCCGTAGCGCACAAAGTGCCTGTACGGGCACTGGGCGAACGTCTCCAGCCGCGAGACGCTCATCACCGGCCGCCCGTAAAGCGCGCGCGCCTGGCTGCCGGTCAGCCGCCGCGCCGCCCTGTCCCCCAGCGCCCGCGTGACGGTGCACAGCTTTTCCCGCCCCGCCTCGCTGCGGTTGAGCGCCGCATACGCCTGCGCCTGCGCGTCGGTGAGCGCCCCGCGCCCGTCCGCCGCCTCCGAGAGCGCGACGCCCAGCGCCAGCAGCGCGCTGTCCGGGGCGGCGAGCATCGCGTCGCGCTCCGCCTGCGCCAGCCCCCCGCGCACCGGCATGTTTGGAAAGAGCCGCCTGAGCGCCTGCACCGCCGTGCCCTCGCGCAGCGCGCGCCCCGTCTCGTCGGCCAGCGCATAGGAGACGATCAGCCGCTCACGGCAGGCGGTCAGCGCCTTGAGCTCGTCAAGCTGCGCGAGCGCCGCGCGCTCGGAGAGGCTCATGCCCAGATACGCGCCCGTGGCGCGCGCCGCCTCCTCCTGCTCCTGCGGGGTGAACAGTCCGCCCGCGGGCGCGCCCGCGGCGTCGTTCATGCCCAGCGCGAAGAGCGTCTCTACGCGGCCCGTGCGCACGTTGCCGATCTCGCCGCAGATCACCGCGCCGTCCGCCGGCGGCAGCGCGGAGAGCTCAAGCGCCGTCAGGCCGCTTTCAAGCAGCGCGAGCACGACCTTCGGCCCCGCGCTTGATCCGCCCAGCAGCGTGTAGAGCTGATCGAGCGTCTCCATGAGCCGGTTCCACACCTGCGCGCAGTCCTCCGCCTCGCTCTCAAGCCCGGCCTGCATGAGATCGGCGCGCATCGCCTCAAGCGTGTCGCAGGCATGCACGTCGTCCAGCAATGCAAGCACCGCCTCGATCGTCCCGCGCGCGTCCTGCGCACGGCTGAGCGCCTTTTGAAACGCCGCAAGCGGCTTCGCCACGGCCTCGCGCGCCGCGTTGAGCGATTCCAGCTCCGCCTCTGCGCCCGCCTTGGCGTAGACAAACGGCCTGCGAAACGCGCTGCTGCGCACGTCCATGCCCTCGATGTACGCGCACAGCGCATCCGCGTCCGCGCGCGAGAGATCGATGAACCCGGACTGCACGACCTCCACGACATCCGATGCGCGCCAGCCGCCGGAGACGACGGCCAGGCTGGCGAGCAGGAACCGGCACAGCGGATGCGCGCCGGCCGGGCGCTTCTCGGCGACGTAGACCTGCACGCCGTAGAGCGGCAGAATGCTGCCAAGCAGCGGCGCATAGCCGCTTGCGCGCGGATAGACGACGGCCATCTGCGCCGTGTCCGCACCCTGCGCCATCATGCGGCGCATGCGGCTGCCCGCCAGATGCACCTCCTGGCGCATGCTGCTCACGGCGTGCAGCTCGATGTGCGCGGGCGCGTCCGCCTCGGGCGCGCCGCCCAGCGCGAAGAGCCGCCTCTCCATGCACCGAATGTCGTCGGGCGCATCCAACCCGGCGTCGAGCCGTTCCCACGCAAGCGGCACGCCCGCTTCCCCCGCCAGCGCGCGCAGCCGCTCGATGGACAGGTTCACCGGCGCGAAGAGCCGACCGTCCGGCGCGCCGTTTTCATCCGTCTCCACGGCGAGCGTGAGCGCGTCCGCCAGCTTCGCCATCTCCACCAGCTCCGCCGCAAACGCCGGCGTGATCATGTCAAACCCGTAGACGAACACGCGCTGCCCGGAGAGCACGCCCGAACGCGCCAGCCGCGCGCACATCTCGCGGGAGACGTCCTCCGCGTCGCAGAGCATCCCCGCCATGCGCTGCTCGTAGGCCGCGTACAGGCGCGCCGCGTCCGCGAGCTTTCTGGCCGTCGGGGCTGCGCGCTGCGCGTCGTCCATCGCCGCCAGGGCGTCCACGACATCCTGCGCGGTCTTGCCGCTGCGCTTGAGGTCTGCGATCAGCGCGGAGAGCTTTTCCACCAGCCCCGGCGCGCCATGTTCCGCCGCGCTGCGGTAGACCGTCAGCTGCTCCTTCTCCTGCTCGACGATCTCGCTGAGCACCATGCGCTTGCCGCGCTCGTCGAAGATCACGCGGTCCGGCTGCCCGGCGCGCTCGAACACGCGCCCCCGCAGCCTCTCCGGCGAGAGCACGTCGATCAGAAACGTGCCCTTGATGTCGAGCTGCGTCATCACCTCGATCTCCGCTTGCAGCGTGAACTGCGCGGGCACGAGCAGCATGCAGCGCTGCCCTTCCTGTGCGGCCTGTCCGATGCGCGCGATGACCGCGCGCAGGAGCCTGTGCGGTCTGGCGGTGAGGATGTTCATGGCCTGCCTCCCCTTTGTTTCACGTGAAACACGTCTGCGCCGCGCGCCGATTTTGTTTCACGTGAAACAGAGGAATCGACGCGCATGATACAGAATTATACCACAGCCGACAGGCGCATTTCAATTCACACAGGAGGATCGCCATGCGCATCGCACTCGTCGCCGACATCCACAGCAACATCCTCGCGCTTGAAGCCGTGATGCAGGCCATCAAAAAACATCGCCCGGACCGCATCCTCTCGCTGGGCGATCAGGTGAACCTCGGCCCCTGTCCGCGAGAGACGCTCGCGCTGCTGCGCGCCGAGGGCGTGACCTGCCTGCACGGCAACCACGAGCGCTACGTCCTGAGCGCGATGCGCGGCGATCCCGCCTACGACGGCGCGAACTTCGCCTCCCTGCGCTTCCACGCGGCTCTGCTCACGCCGGAGGAGATCACATTCCCCGAAACGATGGAGATCGACGGCGTCACGTTCTGCCATGCCATGCCCGGCGACGATCGCTTCTCCATGTTTGAGGCGGAAAAGGCGATGGAACTGCTGCGCGCCATGCGCTTTGACGCGCCGACGCACATCATCTGCGGCCATGGGCACAACCCCACGCACATCCGATACGGCCTGTGCACGATCGATTCCATCGGCTCCACCGGCTGCATGGACGACGGCGCGCCCGGCACGACGAGTTACACCCTCCTGACGATGGAACACGGCTGCGTGCACCTGCGCCCCTACACCCTCGCCTACGACGCGCAGCCCCTGCGCGAGATGTTCATCCGAAGCGGCATGGCCGATTTCTGCCCCGTGATGGCGCACATCATCTGCCTGCAGATGATGGACAATCAAGACTATCTTGTGCAGTTCGTGACGCAGGCGCGCGCGCTGAGCAAGGCGCGCGGCGAGGCGCAGATCAGCCTGCGGACGTGGCAGGACACGGACGCCGCGTTCTCCTGGCCGGATGGCCGGGATACGGCGGCGTTTTGGCGGGGCTGACGGCCCCCCGCAGGCGCGGTGCGCGGATCGAAGAGATCAACGCCCGGAGGCAAACCCTCCGGGCGTCGCAGCATATGCGGCTGTCGCGGGCACATCGCTCACTTCCCCACGCAGAAGCGCGCGAAGACCTGATCGATCACCTGTTCGCTCATCGTCTCGCCGGTGATCTCGCCCAGCGCATCCAGCGCGCAGGAGAGATCGACCGCGCACACGTCCAGTGGCAGGCCAGCATCGATCGCGCGGCAGGCGTCCTCCAGCGCATCGCACGCGCGGCGCGCGGCCTGAATGTGGCGCGCCTGCGAGAGCGTGGCCGATTCCGCGCCATCCTCCGGCGCAAACGCCGCGATCCGGCGGCGCAGCGCGTCCAGCCCCTCGCCGCGCGGCGCGCAGACGGTGACGATCTGCGCATCCGGAAAGGCGGCTGCCGCGTCTTCGGCGGAGACGGCGGCCGGCAGATCGCCCTTGCTGAGCACCACGATGTGCGGCGAGATCTCGCAGGGCGCGTCGCGATCCGCCTGCCCGATGGGACAGGAGCCGTCGAGCACCAGCACGCGCACGTCCGCCTCGTCGAGCGCCTTGCGCGCGCGCGCCACGCCGATGCGCTCGACCGCGTCGCCCGTGTCACGCAGGCCGGCCGTGTCCGTCAGGCAGACGCGCACGCCGTCCATCTGCACGGCCTCCGTCAGCGTATCGCGCGTCGTGCCGGGGATCTCCGTGACGATGGCGCGGTCGCTGCCCGACAGCGCGTTGAGCAGGCTGCTCTTGCCCGCGTTCGGCCGGCCGCAGAGCACGACGCGCAGCCCCTCCTCCTCGATGCGGCCCGCGCGCGGATCGCACGAGGCAGACAGGCGGTTCCGGATGCGCAGGCACTGCGCGCGCACCTGCGCGGCGGTCTCGCTCTCCTCCACCTCGTCCGGGAAGTCGATGGCGGCGGCGAGGGCTGCGAGCAGCGCGGTGATCGCCTCGCGCGCGTCGCGCACGAACGTGGAGACGCCGCCCTCCATCTGCCGGATGGCGGCGGCCATGGCGCGGTCGCTGCCGGCGCGGATCATGCGCATGACGGCCTCGGCCTGCGCCAGATCGATGCGCCCATGGAGGAACGCGCGGCAGGTGAATTCGCCGGGCCTGGCCATGCGCGCGCCGCTGCCCAGAAGCAGCAGCAAAATCCGGCGCACGAGCGCATCGGAGCCGTGGCAGTGGATCTCGGCCACGTCCTCGCGCGTGTAGCTGTGCGGCGCGCGAAAGAGCACGGCCATCGCCTCGTCGATCACCACGTCGCCGTCGACGACGTGTCCGAACGTCAGCACGCGGTTGACGAGCGGCTTGCCGTTCTTCGGGCGGAAGACGCGCAGGAGGATGGCCTCGCATGCGTCGCCGGACAGGCGGACGATGGCGATGCCGCCCTCGCCTGCGGGCGTCGCCTGCGCGGCGATGGTATCGTGGCTGATGAGCGAAGTCATGCGTGTTCCTCCCCCGATGTGTTTGCCCCATTATAGCAGAAAGGGAGGGGCGGCGTAAAGCATAAGCGGCGGGCGGGGCGCAAAGCGACCCACACAAAAAGCGCGCGAGCAGAAGCCCGCGCGCCTTCATTTGGGGTGTTGCCGTCTGGCATCAGCGCTCGACGCGTCCGGAACCGGAACCCTTCATCAGGGAAGTCACCTCGGCCACGGTCACGCGGTTGTAGTCGCCGGAGATGGTGTGCTTCAGGCAGGAAGCCGCCACCGCGAAGTCCAGCGCCTCGCTCTGGGTCGGATAGGTCAGCAGGCCGTAGATCAGGCCGCCGGAGAAGGAGTCGCCGCCGCCGACGCGATCGACGATGTCGGTGATCTCGTACTTGCGGGAGACGTAGAACTCCTTGCCGTCGTAGATGCAGGCCGCCCAGTCGTTGCGATCCGCGCTCTTGGACTCGCGCAGCGTGATGGCCACGCGCTCCAGGTTCGGATAGAGCGCCATCGCCTTCTTGGCGATGCCCTCGTACACGCTGCGGTCCAGCTCGCCGCTCTCCACGTCGGAAGAGGCGGTGATGCCCAGGGACTTCTGGAAGTCCTCCTCGTTGGCGATGGCCACATCGATGTACTTGGCGATCTCGGACATAACCTCCTTGGCTTCCTTGCCGTACTTCCATAGGTTCTTGCGGTAGTTCAGGTCACAGGAGACCTTCACGCCGCACTTGCGCGCAGCCTTGCAGGCCGCGATGGACAGCTCGGCGGCGGAAGCGGAGATGGCCGGGGTGATGCCGGAGATGTGGAACCAGTCGGCGCCCTCGAAGATCTTCTCCCAGTCGAACAGATCGAGCGGGGCCTTGGCGATGGCGGAATCGGCACGATCGTAGACGACCTTGGACGGGCGCTGGTTGGAGCCGGTCTCCAGGAAGTAGATGCCCATGCGGCCGTCGGTCATCTTGATGTTGGACACGTCTACGCCGAAGGAGCGGACGTCGCGGCGGCAAGCCTCGCCGATGGCGTTGTTCGGCAGCGCGGTCACGAACGCAGCGTCCATGCCGTAATTGGCCAGGGACACGGCCACATTGGCCTCGCCGCCTCCGAAGGTGGCTTCAAGGGACGGGCTCTGGAAGAAGCGCTCCAGCGCCGGGCTCTTCAGGCGGAGCATAATCTCGCCAAAGGTAATAATACGGGCCATGGGTAATCACTCCTACATGTATTTGAGGACGCTGTGCGGAGAAGCCTCCGACAGAATCCCTCATTTTTACTGTTATTATACACGAACCAATCGGCGAAATCAAGACGTCCGACCTATTTTGGCGCAGGGCGCATACGGATCGATTCCGGACAGGAAAAGCGCCCGCGCGGACGCGCGGGCGCCTGGGTGAACCGATCCAAAATCAGAAGCTCTTGACCGCCTCGACGATGCCCCCGGCGGTCAGGCCGTAGCGCTCCAGCAGCTCGGCCGCCGTGCCGGAGGTGCCGAACACATCCTGCACGCCGACGCAGCGGATGGGCGCGGGATGCTTTTGGGCCAGCACCATGGCCACGGCCTCGCCCAGACCGCCGACCACGGAGTGCTCCTCGCAAGTGACGATCCTGCCGCACTCGCGGGCGGCCTTGACGATGATCTCCTCGTCGATGGGCTTGATGGTGCACATGTTGATCACGCGGGCGCGAACGCCCTCCTCGCGCAGCATCGCCTCGGCCTTGAGCGCCTCATTGACCAGCAGGCCGTTGGCGATGATGGCCACGTCCGTGCCCTCGGTGAGCTGCTCGCCCTTGCCGATTTCAAACTTGAAGTTCGCCTCGTCGTGGATGACGGGCACGGCCAGGCGGCCAAAGCGCATGTAGACCGGGCCCTCGTGCGCATAGGCGGCGTGCACGGCGGCGCGCGCCTCCACGTCGTCCGACGGGCAGAGCACGACCATGCCCGGAATGGCGCGCATGAGCGCGAAGTCCTCGCAGCACTGGTGGCTCGCGCCGTCCTCGCCCACGGAGATGCCCGCATGCGTCGCGCCGATCTTGACGTTCAGGTGCGGATAGCCGATGGAATTGCGCACCTGCTCATAGGCGCGGCCCGCCGCGAACATCGCGAAGCTGGAGACGAAGGGCACCAGTCCCATCGCCGCCATGCCGGCGGCGGCGGCGGTCATGTTGCACTCGGCGATGCCGCAGTTGAAGTGGCGATCCGGGAACGCCTTCTTGAACGTGTTCGTCTTGGTGGATTTGGAGAGGTCCGCGTCCAGCACGACGATGTCCTCGTGCTCGCGGCCCAGCTCGACCAGCGCGTTGCCGTAGCTCTCGCGCGTGGCAATCTTCTTCACATCAGCCATTCGCCGCCTCCAGTTCCGCCAGCTGCGCGCGCAGCTCGCTCATCGCCTGTTCATACTGCTCGGTGTTGGGGGCCATGCCGTGCCAGCCGGCGTTGTCCTCCATGAAGCTGACGCCCTTGCCCTTGTGCGTGTGCATCAGGATGGCCGTGGGCCGGTCCTGGCAGGCATGGAACGCGTCAAACGCCTTCTCCATGTCGTCAAAGCTGTGGCCGTCGATCTCCACGACGTTGAAACCGAAGGCGCGCACCTTGTCCGCCAGCGGCGCGGTATTCAGAATCTCCTTCGTCGCGCCGTCCAGCTGCAGGCCGTTGACGTCGATGATCACGCAGAGGTTGTAAAGCGCAAAGTGGCTGGCGAAGAGGAAGGCCTCCCAGACCTCGCCCTCGTCGATCTCGCCGTCGCCCAGCAGCGTGTAGACGCGCACGTCCGCCTCGCCCATGTACATGGCGGCCTTGGCCATGCCCGCCGCGGCGGACACGCCCTGCCCCAGCGAGCCGGTGCACATGTCCACGCCGGGCGTGGTCTTCATGTTCGGATGGCCCTGCAGGTAGCTGTCCAGCCGGCGCAGCAGCTTGAGGTCCTCCACCGGGAAGAAGCCGCGGTTGGCCAGCGCCGCGTACAGGCCGGGCGCCGTGTGGCCTTTGGAGAGCACAAAGCGATCGCGATGCGCCCACTTCGGGTCTTCCGGCTTGACGCGCATCTCCTTGCTGTACAGATAGGTGAATATGTCGGCGGCGGAAAGGCTGCCGCCCGGATGTCCGGACTTCGCGCGATAGACGCTCTCAATGACGCCCATACGAACCTTGCACGCAAAGACGGACAGGTCTCGTCTTTCCTGATTGGTCATGTCGATCCTCCAAAGGCGGTCGGTTCAGTTCGGGGTGACGGATACCGTAACAAATTCTACACAAAGCCGCGCAAACCCTGCCCGGCCGCGCGGATTTTGTGCAAATTCCCGGCTCACTCCAGGATGTTGGTGGTGATGTAATCGACGCCGCAGTCGATCACGCGCTGCGCGTCCTCGATGGTGTTGACCGTCCAGACGTTGACCTGCGCACCGATGGCGTGGCAGGCGGCGACGTTTTCGGCGGTGACCGCCTTGTGGTAGATGTCCAGATCCAGGCGGTGCGCCTTGAGGGTGTCCAGCAGGCCGTCGTCAAACGACTTGACCAGATACTGCGCCGGCTGGTCGGGCAGCTTCTCGCGGATGCAGATCATGTTGGGCAGGTCAAAGGAGATGAAGATCGTGCGCGCGAGCCAGTCCTCGCGCTCGATGATGCGGATGACCGCCTCGATGTCCGCCGGCTCAAAGTGGTTCTTGATCTCCAGCACGCAGGTCTTGTCGTACTGCTTGCAGATGTGGATGTACTCCTGCAGCGACGGGAAGCACAGGTCCATGCGCGCATCGCCGTTCAGGTCGGTCATGCGGACGGTGCGCAGCGCGTCAAAGTCCGTCTCCTCCACGACCGCGTTCATGCCGGAGACGCGCAGCGCGTTGTCGTCATGGATGACGATGTATTGGCCGTCCGCCGTGCGATGGATGTCGGTCTCCACGCCGAAGTAGCTGCGGTTGCCCGCGGCCACGAACGCCGCGCAGGTGTTCTCCCGCTCGATGCCGCTCAGGCCGCGATGCGCGATCATGCGCACGCCCTGCGCGTTCAGCTTGATGGTATCATGCATGTCGATTCCCTCTCTCTCCAAAATGGGATGCCGGTACATGGCGTCGTTCCGAGACAATTATACCATGTCCGGCTCAAAAAAAAAGCCCCCAGCGTGAAAATGCAGGCGCGGACGGCAGAATCTTGACGGATTTCCGGCAAATCTTGACGGATTTCCGGCAAACGGACGGCTTGTAAATAGATGGCAACCGTGATAAAATATATAGAATCAGCATGGGTTGGATGGCCCTGTGGGGAAAGGAGGGGAGGAAGCCATGGCGATGAGACGGCCGCCGCGCGAGACACAGCCCGGCACACCGGATGACGCCCACGGCGCCGGGTTCGTTCACGGCGATCTCCCCGCCCCGCCAGACGCCTCCGCCCCTGCCCAGCCGCCGCACAGGCGGCGCAGGCCGTCCGGGCTGCCGCAGGAAGAAGCGGCGGCAGAGCATCGCGAACCGGCGCGCCAGGCGTCCGTCCCCGACGCACCCGACGGTCAGGCGGCTCCGCCGCACCGGCGCAGGCGCAGGCCGGACGAAGCACAGCAGCCGGACGCCACGCAGCAGACCGGCCGCCCGGCGGAGGCCAGGCGGCCCTCGCGCACGGCCTCCGGCGGCCCATCCGGACAGACCGGACGCGCGGAGCAGGCGCCTCAGCGTCCTTCCACTACGCCCCGCTCAGATCGCCCACAGCGCGCGGAGCAGGCGCCTCAGCGCCCTGCCACGCCACGCCCCGAACGCGCGGAGCGCACGCCGGACCGCGAAGCCCGACAGGATCGCAACAAGCAGCCGGCGTACCGCGCCAAAGCGCCCGCCCAGCCGCGCAAAAAGGCGCCCCGTGCCGCCAGAAAGCGGCTTCGCCTGCCCATTCGCCCGCACGCGCTGGCGCAGAAGGTGAAGCGCGCGCAGATCGGCACGCACATGCTCGCCGCGTCGGGCATGCTGCTGGCGCGCGTCAAGGCCGCAGCAGGCGCGCTGTGGGCGCGCATCCAGCACACAGCGGGCGCGGCAGCGGCGGGCATCCGCCGCATGCAGCCCGGCACGCGCCTGAAAGCCGCGTGGCGCGGCGCGGCGGCGCGGCTGCTTCCCAATGCCCGCGGCAAAAAGGCCCGCATCGGATCTCAGATCCGGTTCGACGACCGAACCGACGCCCGGCGCACGCCCGGCGGGGCGCAGTCCCGCCCGCGCGGGCGCAGGACGCCTGCATGGGCATCGATGCGGACCGTGCTGCCGCTGGCCGTGTTCGGCGCGATCTTCGCCGTCAGCGCGGCCAACATCGGCTCCTACGTCTACGATTACTTCTCCTCGCGCAGCGCATCCAACGCGCTGAAGGCGGCCTATTACGCGGAGGAGGACGAGGAGACGCCGCCCGCCGCCAGCCCGTCGGCCATGTCCGGACAGGCCGGCGCCCAGACCCACACGCCGACTCCCGCGCCGACCCCCACGAGCGGCCCGGCTGCAACGCCCACGCCGCTCGTGCCGGCGGCCTCCTCGCTCTGGCTGGACACACAGCGCTATCCCGACAACCCGCTGGCCGAGGTCAGCAACCGCTTCTCCAAATTGCAGCGGCAAAACCGGGACATCATCGGCTGGATCAAGATCGAAGACCTGCTCGACGAGGCCGTCGTGCAGCGGGACAACGAATACTATCTGCGCCGGGACTACCGCGGCTATCACAACGTCAACGGCTCGCTCTTCCTGGATGAGAGCTGCGACCTGAGCACGCGGCCCTACACGCTGATGGTCTACGGCCACAACATGAAGACCGGCGCGATGTTCGGCTGCCTGCGCAACTTTGAGAGCGCCTCGTTCTACCACAAGAACCCGTTCGTCACGTTCGATACGGCCTACGAGAACGGGCGCTACGTCATCTTCTCCATCGCGACGCTGGACGTCGTGCACAGCAAGCGGGATATCTCCATCCTCTCCTGGCTGAATTCCTCGTCCGTGGCGCTGCGCGAGGAGGCGATTTCGATGCTGCAATCCAGCTCCATCTACACCTCCAGCGTCGACGTGCTGGCGGACGACCAGCTCCTGCTGCTGATCACCTGCACCGGCGAGGATCACGAGCGGCGCATCGTGACCGCCCGCAGGGTGCGCGACGGGGAAACCGAAGCGTCGCTGCTCCAGAAGGTCTCGCGGGCCCGGAAGAAATAACCGCCGCTTCAGGCAGCACAGAAAGCCCCCGCGTCCAGGCAAGGACGCGGGGGCTATTTGACTCACTCCACCCCGAAGATCGCCTTGATCTCGTCGGTGATCTCCGCGCCGATCTGCTCGGCGGCGGCGACGTAGCGATTGTAGAGCTCCTCGCGGCGCTGCGGGGCCGCGCAGTACGCGCAGGGCGTCAGCTTTTTAAAGGCGTCGCTGTCCAGGTCGCCGTATGTGAAGTCGCCGGTGAGCGGCAGGAACTTGTCCCGGACGCCCGGACAGTTCTGGTCCGTGTGGTAGTTGCTGCCGCCGTCGGGATTGCGGTAGAGCGGCAGGTCCGCGTCCGGCAGCTCCGGCTCATACATCTGGCGGCCCTTGTCCTCCCAGATGAAGACCTTCGTCTTGAGCGGCAGGTTCTCCCAGAACCACTGCATGTTGAAGCCGTCCGCGTTCTTGCGGCGCGGGATGCGGATGCAGCCGTGGCTGGCCTTGTAGCCCAGCTGCGGCTCGTAGTCCGAGTAGATCTTCGTGCCGTCCGCGCCCACGTCGTGGAGCACCTCGTGGATCAGCGTGCCGCCGTTGATGCGGATGGCGTAGCGGCCGATCGTGCCGGAACCGGCGTTGAAATCGCCGACGCGGCTGACGGTGAGGAACTCGCCGGCGGGCGTCTCGTTGTAGGGCTGGCTCTTTGTATTCAGGCCCGTGGAGACGTCCAGCGACGTGATGATCTGCCCGGCCTCAAAGACGTAGAGCTTCTGGCGCAGCTTGTCGATGAGCAGCGCGTATTCATCGCTGGGCGTCACCTGATACAGCCGGCTCGCCTTGATGTAGCCCTGTACCTTGCTGGCCGCGATGGACTCCATGTAGCTGTTTTCCGTCTTCGTGCCGTCGTTGGTGTAGGCCTCGATGCGCACGTAGCCGTCGCCGTCCGTGTCCTCCTCCAGCACGTGCACGCCCTGGCTCTGGCCGTGCAGCTCGCCCGCGCAGTTCTCCGCATACGGCGTGCGGTTGATGCCGGGCGCATTGGTGATGTAGATGTTCTCCGTCTGCTCGCCGTCGATGACGGTGATCGGCTGCATCATCAGGTCCCAGATGGCCTGCTGATGTGCGGGATTGGTCAGGTCGTAATCGTCCGGGTTCATATCCCAGAAGCTGGTGGCCACCGGCACACCGTCATCCGTCACGCCGTCCCCGGCCGCAACGTCCTCAAAGGTGGCTTCCTCCCAGACGGCGGCCTCCTCGGCGACGAGCGTGCTCAGGTCGAGCGTGTTCTCGTTTTTTTCCTGTTCGCTTTCAAAGATGTGCAGCGGGAACAGGCTGCTCTCGCTCGCCTCGCCCGCGTCGCTCATGAGCCATACCTGCACCATGTAGTCGCCCGCGGGCGCCGGCGTGCCGTCGGCGAGCAGGCCGTTCCAGCCGATGGAGCCGGGACCCGCCTCCACGCGCGCCGCGCCCACGTCGCACACGGCCTCGCCCGTCTCGCTGCTGAGCAGCTCCACGCACAGCGTGCCGCCCTCTCCGGCCTGAAACTGGAACGCCCAGCCGTCCTGCCCGCTGACCATGGCCGCATCGCCGGCGATCACGGCTTGAAGCGAGGGCGCGGCGAGGGCCTGCGCGCCGCTCAGGCAGGCGAGCAGCAGCGCAGCGGATATGATTTTCTTCATGGATGTCTCCTTCACATGTCGTCCGATAGGAAAAAGGGGCCGTAAAGCGCGCGCTCTACGGCCTCTCCTCCACATGCATCAGCCCGGCAGGTTCATGATGTCGTCCGGGCCGACCGTCGTCTCCGGAATGGGCGTGACGGTCGAGATGGAATACAGCGCTTCCAGCGTCTTCTTGCCCGCAATGCCGTCCGCATCCAGGCCCTTATCCTCCTGGAATTTCTTGACGGCGGACTGCGTGCCGGTGCCGAAGTTGCCGTCCGCCGCGCCGCTCAGGTAGCCCAGCTCGGCCAGCGCCTGCTGGAGCGTCACGACCTCAGGGCCCTCGTCGCCCTTGCGCAGCGTGGTGTAGCTGTGCTCGGCCACCGGCGTCGGGCTCGGCGTCACCTCGATCTGCGGGGTCGGCGTGACGATGGGCTGCGCGTTCGGCGTGGCCGTCGCGCCGAAGACCACGAAGGTGCCGGACGTGTTATTCTGCGCCGCGGGCGCGGCCGTCGCCTGCGCCTGACGCGCGTCGCCCGCGCCGAACATCGACAGGATGATCATGGCGATGATCACGATCAGGATGACGATCAGGCCGAAGGCGATGATCATGGGCGTCTTGTCGGCGCTCTTCCTCGCGCCGCGGCTGCCCTTGGAATAGGCGGGCTTGGCCGTGCTCTTGCGCGCGGGGCGCGGCGCCTGCTGCGGGTCGTCCGCCTCTCTGGTCGCAGACGTCTGCGGCTTCACGCCCGCCAGATTGGCATAGCAAAGCGGACAGATGTTGGACCCGTCCGGAATCTTGTTATGGCAGTGGGGACAAAACATGGTCAGCCCTCCTCATATTGACGTGTATCTCTACGTAGTATAAACCACATGGAAACCACATTGCAAGGCTTTTTGGCAAATCCTGGGCAATTGACGTCGCCCTACATATATATGACGAAACACAGGCGCTTCATGCTCCCGGCTTTTGCAAATTTTCCCGCGCGCGGGTCACAGCTTTTGCAGCGTCAATCCGGTGATCGTCAGCGCCTGCGCCGCCCCGGCGGCAATCAGCAGCATGAAGTAGTTGTCGTCCTGATCGAGCGTAAAGGTCACTTCGTTTTCCCCCGCGGCGATCGCCCGCTCGCCCGCGACGGCGAATGTACGCGTGATGTACGCCGCCGCGCGGCTGTCGTCCGCCGGCTCGCCCGCGCAGGTGAACGTCAGGCGGTACGTGCCCGCCTCGCGGAAGGCCGTGGGCACGCGCATGCGCCCGCCCGGCGTGAGCGTGAAGACGCCGTCTTCGCAGGTCGCGTTCTCCAGCTTCATGCTGCCCAGCAGCACCCAGTTGCAAAACGCCTGCGCACTGTCAAAGCCGTAGGCCACGTAGTCCGCGTTCTCATGGATGACCGGCGCGCCGGTCAGCGTGAGCCACGGCGCGAGCGTCTCCTCCTGCTCGGCGTTGAGCAGCAGAAACGTCTTGCCTTCGCAGGCGTCCATGTGCGAGGCCTGCTTGGGCTCCAGCCAGCGGATCATCTCCAGGGAGACGGGGCTCAGCGCGCCCTCCTCCGTCTCCATCGGGCGCACGCCCGTGAACGTGAGCGCGCCCTGCGTGCGCTCCTGCATGACGCGCACCGTCCAGAAATCGCCGTAGCCGTGCGTGTAGCCTTGCTGCACGAGCGCGTCCGCCATCTCCATCATGGTCTCGCCGCGCGCCGCGGAGACGGCCTCCTCTTCGCGCGTCTCCATCAGGAACGCGCCGCCCGCCGTGCCCAGCATCGCGCACAGGCACAGCAGAAAGACGATGCGCAGGCGCATGCTCCTCTCGCGGGCGACGATGACCGTCGTCGCCGGGATGAGCAGCAGCACCGCGAGGATCAGGTAGCGGTTGAGGTACGTGCCCTCGATGCACACGAAGCAGAAGAGATTGACCAGCAGCGCGGCCAGCGCGTATTGCAGCAGGCGCTTCTGGCGGCGCGACACGCCGTCCCGCGCGTCCAGCGCGCGATAAACGCGCACGCTCATCACGCCGCCCAGCGTCAGGACCGCGACGATGCACACGTTCGCGATGCCGTGCAGCGAGAACAGCGGCACGCCGCCCCGCCAGCCCAGCAGCTTGAGGAAGTCCGCGAAGACCGTGAAGAGCGTCGCGGCCATGGCCTCGCCATTGAGCGGATTGAAGAGGAAGGAGCTCGCCGAGCCCGTGCCGCTTTCAAACAGGCGCGGATAGAGGATCTCCGAGGCGGCATAGCCCAGCAGGCAGGCGGCAAAGCCCGCCGCCGTCACCAGGGCAAAGCGCGTGCGATGGTCGCGCAGCGAGCGGCCCGTCTGCGGCGCAAGCAGCCATTCAAAGGCGGCGACGACGGCCATCGGGCAGACGAAGCACAGCACGTAGCGCACGGAGAGCAGGCCCTCCAGCGCGCAGAGCGCCAGATACAGCGCGGCGGCCGTCATTCCCTTCCCGCGGCTGCCGTCCGCAGCGCAGAGCCAGAGCGCCGCGCCCAGATACGCAAAGGGCAGGTGCACGATGTAATAGCCGCCGATGGTCATGTTCGCCGCGTAGAGCGTGCCCGCGGCAAAGGGCAGCAGCGCCGCGGTGAACAGCCCTTTCGCCGTGGAGAGCCCCAGCCGCCTGCAAAGCAGCACGCAGGCGATCATGCCGATGACAAAGCCCACCGTGTTGCCGATGATGCGCGCGGCCATCCAGCTATCCGTCAGCGCAAAGGAGAGCGCGTAGAGCAGATTCATGTGCAGGGTGTGGATCTCCGTGGAGTAGATCCAGTCCATCTGAATCAGGCTGCCGGTGTCCGCCTGCCGCCGGGCGAGAATCATCTCCGAAGCCATGTCGCCGTTGAGATAGGTGAGATAGCCCGCCTCCTGCAGAACCACGGACAGCGCCAGCACGAGCACGCACAGCGCCGCGCCCAGCAGGAGCGGCCCCCTTTCCGATGTGCGCCGCATGACATCGCCCTCCTTTGCATAACCATTCCTATTGAAATTGATTATAGCATCGCGCATATGTGCTGTCAAACCGGCATGGCGAACTTTGTCGAGATTACGTCTTTACAAACGCGATGTGTCAGCGTAGACTATCGTCAGACAGGCGCGGCGGTGCCGCGCCGCATGACAGGAGGAAGAAGCGATGGCCATGACGCTCAATCAGCTCTCGCCCGGCCAGTCCGCCGCGGTCACGCACGTGGGCGGCGAAGGCGCGCTGCGCCAGCATTTTCTCGACATGGGCGTGATCCCCGGCGCGCAGATCACGCTCGTCAAATACGCGCCCATGGGCGATCCCATGGAGCTGCGCATCCATGGCTACACGCTGACGCTGCGCGTGGACGACGCAAAAAACATCGGCATCGAGCCGCTTGATCAGGCCGCCGTCCACGCCCCGGCGCAGGAGCGCAAGCGCGTGCGCCCGCATCCGGGCCTGGGCGAAGGCGGCAAGTATCACGTGAAGGCGGACGAGACGCCGCTGCCCAGCGGCACGCGCCTGACGTTCGCGCTGGTGGGCAACCAGAACTGCGGCAAGACGACGCTCTTCAACCAGCTCACCGGCTCCAGCCAGCACGTGGGCAACTTCCCCGGCGTGACGGTCGACCGCAAGGACGGCGTCATCCGCGGCCACGCCAACACGCTGGTCACGGACCTGCCGGGCATCTACTCCATGTCGCCCTACTCCGGCGAGGAGCTGGTCACGCGGCAGTTTCTGCTCAAGGAGCGCCCGCGCGGCATCATCAACATCGTGGACGCCACGAACATCGAGCGCAACCTCTACCTGACCATGCAGCTCATGGAGCTGGACGTGCCCATGGTGCTCGCGCTCAACATGATGGACGAGGTGCGCGAAAACGGCGGCTCCGTGCGCGTCAACGAGCTGGAAGCCACGCTGGGCATCCCGGTCATCCCGATCTCCGCGGCGAAGAACGAGGGCATCGGCGAACTGGTCGATCACGCGCTGCACGTGGCGCAGTATCAGGAGCGGCCGGGCAGGCAGGACTTCTGCGACGCCCAGGAGTGCAGCGGCGCGGTGCACCGCTGCCTGCACAGCCTGATGCACCTGATCGAGGACCACGCCCAGGAGGCGGGCATCCCCGTGCGCTTTGCCGCCGCCAAGCTGGCCGAGGGCGACGCGCTGATCATGGAACAGCTCGGCCTGACGGCCAACGAGCGGGAGACCGTCGAGCACATCCTCGTGCAGATGGAGGAGGAGCGCGGGCTGGATCGCGCCGCCGCGATTGCGGACATGCGCTTCTCGTTCATCCGCAAGGTCTGCCGCTCGACCGTCGTGCGCCCGCGCGAGAGCCGCGAGCACGCGCGCTCCGAAGCGCTCGACCGCGTGCTCACCGGCAAGTACACCGCCATTCCGGCGTTCATCGCGATCATGGGCCTCACGTTCTATCTGACGTTCAACGTCGTGGGCGCGGCGCTCTCCTCGCTGCTGGAGACGGCCATCGGCGCGCTGAGCGACGCGGTGGGCGGCCTGCTGGTGAGCGCGGGCGTCAGCCCGGTCGTCCGCTCGCTGGTGATCGACGGCGTATTCGGCGGCGTGGGCAGCGTGCTGAGCTTCCTGCCGTTCATCGTGACGCTCTTCTTCTTCCTCTCGCTGCTGGAGGACAGCGGCTACATGGCGCGCGTCGCCTTCGTGATGGACACGCTGCTGCGCAAGATCGGCCTGTCCGGCCGGAGCATCGTGCCCATGCTCGTGGGCTTTGGCTGCACGGTGCCGGGCGTCATGGCCACGCGCACGCTCCCCTCCGAGCGCGACCGCAAGATGACCATCCTGCTCACGCCGTTCATGAGCTGCTCGGCAAAACTGCCGATCTACGCGTTCTTCTCCGCCGTGTTCTTCCCGGATCACATGCTGTTGGTGATGGTCGGCCTGTACGCGCTGGGCATCGCCTGCGGCATCCTGATGGCGCTGCTCTTCAAAAAGACGATCTTCTCCGGCGAGCCGGTGCCCTTCGTCATGGAGCTGCCCAACTACCGCATGCCGGGCGCCAGGAACGTCGCGCTGCTGCTCTGGGAAAAGGCGAAGGACTTTTTGCAGCGCGCCTTCACGGTCATCTTCGTGGCGACGATCCTGATCTGGTTTTTGCAGACGTTCAACGTCCGGCTGCAGGTCGTGGAGAATTCGAAGGACAGCCTGCTGGCCTCCATCTCCGGCGTGCTCGCGCCGCTGTTTGCGCCGCTGGGCTTTGGCGACTGGCGCGTGGTCACCTCGCTGGTCTCCGGCTTCATGGCCAAGGAGAGCGTCGTCTCCTCGTTGGCGCTGCTCTACGGCTCCACGGACGCGCTGCTCGCCTCGCTGACGCCGGCGTCTGCGCTGAGCCTGCTGGTCTTCAGCCTGCTGTATACGCCGTGCGTCGCGGCGGTCTCCGCCATCCGGCGCGAGCTGGGCGGCCGCTGGGCCGTGTACGTGGCGGTCGGCCAGTGCGCCATCGCGTGGATCGCGGCGTTTATCGTGCGCCTGATCGCGCTGGCGTGGGGAGGGATGTGAATGAACCTCGCCACTGCGCTCACGCTGCTGCTCGTGCTCGCGCTCGCCGCGCTGGCCGTGCGCCGCATCCGCAGAAAGAAGCTGCTCTTCTCCTGCGGCGGCTGCTGCGCCGCCTGCGGGGCAGCCTGCAAGCACCGCAAGTCCGCCTGACACACGCTGAGCCGCGGCCACGCACCGCGGTTTTTCTGCTTGCAAAACCGGGAAACATCGGTTACAATGCGCTCATACGGAAGGAGGCAGGATCATGGCATATACGTATACCGCCGCGCGCACCGAGGCGCCGGACTGGACGCGCATCGACCGGGCCGAGCTCGCGCATCAGAAGTGGCTGACGCCCTGCGGCATCGCGGCGTGGGCGCAGGTCTGCCACGACGGCGAGCGGCTGTTCGTGCGCATGGAGGCGAAGGAGACCGACATCCGTGCGACGCTGACGGGGCCGCTGGATCAGGTGTGCAACGATAGCTGTCTGGAGTTCTTCTTCGCGCCGCTGCCCGGCGACGCGCGCTACTTCAACTTCGAATGGAACCGGCTGGGCAACGTCTACGTGGGCTTCGGCGCGGCGCGCAAGACCCGCGTGCGCCAGATCGTCAAGGACGTGCAGGCGCTCTTTGCGCCGCGCTGCGAGGACATCCCCGGCGGCTGGGCGGTCACGTTCTCCATCCCCAAGTCGTTCATCCGCATGTACATGCCCGATTTCGATCTGGCGGGCGAGTCCGCGTGCAATTTCTACAAGTGCGGCGACATGACGAAGACGCCGCATTACCTCGCCTGGTCGCCGCTGACCAGCGACACGCCGGATTATCACAGGCGTCAGGACTTCGGCACGCTGATCTTCGCGTGAGCGGTTTGATACTGATTTTTGATAAAAAGGTCACATACGGCGCGAAGCGAAGAAGGAAGTCTGAGGGATGAAATCCCGGTTTCAGGGCGGCACGTCTTCTATGATCACGGCGCAAGCGGCGGGAACCGCAGCGGAGCGTAGCGACCATTGCGGTTCTGATGAGCCGTTTTCATCAAGCGTGAGTATGAATACCGAAGAAAAGAACATGCGCAGACGCCCGGAAGGAAAACCTTCCGGGCGTCCGTTGCATGCGTTTTTTGTTGGCCGCAGCGGTTTGAAGAAGCAGAGCGCGGCGCGCCCCGCGCCATGGGACGTTCGGGGACGTTGGGGCTGCCGCCCCAGTCCGGGGAACTCGCACAGTCGCGCCCTTCGGTCGCTCCTTGCGATTCCCGACACTCCGCAAGGGATTTCATCCCCTGACCCTTCTTCGCTTCGCGGCGGCTTCAAGAGAGCTTACTCCACGATCGCGCCCTTGTTCGCGCTGGAGACCAGCTTCGCGTAGCGCGCCAGATAGCCCCCGGTGACATTGGGCGGCGGGCAGACCCACTTCGCCCTGCGCGCGGCGAGCACATCGTCGCTGACCTTCAGCTCCAGCTTGCCGTTGGGGATGTCGATGGCGATGATGTCGCCCTCCTCCACCAGGCCGATCATGCCGCCGGAGGCCGCCTCCGGGGAGACGTGGCCGATGGCCGCGCCGCGCGTGGCGCCGGAGAAGCGGCCGTCGGTGATCAGCGCCACTTCCTTGTCCAGCCCCATGCCGCAGATCGCGGAGGTCGGGCTGAGCATCTCGCGCATGCCCGGTCCGCCCTTGGGGCCCTCGTAGCGGATGACCACCACATCGCCCGGATGAATTTCGCCCGCATAGATGGCCTCGATGGCCGCCTCCTCGCTGTTGTACACGCGCGCCGGGCCCTCGTGCACGAGCATCTCCGCCGCCACGGCACTGCGCTTGACCACGCCGCCATCCGGCGCGAGGTTGCCGCGCAGGATCATCAGGCCGCCGGTCGGGGAATACGGATCGTCGAACGGACGGATGACGTCGTGGTTGTAGTTCCTGCCCATGGCGATCTCCTCGCCCAGCGTCAGGCCGGAGACGGTCATCGCGCCCTCGTCAAGCAGGCCGCGCCCCTTGAGCTCGGAGAGCACGCCCATCACGCCGCCGGCCAGGTGCAGGTCGATCACGTGGTGATGGCCCGCCGGGGCGAGGTGGCAGAGGTTGGGCACCTTCGCGCTCGTCTCGTTGACCCAGCCGAGGTCGAAGGCGACGCCGCTCTCGTGCGCGATGGCGGGCAGGTGCAACACGGTGTTCGTGGAGCAGCCCAGCGCCATGTCCAGGCACAGCGCGTTGCGGAAGGCCGCCTCGGTCATGATCTTGTCCGGCGTCAGGTTCTCCTCCACCATCTTGACGACGCGCATGCCGGTCTGCTTGGCCAGGCGGATGCGCGCCGCGTCCACGGCGGAGATGGTGCCGTTGCCCGGCAGCGCCATGCCGATGACCTCGGTGATGCAGTTCATGGAGTTGGCGGTGAACATGCCGGAGCAGGAGCCGCAGCCCGGACAGGAGCCGGACTCCACCTCATCCAGCCGCGCGCCGTCGATCTTGCCGGCCTTGTACGCGCCGACCGCCTCGAACACGGCGTTCAGGTCGTAGTCGCGCGCGTCGCCCGCCATCTTGCCGGGCAGCATCGGGCCGCCGGAGATGACCATCGCCGGCAGGTTCAGCCGCCGCGCGGCCATAAGCATGCCGGGGACGATCTTGTCGCAGTTGGGGATGAACACCATGCCGTCAAAGCCGTGCGCCTGCGCCATGGCCTCGCAGCTGTCGGCGATCAGCTCGCGGGAGGCAAGCGAATACTTCATGCCGATGTGGCCCATGGCGATGCCGTCGCACACGCCGATGGCCGGGAATTCGACCGGCACGCCGCCGGCCAGCCGCACGCCGTCCTTGACGGCCTGCGCGATGTTTTTGAGGTGGTTGTGGCCCGGCACGCACTCGCTCTGCGCGCAGACGACGCCGATGAGCGGGCGCGTCAGTTCCTCGTTGGTCAGGCCCAGCGCCTTCCAGAGGCTGCGATGCGGGGCCTTCTCCGGCCCCGTCTTGACGCGATCAGAAATGGCCATATCACAGCTCCTCCACCTTGTTGCCCCAGCTCATCTTGCTGCGCAGATCCTTGCCGACGGCCTCCAGCTGCGTGTTCGCCTCGATGCGGCGCTTGGCCAGGAAGTGGACGCAGCCGCTCTGGTTCTCCAGCAGCCAGTTGCGCGCAAACGTGCCGTCCTGAATCTCGGAGAGCACCTTCTTCATTTCCTTCTTCGTCTCCTCGGTGATCAGGCGCTTGCCGATCTCGTAATCGCCGTACTCGGCGGTGTTGGAGATGGAATAGCGCATGCCCGCAAAGCCGTGCTCGAAGATCAGATCGACGATCAGCTTCATCTCGTGGATGCACTCGAAGTACGCGTTCTCCGGCTGATAGCCCGCCTCCACCAGCGTGTCAAAGCCGGCCTTCATCAGCGCGGTCACGCCGCCGCAGAGCACGGCCTGCTCGCCGAAGAGATCGGTCTCCGTCTCCTCGCGGAACGTGGTCTTGAGGATGCCGGCGCGCGCGCCGCCGATGCCCGCGGCGTAGGCCAGCGCGTAGTCCTGCGCCTTGCCGGAGGCGTCCTGATACACGGCGATCAGATCGGGCACGCCCTTGCCCTCCAGGTACTGGCTGCGCACGGTGTGGCCGGGGCCCTTGGGTGCGATCATGACCACGTCCACGTCTGCCGGCGGCTTGATGCAGCCGAAGTGGATGTTGAAGCCGTGGGCAAAGGCGAGGATCATGCCCGGGCGCAGGTACGGCTTGATGTCCTTGTCATACATCGCGGCCTGCTTCTCATCGTTGATGAGGATCATGATCATGTCGGCGACCTTGGCGGCCTCGGCGGTGGTCATGACGGTCAGGCCGGCGGCCTCGGCCTTCGCCCAGCTCCTGGAGCCCTCGTAGAGCGCCACGACGACATCGCAGCCGGAGTCCCTGAGGTTCAGCGCGTGCGCGTGCCCCTGTGAGCCGTAGCCCACGATGGCGATCTTCTTGCCGCTGAGCATGTCGAGGTTGCAGTCCTGCGCGTAAAACATCTGTGCCATTTTCGTTTCCTCCTGCTGTTGTGCGTGCTGTGCACGCGGATTGTCGATGTATGGAACCGGGCAAGCCCGGTACGTCCCAACCAAAGGCCCTGAGCTGCGGGCGCGAAGCGGCGTGTGGGGGCTGGGGAGATCATCTCCCCCCCAGCGGGGTTTGGGGGCAAAGCCCCGACGTCCTTCATGCGCAAAGCGCAAATCACGAGATTCGCAGAGGCGCCGCAGGCGACCGTTGCGATTCCGTCAACGCCGCTTCCCGCTCATTCACCGCTCGGAAATCCGATCAATCGAAGATGTCGGAGGTCATCACGTCGTCGCCGCGCTCCAGCGCGACCACGCCGGTGCGCACCAGTTCGAGGATGCCGTAATCCTCCAGCAGGCTCATCAGCGCCGCGATCTTGTCCTCGTCGCCGGTGATCTGCAGCACCATGGCGTGTTTCGTCACATCCAGCACCTTCGCCTTGAAGATGTCCACCAGGCGCATGAGCCCTTCGCGCTCGCTCACGTCGGCCTTCACCTTCACCAGCAGCAGCTGGCGCTCCACGGCGTTGCGCGACTGCATCACCTGCACCTTCTGCACGCAGATGAGCTTGTAGAGCTGCTGGACGAGCTGCTCGACCTTCTGCTCGTCGCCGCGGATGACGATGGTGATGCGGGAAACCTCCGGGTCGTGGGTGGTGCCCACGGCGAGGGAGTCGATGTTGAAGCCCCGGCGGAAGAACAGGCCCGACACGCGCGAGAGCACGCCCGGCTCGTTGTCCACCAGCACGCCGACGGTATAGCGGCGCAGACTGTCGTTCTTGATATACATGCCGCACCTCCGTCAGTTCAGGCAGAACGAGTCGATCGGGGAGCCCGGCGCGACCATCGGCGCGACCATCTCGTCGATGTCCAGCAGGCATTCGATGATGCAGGGCCGGGCGTTTTCGCAGGCCGCGCGGAAGGCCGCCGTGAAATCGGCGAGGCTGCTCACGCGCGTGCCGTCAAGCCCGTAGGCCTCGGCCAGCTTCATGAAGTCCGGGCCGCGGTCGAGCGTCGTCTGGCTGTAGCGGTGGCCGAAGAAGAGCGTCTGCCACTGGCGGACCATGCCCAGCGTGCCGTTGTTGAAGATGACGACGATCACGGGGATGTCGTAGTAGGCGATGGTCGAGAGCTCCGTGAGGTTCATGCGGAAGGAGCCGTCGCCGGTGACGAGCGCCACGGGCCTGCGCTGCGGATCGCTGGTGGCCGCGCCCATCGCCGCGCCCAGGCCGAATCCCATCGTGCCCAGGCCGCCGCTGGAGATCAGCTGGCGGGCGTGCACGAACGGGAAGTGCTGCGCCGTCCACATCTGATGCTGGCCCACGTCCGTGGCGACGGTCATCTCCGGCGCGACGGCGGCCATGGCCTTGAGGATCTTTCGCGGCTCAAAGAGCTCGTCGCTCAGGTATTCCTCGATCATGCTGCGCGCCTGCTGCATCCACTGGGCGTGCTGCTTCTGGCTGACGCGCGTGAGCAGGAGCTCCAGCACGGTCTTCGCGTCGCCGGTGATGTGCAGCGTCGTGGAGACGTTCTTGTTGATCTCGGCGCGGTCGATGTCGATGTGCAGCACCTTCGCATTAGGCGCGAAGGAGGCGGCGTTGCCCAGCGCGCGGTCGGAGAAGCGCACGCCCACGGCGATGAGCAGGTCGCAGCGCTGCATGGCGATGTTCGCCGCGTGCGTGCCGTGCATGCCCAGCATGCCGAGCATCCGGTCGCTGGTGGCCGGGGCCGCGCCCAGACCCATCAGCGTAGAGACGATGGGCGCATCCACGCGGTCGGCCAGCGCCATCAGCGCATCCTGCGCGCCGGAGCTCGTCACGCCGCCGCCGCAGTAGATGAGCGGCCTGTGCGCCTCGGCGATGAGCTGCGCCGCGCACTCCAGCCGCGGCTCCGCCTTGGTCTTGTAGCGCTCAAGCGCCTCGCCCTCGGGGCGAAGCTGGGAGAGCGGCTTCTTTCGGGACAGGTGCGGGATCAGCGCGTCGCCGCTGAGCGCGAGGTACTCCGTCTCGGCGATCTGCACGTCCTTGGGGATGTCCACGAGCACCGGGCCGGGCCGCCCGCTTCTGGCGATGTAGAACGCCTCGCGGATGGTGTCGGCCAGGCGCTCCACGCTGTTGACCAGATAGTTGTGCTTGGTGATGGGCATCGTCATGCCGGAGATGTCCGCCTCCTGAAAGGAGTCCGTGCCCATCAGGCTCTGGGGCACGTTGCCCGTGATGAACACGACCGGGCTGGAATCCATGTACGCCGTGGCGATGGCCGTGACCAGATTCGTCGCGCCAGGGCCGCTGGTCGCAAGGCACACGCCTGTCTTGCCGCTGGCGCGCGCGTAGCCGTCGGCGGCGTGCCCGGCGTGCTGCTCGTGCGCGGTCAGCACGTGCTTGATCCTGTCCGCGCGCTTGTACAGCTCGTCGTAGATCGGCAGCACGGCGCCGCCGGGAAAGCCGAACACCGTGCCCACCTCCTGCTCGATCAGGCATTCGATCAGAATGGCCGCTCCATTGAGTCTCATCCGTCTCATCCGCTCCTCTGCGAAGGGCCGTTCGTCCGGCCCCTGATAAAAAAACAGCCTTCCTCCCGTTTAGGGCGAAAGGCTGTTTCGCGGTACCACCTAAATTCCGTGCTCGCGCACGCTCAGCGGGCATGTGCATGCCCTGCCCCCGTAACGGTGGGCTTCCGGCCGGCCTACTGTCCGTTCAGCCGGCGGCTCCGGGGCGACCAACCCGCGCTTCATCGCAGGAGCCTTCCACCGACGCTCCCTCGCTTGGCGCTTCCCTGCGGGTTCCTCCCCTTCATCGCGCGAATATATGCACCTATATTATCACGCACGATGGCCCGTGTCAAGCGGTTTAGCGAGAAAAAGTGAGCGGTTTTGTTCGCTCACTTGAATATCTTTCACCGATCAAGCCGGCAAACCTGATTTTCGCTCACATCTGCGGCGGCGCACGGCGAGCGCGATCACCCCCGCGGCCGCCGTCAGCGACACGGCCTCCGCAGCGCGCCAGCTCGCCTTGCCCGCAAACCACACGCGCAGCGCGCCCGCCGTGCCCGCGGGCAGGGATACCGTCAGCCGGTTGTCCGCGTCCAGCCCGACCGCCGCCTCTCGCCCGTCCACCGTCGCGCGGTAGCCGTCGTAGCCAAAGAGCGGCAGGGCGATCGTCGCGTCCGTGCGCGCCTCCACCTGCGCGGTGATTTGCGTGCTCTGCTTGCGGTAGCCGGTCAGCGTCGCGTCGCCCTCGATGCGCACATCCTGCTCGCGCGTGATCTCCGGATCGGTGCCCGGCAGCGTGTATTCGGTGTATTGCAGGTGCGGGCTGACCGTCTCGCCGAAGGCGACGGCGTCCGGGTTGCGCGTCTCATCGGTGAGCGTGGGCAGCGCGCACAGCGCCGCCAGCGCCAGCAGCGCGGCCGCCATCTGCTCGCCGTGGCCGCGCGCAAAGCGCGCGCAGCCGCAGCCGCCCGCCAGCGCGAAGAGCAGCGCCGTCATCATCAGGAGGCGCCACGGGAATTGCAGGTAATTGGACAGCCCGCGCGTGAGCGTGCGCACGGCGTCCCACGGGAAGAGCGTCGTCGCCATGAAGGCAAACGCGCAGCCCGCCGCCACGAGCAGCACGCACAGCCGGTCCTGCTCGTTCCGCTTTTTCGCCGTCGCCGCGACGTAGAGCGCCAGCGCCGCCGCCAGCAGCAGCGGCAAGCCGATCTCCAGCGCGAACGTGGCGAGCGTCGTGTCCTTCGGGTCCACGCTCAGCTCGCCCTCGCCCAGCAGGAAGAGCTGCGCCGGGGCGATGGCGAAGTCCGCCGGGTCCTTGGCCAGCTCCTGCGCGCCGATGCCCTGCGCGCTGTAGTCAAGGAAGGGCACGAGCTCAAACGCGCACAGGCAGACGGTCAGCGCCGCCGCCTTGCATATCGCGCCCAGCCGCCGCTCGCGCACGATGCTTACGATGCACAGCGCGCAGACGGCGACCGCCGTCGCCGCGCAGATGAGCGTGGAGAGCATGTGCGAGAGGTAGATGCACGCCGCGCTCGCCGAGAGCAGCGGCCAGCGCCGCCTGTCGCCCAGCACGACCTCGTAGAGCCCCAGCAGAAACAGCGGCAAAAAGACCATGGCCGTCATCTCGCCGACCGCGCAGCGCGTGAACACGTCCGAGATGCGATAGATGCTCAGCGTGTAGAGGATGGACGCGCAGGTCGCCGCCCACGCGTCGCCGAACATCCGCCTGGCCGCATAGTACATGGCGAGCGCGGAGGCGATGTTCACGGCGATGAAGTAGACGTTGATCGCGTACGTCAGCGACGCGCCGAGGTTCATCAGAATCGCCGAGCCGTAGAGGAAGACGTCCGGATAGAAGACCGACGTGATCGCGCCGTAGCCGTTGTACGTGTAGCCGCCGATGCGCACGGGGAACTGCCCCTGCGCCAGCCCGTCGGCCAGGTTGCACAGGCGCGTCAGGTGGAAGACCGTGTCATGGCCGACGCCCACCGTGTCCTTGAGCGCCGGCGCGCTGGCGATGAGCACGGCCAGACCGATGAGGATCAGCCTTCCGCGCCGTTCGGGCGTGAGCGCGCCGCGCCGGTGCATCAGCCGGAGCGCATACAGCGCCAGCACGGCGAAGGCCAGCGTGAACGCATGGTCGCGGTACGCCGGGCTTTGCAGCGAGACATCGATCACCTTGAGGAACGTGCCCTCCTCAAAGACAACCCGGATGTCCAGCCCTTCGGCGGCGGCGGGAAGCGTAAACGCCGCCTCGCCGTACGTCTCGCCCGCGGGCGAGCGGAATACGTCGGGCTCCGCCTGCACGCCGTTGTCCGTCGTGATGCGCAGGCTGTTCTCGCCGTCCCCGTCCGTCACCCACTTGAGGCGATACGTGCCCGCCGGCAGGTTCAGCCCCGGCCCGTCGTTCATCTCGCCATAGGCGTCGCCCGCATCCGCGCGCCGGGTCATGCCGCCCTCAAAGCGCAGGGACGTGTAGGGCATGTCTTCCCAGACCTTCTGCCTGTCCAGCGCGCCCGTGGCGAACACGAGCACGGTCAGCGCCAGCGCCAGCACCGCCACGATCCGCTCTTTTTTCCAGCCTGCGCTCCGTTTCATGCCCGCTCCTTCTTTCTCTTCATGCACGCGCGGCGCAGTCCACAGGCGAGGCATGCCACCAGCGCCGCCAGCGAGACCGCGTCCGACACCCGCCAGATGCCCTTGCCCGCAAACCACACGCGCAGCGCGCCGGATGTGCCCGCAGGCAGGCTGACCGTCAGGCGGTTGTTTTCGCCCAGGGAGACCGCCATCTCCTGCCCGTCCACCGTCGCGCGGTAGCCGTCAAAGCCGAAGAGCGGCAGGGAGACCGTCGCATCCGTGCGCGCCTCCACCTGCGCGGTGACGGTCGTGCTCAGCTTGTGATACCCGGTGAGCGACACGTCGCCGCCGGTGTGCACGCCGACGTCCGCAATCTGCTCGATGTCCGTGTCCGGCAGCAGGTATTCGGTGTAATACAGCTGCCTGGAGCTCACCGTCTCGCCGTAGGGAATGTAGGAATCGTTGCGCGTCTCGCCGCTGAGCGTGGGCAGCGCGCACAGCGCCGCCAGCGCCAGCATCAGCGCCGCCGCCTGCTCGCCGTGGCCGCGCGCAAAGCGCACGCAGCCGTATCCGCCCGCCAGCGCGAAGCAGAGCGACGTGATCATGAGCAGCCGCCATGGGAATTGCAGATAGTCGCACAGGTTATGCGTCAGCACGCGCACGTAATGCCAGGGGAAGAACGTCGTCGTCATCCATGCGCACAGCGCACCCGCCAGCACCAGGATCACCGCCGTGCGATGATCGCGCGTGCGCTCGTGCGCCGTCGCCGCCGCATACAGCGCCAGCGCCGCCGCCAGCAGCAGCGGGAAGCCGATCTCCAGCGAGAAGTACGTCAGGTCTTCATCCGCCGGCACGGTGCTGTTGCCCTCGCCCATCAGCAGGAGCTGCGCCGGGGCGATGGAGCCCCAGTCGATCGGCGTGCCGACCAGATCCTGCGCGCCGATGCCCTGCATGCTGTACAGGAAGAACGGCACGAGCTGGAACAGGCAGAGCACTGCCGTCAGGGCGCCCGCCTTGACGATCGCGCCCAGCCGGCGTTCCCGCACGATCTTCACGATGCACGGCGCGCAGACGGCCACAGCCGACACGGCGCAGATGAGCGTGGAGAGCAGATGCGACAGGAAGATGCACGCGGCGCTCGCGCACAGCAGCGGCCAGCGGCGCTTCTCGCCCCAGATCACCTCGTAGAGCCCCAGCAGGAACAGCGGCAGGAAGACCATCGCCAGCATTTCGCCCACCGCATAGCGCGAATACACGTCCGTGATGCGGTAGATGGACAGCGTGTAGAGGATCGACGCGCACGTCGCCGTCCAGCTTTCCCGGAATATCCGTCTGGCCGCCGCGTACATGGTGAGCGCGGAGGCGATGTTGACCGCCGCGAAGAGCACGTTCGCCGCGTATTGCAGCGTTGCGCCGGCGTTCATCATCAGCGCCGGAATGTAGAGGAAGACGTCCGGATAAAACGCCGATGTGATCGCGCCGTAGCCGTTGTAGGAATAGCCGCCGATGCGCGCGGGAAACTGCCCCTGCGCCAGCCCGTCGGCCAGGTTGCACAGGCGCATCAGGTGGAACCTCGAATCGTGGCCCAGGCTGACCGTCTGCTTGAGCGACGGCGCGCTGGCGATGAGCACGGCCAGCCCGATGAGGATCAGCCGCCCGCGCCGTTCGGGCGTCAAATGACCGCGCCGGTGCAGCAGCCAGAGCGCGTAGAGCGCCGCTGCGGCGAAGGCGAACGTGAAGGCATGGTCGCAGTACATCGGCGAATACAGCCGGATATCCCAAATGTTCAGGTAGGTGCCGCTTTCAAACATCACCTGAATCTCCAGTCGTTCCGCCGCGGACTCCAGCGTGAAGTAGATCTCGTCGTCCCAGCCGTTGGCGTGGATGGTCACCTCGCCCGGCACGGCGACCGCGTCGTTCTCCGAGGTGATGATCATCCGGTTGTCGCCGTCGCACTCCGCCCGCCACTTGAGGCGGTACGTGCCCGCCGGCAGGGTCAGCCCCGGCCCCTCGCTCATCACGCCGTAAGCGTCGCCCGCCTGTATGTCCCGCGTCAGCCCGTTGGGAAAGCGCATCTCCCGGTGCGGCAGGTCCTCCCAGACGCGCTGCCTGTCCAGCGCGCCCGTGGCAAACACGAGCGCGATCAGCGCCAGCACGAGCGCCGCCACACAAAGCTCCTTCTTCCATCCCGCATTGCTTTTCATGCTTGTTCCCTCTTCTTCCTCATCCGCGTGTTGTGCATCCGGCAGATCACCATGCCCGCCGCCGCGATCAGCGACACCGTGTCCGCCGCCCGCCAGACGCCCTTGCCCGCAAACCACACGCGCAGCGTGCCGGACGCGCCCGCGGGCAGGCTCACCGTCAGGCGGTTGTTCTCCCCGCGCATCCAGGCGATGGGCGCGCCGTCGAGCGTCGCCGCGTAGCCGTCAAAGCCGAACAGCGGCAGGGAGACCGTTCCCCCGCCCTCCGCCTCCACCTGCGCGGTGACGCGCGTGCCATCCTTGACGTACTGCGTCAGGCGCACGTCTCCGTCGAGCACGACCTCCCGGCTGCGGGTCTGATGGATATCCGTATCCGCCAGCTGATACTCCGGGTACGCCATGTAGGCGTTTGCGCCCTGCCCGAAGGCGAGCGGCGTCTGATCGGGGTGCATCGCCTGCTCAAAGGGCAGCACGCACAGCGCCGCCAGGATCAGCGTCATCAGCCCCGCGCGGCTGCCGCCAAAGAGCCGCGCAAAGCCCGCGCCCGCGCATGCGGCAAGCAGCACCGTGCCCAGCACCTGAAACCGCCACGGGAATTGCAGCGCGCTGGCCAGAACGGGCATCACCTTGACCACGTGATCCCACGGGATCAGCTCGGTGCTCAGCACCATGCACGCGGCGCCCCCGAACAGGCACAGCCAGCCGGCGCCGTCTTCCTCGCGCCGCGTTTCCGCCGCCGTGAACGCAAACGCAGCCGCGCCGAAAATCAGCGACGCGCCCATGCCGTCGATGCTGCCCAGCAGCTCCGACACGCTCAGCGCGGTGTAGCCGAAGTCCAACTGGTTGACCGACGTCGTCACGCCGGTCAGGTAGCTGGTGAGCATCGGCACGAGCCGGTGCGCGCCCAGCAGCAGCGTCAGCGCGCACGCCTTGAAGAGCGGCACGAAGCGCCGCTGGCGCACGAGCGCGGGCAGGCGCAGCGCGCAGCAGCCGGCGGCGAGCAGCGCGCAGAGCACGGTCGTCACCACATGGCTGTTGAAGATGAGCGTGGCGCTCACGGCGAGCAGCGGCCAGCGCGCGCTGTCGCGCCAGAGCAGCTCGTAGAGCGCCAGCACGAACAGCGGCAGGAAGGCCATGGCCAGCATCTCGCCCTGCGCGTATCGCCAGTACATGCCCGTCATCCTGTGCATGGAGAGCACGTAGACGACGGCCGCGCACAGCGCCTGCTGCCTGTCGCCCAAAAGGCGCTTGAAGGACGCATAGGACAGCGCCGCCGTCGCCGCGTGGATGGCGATGGCCGCCGCGTTGAGCGCATAGGCGACCGACGCGCCGCCCAGCAGCATCAGCGCGAAGGGATAGAGCAGCGCATCCGGATAGAACACCGACGTGAGCGCGCCGTAGCCGTTGTAGGAGAAGCCGCCCGCGCGCACGGGGAATTGCCCGCTTTGAAGTCCGTCGGCGAGGTTGCACAGCCGCGCCGCGTGGAACTGCGTGTCGATGCCCGACACGTGGTCCTCCTGAAGATACGCCGCGCTCACCAGCAGCGCGCACAGCGCCAGCACGATCGCGGTCTGTACGCGCCGGGGCGTCCACCAGCCGCGAAGCTGCGCCGTCATGCACAGGGCCAGCAGGATCGCCAAGGCCGCAAAGGAGAACGCGTGATCCGTATATTCAGGCGTGTACAGGCGGATGTTGTACACCTGCATCTGCGTGCCGGAGGCGAACTCCACGGCGATGGAGAAGCTGTGCGCGGGCTCCTTCACCTCAAAGACCGCCTCGTCCTCAAAGACGCCGGCCTGCGTATCGATGACGGCGGGGACAATCTGCGCATCGTTGCTGCATTGCAGGTGGATGCGGTTGTCCCCGTCCCCGTCGATCTGCCACTTGATGCGGTATACGCCGGGCATCAGGTCGTAGTATGGGCCGCCGCTCATGACGCCGTAGGCGTCGCCGTCCCCGATGCGCCGCTCGCTGCGCGCATCCGCAAAGTCGAGCGGCACGTCCGGCCAGATCTTGCCGCGATTCAATACGCCCGTGGCGAACACGGCGATGACGGCGAGCAGGCATGCCGCCCACACGCACGCCGTCGCACGGTTTTTCTCCCTCATGACATCACCCCATATGTCAAAATGCGCCCCGCACGACACCGGGTGCGGGGCGCTATGATTGCTGATGTCATTATAGGCAATTTTTAACGTGCTGTCAAGGGTTCAGTTTCCGAGCAGGCGGCTCATCTCGCAGACGGCCTGCGCCTCGTCCTCGCCGATGGCGATGATGGTGACGGCCGCATCCTCCTGCAGGCGCAGCGAGACCAGACCCATCAGCGACTTGGCGTTCACCGTCACATCGTCCCTGCGCAGGAGCACCTGCGACTTGTAGGCGGCCATCCTGTCCGCCGTGTGCGCCGCCATGCGCGCCGTCGGCGCGCCTCCCAGCTTTACGCGTACCGTCAGTTCCATATTCCACGTCCTTTCTCATGCGCCGCTTCCGGCGCTGTCGATCTCCGCGGCCATGCGCTCCAGCCTGCGCAGCCGGTGGTTGACGCCGCTCTTGCCCACGGGCGGGTCGCAGAGCTTGCCCAGCTCCTCCAGCGACACCTCCGGGTTCGCCAGCCGCAGCTTCGCCGTCTGCAGGAGCGCTGGCGGCAGGCTCTGCCCGCCCACGGCGGCCAGCAGCCGCTCGATGGCCTCGATCTGCCGTGCGGAGGCGGCCACCGCGCGCTCCATGTTCGCGCTGTCGCAGTTGGTGGCGCGGTTGGCGTTGTTGCGCAGCTCCTTGCGGATGCACACGTCCTCCATCTCAAAGCGCGCGTGCTGCGCGCCCACGATGCTCAGCATGTCCGAGATGGCGCTCTGCCCCTTGAGGTAGACGAGCGTCATCTGCCGCCGGCGCGCGCGGTGCGCCTCCAGCGAGAAGCGCGCGATCAGCCGCTGCAGGGCGGCGGCGAACGCCTCGTCGGCGAGCACGAACTCCAGGTGATATTCCTTCTGCGGGTCGGTCACCGAGCCGCAGGCCAGAAACACGCCGCGCAGGAACGCCATCCGGCAGCACTTGCGCACCGTCACCTCGCGCGGGACGCCCCGGCGCTGGGCGACGGCGATGCCGCAGCCCTCCAGCACGAAGGCGGCCTCGTCCCCGGCGATCTCGATGCGGTGCGCGCTGCGCCCGCCCAGGCGCGCGCGCCTGAGCGTGATGAGCTCCGGCTGCACGTCGAACACATCGCGCAGCAGCCGGAACGCCCGGCGCGCGACCGCCGCGTTCTCCGTCTCGATGGACAGCCGCCTGCGGCCGCCCGCGCGGTAGATCACCGAACCGGCGGCCGAGACGATGCCGCTGAGCTCCGCGAGCAGGCAGCACACGCTCTCCGGCTCCAGCCGGCAGAGCTCCTCCTTGGTATCCGATGAATAGGACATGCGCCTCAATCGTCCCTTCGCTCAGTCGTTCCTTCGATGCCAGTTGGAAAGCAGAATCAGCCGCAGAAGCTGCAAGAGCGATTGCAGGGCGGCGGCCACGTACGTCAGCGCCGCGGCGGAGAGCACCGCCTTGACGCCCTTGACCTCGTCGTCGGGCAGGTAGCCGCTTGAAAGCACCGCGACGGCGCGGCGGCTGGCGTTGAATTCCACCGGCAGCGTCACCAGATAGAAGAGCACCGAGAACGCGAAGCAGAAGATGCCGATGCGCGTGAGCGGCTCCCAGCTCATCAGCAGGCCGAGCACGAACAGCGGAATCGCCATGCCCGAACCGATGTTGGCCACCGGCACGAGGCCCGCGCGGATGCGCAGCGGCGCGTAGTCCTTCGCGTCCTGGATGGCGTGGCCCGCCTCGTGCGCCGCCACGCCCAGCGCCGCGATGGAGTCGGACGCGTAGACCTCGGCGGACAGGCGCAGCACGCCGTTTTGCGGGTCGTAATGGTCGGTCAGCGTGCCGGAGACGCGCTCGATGCGCACGTCCGCGCAGCCGTTGGCGTCCAGGATGCGGCGGGCGATCTGCGCGCCCGTCATGCGCGCGCGCGAGGGCACGCGCTTCCAGTGGTTATAGGTGCTGCTGACCTTCATCTGCGCAAAGAGCGCCAGCAGCAGACCGGGAATCAGCAAAAGATACGTCGGATCGTAATAAAAGAACATATTTCTCCTCCCGCTCCTGTCGAGCTTCTACAACTAGCATACCCGATTTGCGCCTACAGGGCAAGGGGAAAAGCATAAAAACCTGCATTTTGCGCTCCAGTTATGCAAAGAGGCGGACGACGTCGTCGTCCGCCCGGCGGGTTTCTTCCCATGTGCGCCCAAAGAGGCGCGCGCTGCTCGCCCTGAATGCACGCTTTGCCCGCCTCGCAGGGCGCTTCCATGGGGTTCTCCGTGCCCCTTGAGCCCCCTTCGCCTCGCGGCGGTTTCAAGCGCTTGCGCGCCGGTCAGTGCACGATGCCGTTGAGCACGAAGCCCGAATCCGCGTCCACGGTGATGACCATGCCGCTCTTGAGCATGTGCACAGGCAGGCCCGTGCGGTCCATGAACAGCGGGATGCCCAGCGCCTGGCAGGTGACGCAGGCGTGGCAGTTCTCGTCCGTGCTCTCCACGATGACGGCCGCCGCCTTGCGCATGTAGGGGAGCATCTCGCGGGTGGTCATCTTGGCGACGATGATGTCGCCCTCCTTGAAGTCGCTCTCCAGATCCGCCAGCGTCGTCACGTTGCACACGTGGCCGCTGACCTTGCCCTCGCCCACGCCGATGCCGCGCAGCAGCACGTTGCCCACGATGTGCGCCTTGATCAGGTTCGTCGTGCCGGACACGCCCGCCGGCACGCCCGCCACCACGATGACCACGTCGCCCGTCCTGACCAGGCCGGCGCTGTGGGCGACCTCGACCGCCACGTCGATCATCGCGTCGGTGTCCTCCTGCACGGCCATGCGCGCCGGGATGACGCCGCGGGTGAGGCCGAGCTGATGATACGCGTGCTCGCTGGGCGTCGGGGCGATGATCGGGCAGTCCGGATGGAAGCGCGCGACCATGCGGGCCGTGGAGCCGGAATTGCTGGGCGTGATGATCGCCGTGGCGTTCAGGTGCTCGGCCATCAGGCAGCAGGAGTAGGAGACGGCGTTGGCGACGGTGTGCGCCGTGGCGTCGCGGATGTTCTCCGGGTTGAGCGCGCGGAAGTCCTGATCCTTCTGCTGCTCGATGTAGGTCGCGATGCGCACCATCGTCTTGACGGCCTCCACCGGATACTTGCCCGCGGCGGTCTCGCCGGAGAGCATGATGGCGTCCGTGCCGTCGATGATGGCGTTGGCCACGTCGCTGGCCTCCGCACGCGTGGGGCGCGGGTTGCGGATCATGGAGTCGAGCATCTGCGTGGCCGTGATGACCGGCTTGCCCGCCACGTTGCAGCGCTTGATGAACGACTTTTGCAGCACGGGCACCTCCTCCATGTCCACCTCCACGCCCAGGTCGCCGCGGGCGACCATGATGCCGTCGGAGACCTTGAGGATGTCCTCGAAGTTGTCCACGCCCATGCGGTTCTCGATCTTCGCGTAGATCTTGACGTGGCTGCCTCCGTTGTCGTCGCAGAGCTTGCGGATGGTCAGCACGTCGCTGGCGCGGCAGACGAAGGACGCCGCGATCATGTCGATGCCCTGCTCGATGCCAAAGAGGATGTCGGCGCGGTCCTTCTCGCCGATGGAGGGCATCTGCAGATCGACGTCCGGCACGGAGATGCCCTTGCGGTTGCCCAGCACGCCGCCGTTGACCACGCAGCAGACGATGTCCGTGCCGTTGTCCACGCGCAGCACGTTCATGGCCAGCAGGCCGTCGTCGATGAGCACGCGCGTGCCCGGCCCCACCAGCTCCGCCATGCGCGGATAGGTGATGGAGACCTCGTGCTCGTCGCCCGCCACCTCGCGGCTGGTGAGCACGAACTCCTGCCCGGCGGCCAGCTCCACCTTGCCGGCGGCCAGCGTCTTGGTGCGCACCTCCGGGCCCTTGGTGTCCAGCAGGATGGCCACCGGGATGTTCTTCTCCGCGCGCAGGCGCTTGATGCGCTCGATGCGCGCCGCCTGCTCCTCGTAGGAGCCGTGGGACATATTCAGGCGGCACACGTTCATGCCCGCGTCCATCAGCGCGCCGACCATCTCCTCGTTGTCGCTCGCCGGGCCCAGCGTGCAGACGATCTTCGTCTTTCTAATCATCACTTTTCCTCCTGTCCTGTCACGCCCGTGCCGTCAAAATCCGGCACGAACGCCTCGCTCGCCGCGTCCAGCGCCTGCCGGTATCCGGGCAGGCCGAGCGCCTCCATGTGCGCCAGCACGCGGGCATATTCCTTCCTGCGGAGCCTGCGGTCAAGCCCCGGCATATGAAGCGCCTTGCCGAAGGGCACGTATTGGCCCATCAGCGAGACCGGCACGCCGGGAAAGCTCTCGGCGATCCGTGTGAGGATCCGCATGGCGTCGCCGGTCAGCCCCGGCAGCACCAGATGCCGGATCTGCGTGCCGCGCAGCATCATGCCCTCCTCGTCGTAGACGGCCGGTCCGCTCTGGCGCACCATCTCGCCGATGGCCGCCATGGCCACCTCCGGATAATCCGGCGCGCCGGAGAGCAGCCCGGCCATCTGCGGATCGATGTACTTGAAGTCCGGCAGGTAGACGTCCACATACCCCTCCAGCATGCGCAGCGTCTCGATGCTTTCGTATCCGCTGGAATTGTAGACGATCGGGATGCGCGGCTTGTAGATCTCAAGCGCCTGCACGACCTGCGGCGCAAACTGCGCCGCCGTCACCAGGTTGATGTTGTGCGCGCCCTGCGCCTCCAGCTCGGCGAATATCTCCGAAAGCCGCCGAACGCTCACCGCCTCGCCCACGCCGCCGTGGCTGATAGCCTCGTTCTGGCAGAAGACGCAGCGCAGGCCGCAGCCGGAGAAGAACACCGCGCCGCTGCCGCGCGTGCCGCTGATGCACGGCTCCTCCCACATGTGCAGCCCCGCGCGCGCCACCCTGGGCAGCGTGCCCACGCCGCACAGACCGCGCCCGGCCTCCGGCGTGCGCTCGGCGGCGCAGCGCCGTGGACAGAGCGTGCAGATCATAGGTCGATGAACTCCTCAAAGCGCGGCAGGATGCCGATGCCGTCCGGGAAGTGCGCCGCGAACTGCGGGATCGCGTGGCTGGGGAAGGAGTTGCCCTCGATGAACACGGGCCCCTCCGGCGTGATGGCCACGTCCCAGGCGACAAAGCGCACCTGCGGCACGACGTGCATGGCCTCAAGGCACATCGCCCTGGCCTCCTCCCAGAAGGGAATCTGCGTGCCGGGGATGCGCGTGCCGGTCATCGGGTGCGTCTCAAAGACGCCGCCGCTCTTGTCCGCGCCCACGCCGCTGATCACGCCGGTGTCGATGTCCACCGGCGCGGCCATGCCGCCGCAGTCCACGTTGTCCATCACCTTGCCGTTGCCGATGCGGATGTAGGCGTAGACGATGCCCTCCTTCTTGTCGCCCAGCAGCGTCGCCACGCGGATGGTGTTCACCGACGTGGGGCACAGCGCGGAGATATCCGGATGCTGGATGACCTTGTCCTCCACGATGCCGATGCCCGCCTCCTTCAGGCGCGCGTAGAGCGCGTGGGGATCGGCGTATTCCTCCGGCGTGCACTTGCAGATGCCCCGGCCGCTGCTGCCGTCGATGGGCTTGCAGATGATGTCGCCGCGCCCCTTGAGGAACTCGGCGAACTGCGCCTCGGTCGCCTCGGCGAAGTTCAGCCAGCCGCGCCTGACCTGCGCGGCGAAGAGCGTATTGAACTCGGTCTTGTCGTCAAAAAAGTGCCAGAACTTCTTGTCGTTCATCCGCGCCACGATGCCGTTGGAGATGCCGCGGGTGATCTGCGTGGCGCGCTGCGCGTCGCTGAGACGGTACATCTCTGCGATCTTGTAATCGACGTAGCCCGCATTGTAGCGCGCCGCGCACTTGATCATGTCCTGCAAGAGCCAGACGCGGCTTTTGCCGGTCTTGCGATGGAGCATGTTCGCGGTCTTGAGCATGGCGGCGTAGTCCATCTTCATGGCGCGCCGGAGCATATAGGACAACCTGCTCATATCCATCCGCCTCGCTTCCTGTCATGTAGTCCGTACTCTTCCGGCGGGCAGACCGCCACAATGATACATTTTCCATTGTAGACGATTTTATCCCATTTGGCAAGTGCGCGCCGGCCCATCAGGCCCTTTGCGGCGACAAAAAGCCGGCCCGCAATCCGCGCACCTCGCCCAATATGCGCAAGCTTTTCACAAGCGCAGCGCCTGAAGCGCGCGCCGCGCATCAAAAAAAGCGAGTCCCCGAAGGGACTCGCCGATGCTTTGAACGCAGTCGTCGAACGTCGATTACTCGAAGATCTTGGTGACGACGCCGGAGCCGACCGTACGGCCGCCCTCACGAATGGCGAAGCGCAGCTTCTCTTCCATGGCGATCGGGGTGATCAGCGTGCACTCCATGTCCACGTTGTCGCCCGGCATGACCATCTCAACGCCCTCCGGCAGCTTGATGTTGCCGGTCACGTCCGTCG
>CALVKT010000062.1 GCA_944333055.1 uncultured Clostridia bacterium
CGTCTTGACGACATCAAACCTCAGGGGAGCGAAACGCATATGACGACCGACAACATGACCATCGAACAGAGCCTTCGGCAGCGCTGAGAGGACTTTCGCATTTGGGAAACTTCCCAGCTCTGCGAACAGACAATGTAGAAGTGTGCGGCAACCAGATAAGGTAGCACAACCATAAAATGACGAATCGGAAGGAAAGTCACAGGACATGTCATTCGCATTGGAAGACCGCAACATTCAAGCGCTGCTGAGGCTGCTGGCCTGGGAGCTGTTTGACAAGGAGCCTGAAATCGATGCGGCGGCCGTTGACTGGCAGCACGTGCTGGCCGAAGCAGACAGGCAGGTGCTGACGGCGCTGCTGTATCCCGGATTGAAGCGCCTGTCCGGCGTGCCCGAAGAGATCGTCTCGGCGGCCCGCAGCGCGGCGATATCCTCCGCGATGCAGTGGGAGCGCATTCTGCCGGTATTGGCGGAGATCGTGCGGAAGCTGGGCGAAAGGAATATCCCGTGCGCCGTGCTCAAGGGCGCAAGCGTGGCCATGCGCTATCCGCATCCGGAGCTTCGCGTTCCCGGCGATATTGATGTTCTTGTCAACGAGTGCGACATGACGGCCGCGTCTGAAACGCTGACGGAGATGGGGTTTGCCCTGGATCATACGACAGAGATGCACGACTGCTTCTCTCGAATGGATGCAACGGTGGAACTGCATCGCGCCGCGTCGGTGTTTCCCGATACGCAGAAGGGGCGGTTTGCGAAGGCGTACATGGCGGAGGCGCTTCAGTCGGCACAGATGAGGACATTTCAAGGACGCCAGATCCCTGTGCTGACCGGCGCGTATCAGATGATCTCCCTGTTGGCGCATATGGAGCGGCATATGTGCACATCGGGGATCGGTATGCGCCAGATCGCTGATTGGGCCGCGGCGATACAGACCATCGAGGCCGCGCAGGAACAGGAGCTGCTTCAGGTGCTGGAGAATTGCGGTCTTTTGCATTACGCACAGATCGTAACGCGGGGATGCGAGGTATTTCTGGGCGTGCCGCAGCGCGAATGGACGCGGGATGTGCCGCAGGAACTTGCAGCCGCGGTCATGGCGGATGCGTTTTCGGCGGGCAGTTTCAATGACCGGGCCGCGGAGCACGCGGTTGGAGCCGTCATGATGAATGCGAAGACGGCGGGCGAGGGTATGGGCTGGAATATACTTGGCAACTACTATCGCTACGTCCGCAAAAGGGTTCGCGCGACATACCCCTGGGCCAGGAGTCCGCTGTGGATTCCTGCATTCTGCATCTACTTTGCGGCGCAGCGGTATGTGCGCGTCCTGACCGGCAAGAGAAAGAAGGTTCGGCTGAGGGATGCCATTCAAACCGCGCGCACCCGGCAGGCGCTCATTCAGAAGTTGAGGCTGTATCAATAGCGCGGCTTTCTACATTTGAACACAGAAACGTGGGGCATCATGATTGTGATGCCCCACAATCCATGCTACGACGACGGCATCAAGCGGCTGGGCAGCAGGGAGAAAATCAAACAGCCGAACGCGATACGCTGCGTTCGGCTGAGATGTGCTGCGATCAGGGGCTCTTTCACTGTCCGTTTGGCGCAGAACAGTTCACACGCCGCACCGCGTTTTTTCTGTATCGCCTTCTACATGGTATGCGGAAGACCACAGCGCTCAGTTGATCGGCGTCTTGTGCCCCTTGACGCGCAGCCGGTTGAGCGCGCGCGCCAACGTGCCCTGGGCCAGGCGGTACTCCTCCCGGCTCTTTTTTTGCAGCATGATCTCCCGGGCCTCATCGGCGCGGCGCTGGGCGCGGATGGCGTCGATGTCTTCGGGCCGCTCGGCGGAGTCCACCAGCACGAGCACCTCGTTGTTTTCCACCTTGAGCATGCCCTCGGCCACGGCGGCGATGTGCTCATGCCCCTGCGCGTCGCGGAAGATGAGCTTGCCGGGCACGACGGAGGTGATCACATTGCGGTGGCGCGCCAGCACGCCGTACTGCCCGAAGAGCGTGGGCACGATCAGGGACTGGCAGTCCCCCTCGTAAAACACGCGGTCGGCTGCCAGAATGTGCAGATTGAACAGCGTCATGCGTCCGTCTCCTTCATCTTCTCGGCAGCGGCCAGCACGTCCTCGATGGTGCCGGCGTTGAAGAACGCGGCCTCCGGCACGTGATCCAGCTCGCCGTCCACGATCTGCGCGAAGCCGCGGATGGTGTCCGCGCGGGAGACATACCGGCCGGGGATGCCGCTGAACTTTTCCGCTACATGGAAGGGCTGAGAGAGGAAGCGCTGCACGCGGCGCGCGCGAAGCACGACCCGCTTGTCCTCCTCGCTGAGCTCATCCATGCCCAGAATGGCGATGATGTCCTGCAATTCGTTGTACTTTTGCAGCGTCTCCTGCACCTTGCGGGCCACGCGGTAATGCTCAGCGCCCACGATGTCCTCCTCCAGAATGCGGGAGGTGGAGGCCAGCGGATCCACGGCGGGATAGATGCCCTGCTCCGCGATGCGGCGGCTGAGCACGGTGGTGGCGTCCAGATGCGTGAACGTGGTGGCCGGGGCGGGGTCGGTCAGGTCGTCGGCGGGCACGTACACGGCCTGTACGGAGGTGATGGAGCCGTTCCAGGTGGAGGTGATGCGCTCCTGCAGTTGCCCCATCTCGGCGGCCAGCGTGGGCTGATAGCCGACGGCGGAGGGCATGCGGCCCAGCAGCGTGGAGACCTCGCTGCCCGCCTGGATGAAGCGGAAGATGTTGTCGATGAACAGCAGCACGTCCTTGTGCGCCCGGTCGCGGAAGTACTCGGCCATGGTCAGGCCCGTGAGTGCCACGCGCATGCGCACGCCGGGGGCCTCGTTCATCTGGCCAAAGACGAGCGCCGTCTTGTCGGCCACGCCGCTGTGCTGCATCTCGTTCCACAGGTCGTTGCCCTCGCGGCTGCGCTCGCCGACGCCGGTAAAGACGGAGTAGCCGCCGTGCTCCATGGCGATGTTGTGAATCAGCTCCTGAATGAGCACGGTCTTGCCCACGCCCGCGCCGCCGAACAGGCCGATCTTGCCGCCCTTGGCGTAGGGCTCCAGCAGGTCGATCACCTTGATGCCCGTCTCCAGGATCTCAATGGACGCGTTCTGCTGGGCAAACGACGGGGGCGTGTGATGGATGCCCCAGCGCAGCTGATCCTGCGGCAAGGCGTCGCCGCCGTCGATGGGCTCGCCCAGCACGTTGAACATGCGCCCAAGCGTCACGTCGCCCACGGGCACGCGAATCATATCGCCGGTGGCTTCCACCTCCATGCCGCGGCTCAAATACTCGCTGGGGGAGAGGAGGATGCAGCGCACGACGTTGTCGCCCAGCTGCTGGGCGACCTCCATCACCCGGCGCTGGCCGTTCACCTGCACGCTGAGCGCCTCACGAATGCGGGGCGGCTGGCCCTGCGCAAATCGCACGTCCACCACAGGGCCTGCAACAGAAACGATATTTCCGATATTCATGGTCTTTCTCCTTCTGGCAGCAGGACTTGCGGGGGCAGCGCCCTGCGGCGTTCCTTCTGCGCTTTTGCGCCCGCGGACACCTCGGTGATCTCCTGCGTGATGGCGGACTGCCGCACCCGGTTGTACGCCAGGGACAGTTCGCCGAGCATCTTCTCGGCGTTCTGGTTGGCCGCGCTCATGGCGCTCATGCGCGCGCTCTGCTCGCTGCAAAAGCTGGTGATCAGGGCGCTGTAGATGAAGCCGGAGACGTAGCTGGGCACCAGGCTGTTGAGCACCGCCGTCACGGACGGGGCAAATTCAAAGGGGGTCAACACCGCTTTCTCCTCCGTCGGCGCGGAGAAAACGGTGCGGTGAAAGGGAATGATGCGGGTGGAGCGGGCCGTCGCGGTCAGGCTGTTCTGCATGTCCGTGTAGACGACGAAGACCTTGACCAGCTCGCCGCGGTCATAGCGTCCCAGCAGCTCCTGCGTGATCTCGCGGGCGCGCTGCATGGTGGGGTTCTGCGCGGTGTACAGAAAGCTGCGCTCGATGGGGATGCGGTGCTGCTGGAAGTACTGCCGGCCATACTCGCCGACGACGAACAGCTTCGTGTCGGGATGCTGTTCGAGCAGCTGCTGCGCTTCCCGCAGGGCGTTCATGTTGTACGCGCCGGCCAATCCCTTGTCGGCCGTGATCACCAGGCAGCCATACGTGCCCTCGATGGGCGGATCGCCCTCGACGGGGTACAGATAATGGCTCTGCACGTTGTCCACCGTGCGGAAGATGCGCTTGACTTCGGCGCGAAGCGCGTCGAAATACGGGCGCGTCTGATCCCACTCCTGCTTGGCCTTGCGCATCTTGGCCGAGGAGATGAGGTACATGGCGTTGGTGATCTTCTGCGTTTGCCGAATGGCGTCCATGTGGACGCGAATTTCACGGGCACTGGGCATGCGCTCACCCCTTCATGAAGGCGGCAGCGGCGCTGCGCAGGTTTTCCAGATCCTCCGCGTCCGCCAGACCGGTCTGCTCAATCTTGCGGCAGATCACGCCCTGCGTCTGTTCCACATGCGCGAGCAGATTCCGGACACAGGCTTCCATGTCCTTGGGGGCGATGTGCTGGAAGAGGCGGGCCTGCGCGGCCAGCAGCAGGATGACCTGCTGGTGCTGCGGATAGGGATGATACTGCTTCTGGCGCAGCAGGCGCATGAGCATCTGTCCGTTGGTCAGCTGCATGCGCGTGGTCTCATCCAGATCGCTGGAGAACTGCGTGAACACCTCCAGTTCGCGGTACTGCGCCAGATCCAGACGGATGGAACCGGTGGCCTTCTTCATGGCTTTGGTCTGCGCGTCGCCGCCGACGCGGGAGACGGACAGGCCGATGTTGACCGCCGGGCGCTGGCCGGAGAAGAACAGATCGCTGTCCAAGAAGATCTGTCCGTCCGTGATGGAGATGATGTTGGTGGGGATGTAGGCGGAGACGTCGCCCGCCTGCGTCTCCACGATGGGCAGCGCCGTCATGCTGCCGCCGCCCAGCGCGTCGGACAGGTGCGCGGCGCGCTCCAGCAGGCGGGCGTGCAGGTAGAACACGTCGCCCGGATACGCCTCGCGGCCCGGAGAACGGCCCAGCAGCAGGCTCAGCGCGCGATAGGCCACCGCGTGCTTGGAGAGATCGTCATAGACGATGAGCACGTCCTGGCCGCTGTACATGAAGTACTCGCCCAGCGCGCAGCCGGCGTAGGGCGCGATGTATTGCAGCGGCGCCGGCGCGCTGGCGGAGGCGCTGACGACGACGGTATAATCCATGGCACCGTGCTTGCGCAGGTTCTCGACCAGCTGGGAGACGGAGCTCGTCTTCTGGCCGATGGCCACGTAGATGCAGACGACGTTCTTGCCCTTCTGGTTGACGATGGTATCCAGCGCCACCGCCGTCTTGCCCGTCTGCCGGTCGCCGATGATCAGCTCGCGCTGTCCGCGGCCGATGGGGAACATGGCGTCGATGGTCATCAGGCCCGTCTCCATCGGCGTGTTGACGGGCTGGCGGTCGATGATGCCGGGGGCGGGCTGCTCAATGGGGCGGTAGTCGTCGGCCTCGATGGCCTCTCCGCCGTCGATGGGCGTGCCCAGCGCGTCGATCACGCGGCCCTTGAAGGCGTTGCCCACCGGCATGCCCGCGACGCGGCCGCTGCGGTAGACGGCGCTGCCCTGCTGGATCAGCGCGTCGTCGTCAAACAGGATGCAGCCGATCTCGTCTTCATCCAGATTCATGACCATGCCGCGCACGCCGCTTTCAAAGAGCAGGATCTCGCCGTAGAACACGTCCGCCATGCCGCTGACGCGCACGATGCCGTCCTGCACGGCGCGCACCCTGCCCACCGTCTGCGCCATGGCCTTGGGCGTCCAGTTGTGCAGGGTCTCGCGCATGAGCGGAATGATGTCCGGCCCGGCGCCGGTGAGGCTGGTCAGGTTCTGGGAGAGCTGACGGAAACGGCCCTCTGGGCTCCAGTCGAAGATGTCGTCGCCGCACTCCAGGCGAAAACCGTTTTTGAGCGACATGTCCTGCGTCCAGGACAGCGTGACGGCCTCGTCGTAGCGCCTTTGCAAAAACGCTTCCATGCGCTGCCACTGCGTGTCGCTGGGCTTTTGCGCGCTGTAGAGGACAGCTTGTCTGTTAAGAGCGGCCATTTGCCTCGCTCCCTTCGGCGGCGGTGAGGAATTCGTCGTACATGTGGGTCAGCGGCTTGTCCATCAGCTTGTGCGCGGCCTCCAGCGACAGGCGGGCGATTTCGCTCTGCGCGTGGCGGAGCATCTTCTTTTCCGTTCGCGCCGCGTCCTCGCGGGCCTTCTCCAGCATCTTTTCGGACTGCTGGCGGGCGCTGTCGAGCATCTCCTGCGTCCGCAGCTCCGTCTGCGCCATGGCCTCTTCGCTGCGGGCGCGAATCTCCGCATCGGCGTTTTGCAGCTGCTGCGCATAGGTTGCATACAGCTTCTCCGCCTCAGCCTGGCGCGCCTGCGCTTCATCCTGCATGGCCTGATACTTCTGGGCGCGTGCATCCATGAACTTCTGCATGGGTTTGAGCAGAATATAGTACATGCCCGCCACGAGGATCACCAGATTGAGCGCATGCAGGAAAATCATCTGGAAATTGATGTTCAATGGCATATGCTTTTCTCATTCCTTTCGCGCATTAGAGCACAAAGACGATCAGAATAGCCACGATCAGCGCGTAAATGACGACCGTTTCCACGAACACGAGACCCAGCATCAGAGAGCCGCGGATTTCGCCGGCGGCCTCCGGCTGGCGGGAAATGCTGTCGGCAGACTTGGCGATGGACCAGCCCATGGCCAGCGCGCCGCTGAGCGCGGCCACGGCGATGGCGATGCCGGCGGCGATGGCCTTCGCGCTGGTGCTGTTGTCCTGCGCGGCTTCGGCGACCGGCGCAGCGACGTCTTCGGCCACGGCCAGGGACGCGGTCAGGGAACAGATGAGGATCAGGGTCACAACCAGAACGATACGCTTGATAGACTGCTTCATGAGAATCATCTTCCTTTCTTTTGATGGGCGGCGCGCGGCTCGGAGACCTCGCCGAAGAACAGCGCCGTGAGCATGGTCAACACATAGGTTTGAATGAGGGCGTGCAGCAGCGTGAACATCACGGCCACCACCACCGGAAGCACAAAGGAGAGGTGGATGTAGGCATACACCAGCTCCGTCACCAGCAGGCCGCTGAGCAGCGAGCCGAACAGACGGAAGCTCATGGAGATGGGCAGCGAGAACTCCTTGAGCGTGAGCCCGATGCCCTTGACGCCGTTGCCGGCGATGCCGCCTGTGAGAATCATCAGATAGGACATGACGCCGGTGGCGATGGCGCCGTTGATGTCCGCCAGGGGGGCGGGCAGCGCGATGGAGTGACCGGCTGTGGAGACGACCTGCCAACCGAGCAGCTCAAAGCACGTGCCGACAAACACATAGATGCCTACGCCAAAGATGTACGCGAAAATGGGTTGGGTGCGATGCGGACTGTACTTGCGCACCAGGCCGCCGAATGTATCCACGAGCATTTCCAGCAGCATCTGCAATCGGCCGGGCATTTCCGTAAAGCGGGGAATGACCAGCAGGCGAATCAGCACCGCGGCGGACAGCAGCAGCGCTGTCACCACATATGCGGAGACGACGGACGGCGTCACGGTCAACCAGTTGAAAATCCGAACCTGATTGACGTCGTGCAGCACGGCGTCGCGCATCATCACCTTGATGTCTTCGCCTTCGCCGTGGCCGCCCGTCAGCACGATGCCGATGATGCAAATGCCCGCAAGCACAAGGAAAACCACCCAGGCTGGCAACCTTTTCTTGCTTTCCAATAGCATCCCTTCTTTCGATAGTCTCTCCGGGCCGCGGTCGCCTGCCGCCCAGAGCATACCTATTGTAAGGAAGCGAATTCTGATTGTCAAGATAAATTTTCCTTCAGATTTCGTGAAGAGATCGCTCGCCGGACCCGAAGGCGATGCGGGACTGACGGGGCCGCTTTTTCGCCTGCCTTTCGGATGTCTCGGCATGCGCGCCGGGCGCCCGAATCGGACTATCCGGGAAAGAACAAAAACAACGGAAGGCGCGCAGATTCGCCCGCTGCCAGGCAAAGGAAAGCCTCCGCACAATGTCACGCAGACAGAGGGACGAGGGCAGAGCCGATCAGCCTGAAAGCGTGTCTGGCCCCGCTTACGGGTGAGCCGGATGGCGATAAGGGCAACCGGCCTGCAGCATGGGCGCGGCGGTTTCAGAGCGCGAATGGCGCTCGCAGGTCACAGGCCCCGGCGCAGCTTGTGCAAGCCGCCGGCTTTGCCTGTATTGATGAAACCGGGACGGTGTGATATAGTATAGACAGTTGAAAAGGCAGGGGGATGAGACGACGATGCTGGCCTATACATACGTCAGGCAGGGACAGTTTCAACTGCTGGAAAAGCCGAAGCCTGCGCTGCGGGATGACCGGGATGCCATCGTCCGCGTGACGCTGAGCAGCATCTGCACCAGCGATCTGCACATCAAGCACGGCAGCGTGCCGCGCGCCGTGCCCGGCGTCACCGTCGGCCACGAGATGGTGGGCGTGGTGGAGGCGGTGGGCAGCGCCGTGTCCAGCGTCAAGCCCGGCGACCGGGTGACGGTGAACGTGGAGACATTCTGCGGCGCATGCTTCTTCTGCCGCAACGGCTGGGTCAACAACTGCACCGATCCACAGGGCGGATGGGCGCTGGGCTGCCGCATCGACGGCGGACAGGCGGAGTATGTCCGCGTGCCCTATGCCGATCAGGGGCTGAACCGGATTCCCGACGCGGTGACGGACGAACAGGCCCTCTTCGTGGGCGACATTCTGGCGACCGGCTACTGGGCGGCGCAGATCTCCGAGATCGGGGAAGGGGATACGGTGCTGATCATCGGCGCGGGCCCCACGGGCATCTGCACGCTGCAATGCGTGCGGCTCAAGCGCCCCAGGCGCATCATCGTCTGCGATATCGACGAGGCACGGCTGGCGTTCGTCCGCAGGCAGTATCCCGACGTGCTGACCGCCGCCCCGGACGGCCTGAAGGACTATGTGCTGGCGCATGCCGAGCACGGCGGCGCCGACGTGGCGCTGGAGGTGGCGGGCGCGCCCGACACGTTCCGCATGGCGTGGGACTGCGCCAGACCCAACGCCGTCGTCACGGTGGTGGCGCTCTACGATGGCCCGCAGACGCTGCCCCTGCCGGAGATGTACGGGAAGAACCTGACCTTCAAGACCGGCGGCGTGGACGGCTGCCACTGCGCCGAAACCCTGAAGCTGATCGAGGCAGGGCAGATCGATACCACGCCGCTGATCACCCACACCTTCGCGCTCAGGGACATCGAGGAAGCGTATCGCGTCTTTGAAAACCGGCTGGACGGCGTCATCAAGATCGCCGTCAGGACGGACGGCTGACGCGCCGGGAGGATGGGCGCATTTCGAGACAAACATGGAAGGAGAAAAATCATGCTGACGATGGGCATGAAAGCGCCGGAATTCGCGCTGATGGACAAGGACGGCCACACCGTTCGCCTGTCCGACTTTCTGGGCAGGAAGGTGGTCGTCTACTTTTACCCCAAGGACAATACCCCCGGCTGCACCCGTCAGGCGTGCGCGTTTGCCGGCGCCTACGAGGCGTTCAAGAAGCGGAATGTGGCGGTCATCGGCATCAGCCGGGACGCCGTGGCCTCCCATCTGAAATTCGCGCAGAAGTACGACCTGCCCTTCGTGCTGCTCTCCGACCCGGAACGGCAGGCCATCGAGGCCTACGGCGTCTGGCAGGAGAAGAAGCTCTACGGCAAGGTCAGCATGGGCGTGGTGCGCACGACCTTTGTCATCGACGAGCAGGGCAACATCGAGAAGGTCATGCCCAAGGTCAAGCCCGACACCAACGCCGCCGATATCCTTCGCTATCTGGCGGGGGAATGAGTCGTGAAGCGATGCATGTTTGAGGCGGCAGCCGCCACAGAGGAACCTGTGAAGGAGCGTGCGCATGCGGATCATCCTCTCCCCGGCCAGGAAGATGAACGTGGACACGGACAGCCTGCCCTGGCGGGACCTGCCCGTGTTCCTGCCCGAAGCGCAGCATCTGGCCGATGCGCTGCGCGCCATGGATGCGGATGCGCGCAAGAAGCTCTGGCAGTGCAGCGATGCCATCGCTGTCCTGAACGAGGGGCGGTTGGCCAACATGGATCTGCGTGCCCGGCTGACGCCTGCGATCCTGGCCTACGAAGGCATCCAGTATCAGCACATGGCGCCCGGCGTCTTCACCCGGTGGGAATACGACTATCTGCAGGCGTATGTGCGCATCCTCTCCGGGCTTTACGGCATATTGAAGCCCCTTGACGGCGTGACGCCGTACCGTCTGGAGATGCAGGCACGGCTGAAGACCGAGGCAGGGGACGACCTGTACAGCTACTGGGGCGGCCGCATCGCGGCGCATCTGTGTGCCGAGACGAACTGCATCCTCAATCTGGCTTCCAGGGAATACAGCCTGTGCGTCTCCCGATACCTGCCCGATTCCGTCCGGTTCATCACCTGCGTCCTTGGCGAAGAGCGGGACGGCAGGGTGGTGGAGAAGGGCACCCTGTGCAAGATGGCACGAGGCGAAATGGTGCGCTATATGGCGGAGCATCTGATCGAAGACCCGGCATGCGTGCAGGCGTTTGACCGGCTGCACTACCGGTTTGATCCGGCGCGCTCCAGCGAGGAGCGGTATGTCTTCCTCCGGGAAAAGACCGAAAGCAGATAAAAGGCAAAACCTTGCGGATTTGGTGAGAAACGCGCAAGGTTTTTTTGATGCCGCTGTGCCGGGCGAACGGTTGGTGCGCCGTGCAGGCCGCGCGCTGTCAGGCGCGCTTTCCGTGCTTGTATTGGTTGGGTGTGACGCCCATGACCTTTTTGAACTGGCGGATGAAGTGATAGACGTTCGCATAGCCGCTCTTCTTGGCGGCGGTCGCCACGGAAGCGCCGCACATCAGGTTGGTGCGGGCGCGCTCGATGCGAATGGCGATCAGATCCCGATTGGGCGTCACGCCGAAGCACTTGCGATACAGCTGATGGAAGTACGATTCGCTCAGGAACATCTGTCGCGCCATCTCGCCGACCGACCAGTCGTATTCCGGGTGCTCCAGAATGTGAAAGCGCAGCTCCTGAAGCCGCTTGATGACATTGTAATTCAGATCGCTGGCGCTCGCCTGCAGATGGATCTGCGTGCCCATGCACACGAAGAGCTCCTCGACCTTGAGCGCGAGGTGGTTGTCTCGAAAGCAGCCCTTGTCGTGATAGATGCGTGCAATCTGCTCGAAGATCCGGGAGAGATCCTCGGCGTTGCCCAGCTGGTAAAAGACGTTGGGCTGGATGCCGTAGCGCGAAAGAAGCGGCAGAACGTCGCCGTCGAGGTGGAACCAGTGGTGCAGCAGGGCTTCGTTGCAGTGGTAGCCATGCGGCACGTAAGGCTCCAGCACCAGGATGGAACCGCGCGGCGTTTTCATGCGGGTGCTCTCGTAATAAAGCTCGATCTGCGAGAGATATTGCGCCACGATGTAATGCGGGATGCCCTCATCTCGGCGCAGTTCAAATCCCTGCTGTTCCACCCAGTTGCACTGCGCTTCCAGAACGTGCAGCAAGTCCATCGCCTCCTTCTTTGCTTAATCTTACACCGAATCATAGGATATGTCAATTTTTATCATCGTATAGCGCATTGATATCCCGAAGAAATGCCCGTTTAATATGAATATAAACATAGAATCAATGGGCAGAGTTCATCTATTCTTTGTCATGTCTAGATATTTCGCAGAACGATCAAATTCTCAAAAAGCAATTTGTCCATAAAGCGTAAAAACAGGGCGCGGGCAGCGCGTGCCAGGCGGGGAGAACCGCCTGACGATCCGGATTCTGACCATCGTAAGATGGGGGAATAGAACGAGAATAACAAGACCGATCAGAAAGGAAGGAATCGTATGAAAAAGCTATGTTCCATCGCATGGGTTCTGGTGCTGCTGGCGGTTTTCGCCATGCCGGCCGTCGCAGATGAACCGGTGTCCGTCGAGATGTGGACGCTGTTCACGGGCGATGATGGCGTCACGATGACGGCCATCGTCGATGCGTTCAACGACTCGCAGGACGAATACAAGCTGACGCACGTGCCCATCGAACGGCAGAACCTGTACACCAAGCTGGCGCTGGCCATGAGCGACGAGGCCGCGCTGCCGGAGATGTTCGTCACCTATTCCTACGATGTGCCGTACTTTGCGGCCTCAACTACATTCAGCCGATGGACGACATGCTCGCCGCGTGTGAGACGTTCGACTTCGCCATCGACAAGTATCACGACGCTTGCGCCACGCTCAATTACTACAACGGCAAGCGCTACTGCGTCTCGCTGGATTTCCCCACGTGGGGCATGTATGTGAATCTCGCGCTGGCGGAGCAGTACTGCCCGGACGTGCTTGACGACGACATCGTGACCTGGGATGAGATCAAGGCTGTCGGCGCGAGCCTCAAGGAGCAGGGCGTGGAGGACATCTCCGTGCTGGCCTGCGGCCGGCCGAGAAACGACCTGCTCAATTCCTATCTGGATTTCGCGGGCACCTACGCCTCGCAGGACGGCACGACGCTTGCGCTTGACAAGGAAGCGACCGTGGAGATGCTCGGCGTCTGGAAGGAATGCTATGACGCGGGCTACCTCTGGGAAGAGGGCGACGACGGCGCGACGTCGTTTGCCGTCGAGGAGGCCATCTTCTACACCGGCGGCACGTGGAACGTGAATGCCATCAACGAATACGGCTTTGAATACCGCTTTATCGCGCCGCCGCAGAAGGATGCCGATGACGACGTGACGGTGTTCGGCGCGTCCCATGCGTTCATGACGCCCGTGCGCGCCTATACGCAGGAGGAGCAGGAGGCCATCACGGCGTTCATGCACTACTTCTATGAGCACTCCATCGACTGGGCGCAGGCGGGTTCCATCGTCGCCTCCAAGGAGACCGCGCAGAGCGAGGCGTATCAGGCGCTGCCGCAGGCCTTCGTCGCCAACGCGTACAGCATTGCCAATCCGGATTACACCTACGCGCAGATCCTCTTTGATGTCGTGGACGGCTTGGGCTGGGAAGTGCTCTATGGCCGCATGACGCCGGAAGAATTTGCGCAGGCCTGGGAGAAGCAGACGCTGGAAAAGATTGAGGCGCAGTGACGGGATCGCGTGAAGGTGAATCCTCAATCAGTGCGCGGGATTCGGCCGGCGTGCCGAATCCCGCCTGACCTTTTGGAAAGGGTGGATGAACGATGGATGTGAAACGCACAGCGCGCAGAAAGATGCGGCGCGGCGCATGGATACCGTTGGCCTTTCTTCTGCCGCACCTGCTCGTGTTCTGCTGCTTCAACGTGTTTCCCATCCTGACGGGCATCTTTGCCTCCTTCACGAAGTGGACGCTCGGCAAAGCGCCCATATGGGTCGGGCTGGAAAACTACGTGACGCTGCTGACCGACAGCCAATCCATGTATTACTGGCAGCTTCGCTGGGGACTTCAAAATACGATTCAGTTCGTCATCCTCTGCGTGCCGTTCCGCATCGTGGTACCGCTGTCGCTGGCGCTGCTGCTGCAAACCTGCTATTATCTGCCATCGCTTTTGTCCCTGTCCGTGGTGATGGTCTCCTGGCTCTACATGTTCGACGCCAGATCCGGCATCGTCAATAACCTGCTGGGACTGGGGAAAGTGCTGTGGATCAACACGGAGCCGTATAACTGGATCGCCCTGATCCTCATCACCGTGTGGTGGGGGAGCGGCAGCAACCTGATCATCTATCAGTCCGCGCTGGCGGGCGTGTCCATGGAGCTGCAGGAGGCGGCCAGGGTTGACGGCGCAAACGCCTTCCAGCGCCTGATTCATGTCACGCTTCCGTCCATCCGCTTTCCGCTGCAATACACGATCATCACCAGCGTCATCGCGGAGTTCGGCATTTGGGGACAGCCGGATATGTTCAACGGCGGCGGCCCCACGCTGGAGGTGGTCAACGGCATCAACCGCCAGTCCAACAAGATGATCATGCAGTATATCGCCGAAAGCGGCTTTGGCAGTTCGGGCGTCAATGCGGGCATCGCCTCGTCCATGGCGCTGATACTGGGGCTGATCGTCTTCTGCGTGTCGCTTGTGCAGTTTAAAGTCATGCGCAGAGGCGAGAATGAGGAGGGATGAAGCATGCGTTTTGTCAAGCCGTCGCGCGCATCGCTGATGCAGCGCCTGCGCAAAGAGTGGAAGCTGCTCCTGCTCGCCCTGATCCTGTTTGTATTTGCCGCCATATGGCTCTCCCCGCTGTTCTTCTCCTTCTTCGCCAGCTTCAAGAGCAACGTGGAGATGAAGCGGTTTTCCAAGACCCTCAACGTCATCCCCATCAAGTGGACGACGCAGAATTACGATTTTGTGCTCAACAATGCGACCGCGCCGTTTGGCAGCATGGTGCTCAACTCCTTCCTCGTGTCGGGCGCGACCGTGCTGCTCACGCTGGTGATCGCCTCCACATCGGCTTATGCGTATGAGCGCCTCACGTTTCGTTTCAAGGAGAAGCTGTTTTGGACGGTCTTTGGCCTGAGCATGATTCCCAGCGTCATCTCGCTGGTGCCGCAGTATTATCTCTATGACGCCATCGGATGGACCAACGAGCTGATCTGCCTGGTGACGCCCTATCTGGGCAACGTGTTCAACATCTTCCTGCTGCGCAACTTCATGCACGGCATTCCCAAAGAGCTGGATGAATCCGCACGCATGGACGGCGCAAACGATCTGGACATTTACGCGCGCATCATCCTGCCCTGCATGGTGCCCTCGCTGATGGTGGTGGCGCTGTTCAGCTTCACCGGCTCCTGGAACGATCTGATGTGGCCGTCACTGGCCGTCACCTCGTCGGACAAGCTGACGCTGACAGCCGGTATCCGCCTGCTCAACGACTCCTACGGCGGATATTACGAGCGCACGCTGGCCGCCTGTATGCTGGCCATGATCCCCACAATGGCGCTCTACCTGTTTGCCAGAAAGTACTTCCTGCAGGGCCTTCAGATGAGCGCCGCGGTCAAAGGATGACAGAAAGGGAGCGAACCGCTATGGCACTGATGCACGTCAACTGCTATTCGAAGGTTCTTCGGCAGCATATCTCCATGGATGTGCTGCTGCCGACGGAATACGAGTCCGACCATTTCCCGCCCGAACACCGCTGGCCAACGCTGTACCTGCTGCACGGTCTGGCCGACGACCACACGATCTGGCAGCGCTGGAGCTCGCTGGAACTCAAACTGGGCAGGCTTCCGCTGGCCGTCGTCATGCCCACGACGCAGCGCGGTTTCTACACCGACATGAAGTACGGCCCTGCCTATTTCACGTTCATCAGCGAAGAACTGCCCGACCTGTGTGAAAAGCTCTTCCACCTTTCCCCAAAACGCGAAGACCGGTTTGCCGCCGGTCTATCCATGGGCGGGTACGGCGCGTTCAAGCTGGGGCTGCGCTGCCCGCAGCGCTACGCCGGTGTGGCGAGCCTCTCCGGTGCGCTGGACGTCGTGGGCAGCACGCCGTGCGCATTCGACTACGACACCGTGCTGCCGGAGTATCCGCTGATCTTCGGGGAGCGCGCGCAGGCGATCGGAGGAGAAGACGACCTGTTTGCCCTCGCCGCACGGTTGGCGCAATCGGATGTGGAGCTTCCCAAGTTCTTCATGTGCTGCGGCACGGAGGACAAGCTGTATCGCGAGAACGTGCTGTTCAACCGGCGATTTGGCGAGGCGCTGCACATCGAATACCACGAAAACCCGGGCAGCCACGCCTGGGATTACTGGGATGCACACATCGCCGACGTGCTCGATTGGCTGCCGATGACCACCCGGTCGCTGCCGCGCATGCCGGAGGACGGCGCACAGGATTGATCACATGAAAAGGCCCGCCCGCTTCGGGGAATCCGAAGCGGGCGGTTCGTTTGCACCGGCGAATGCGGTTACTGCACAGCGGCCTGTTCGCCTGCGATCCTGCCGGATATGAAGCACCAGACGTGGGCGACACCGCCGCAATCGATGCAGCCGGTCTTCCCGCTCAGCAGCACGCCCATGGAATCCGTGCTCACGGCGTACAGGCCCTCGATGGCCTGACCGTTTTCATAGAGCATGCGCATCGGCACATCGACGTCCAAGCCGCCGCAGCTGAAATAGCAGTAGCCGTGCCTTGATCAGATACCACGGGCTCTCGCAGGCGAAGGCCGCCGTTGTACGACTCCATCGCCGCCGCGTGATGACGCCTTCCGAAACGCGCAGCGTCACGCTGACCGGGCCGCCGGAGCTCTGCATCGTGCTGCATGCTCCTGCGCGAAAGCGGGCGCAACGATGAAGCAGCATCATGCCGGACAGCCGCACGGAAGTCCATGTTTTCATGTCTCTCCTCCTTTGATGACGAGACGGGGGAAAGAGCTCCTTGCCGCGATTTATTACAATCGGAAACGAGACGGAAGGGAAATCACAGATCCGGGTCGAATAATAGGAATATTCTATCATTTGGAAGGGAATCAGGCCGTGAATGAAGGCAGCCGCAGTGCTTTGTGGCGTGGCTGAAACGCTGAATTTCACCGCTGCCGACGAGAAACTGTGCCTGTCCCAGCCGACGGTCTCGGCGCAGAGCGCTGCGCTGGAGGCGGAACTGTTTCGCGCCTTGAGCGGACAAACCGGCGCGGGCGCATGACGCAGGCGCTGCTGCCGTTTGCTAACGGCGCGCTGGCGCAGCTCGCCGAGGGTGCGGCGCGGGCGCGCCTGTGCGCGCAGCGGGAGGCCGGTGCTGTGCGTGGGTCATCACAATCTGTCCAACGATCCCTGTTTCAGTCAGGCGGCGCATGCGCATTGCAACGCCCACGCGCAGGTGCATCTGAACATCCGCGTCGGACACGGGCTGTCGCTGTGCCATGCGGTGGCCGACGGCGTGCCGGATGCGGCGGTCGCGCTCTACCGGAAGGCGCTGCCGGACATGCCGGGCGATATTCGGCCGCCTGCGCACTGTGCGGCACGGAATCAACGACGCGCTGGCCGCCGCCGACAGGGCATCTTTGTGAGCCCCGGCAGGATGGCCGCATGGCGCGCGCAGCTCGTGCAGATGCCGCTCAGGGACACCGTCTGGCAGTGCCTGATCTGGCGGGAAAACGCCGCGCCGGCCGTGCTGGCGTGGGCGGCGCGCAGGGCATGAGGGGAAAGGAGCGCGACCATGGACTACATCGGCATCGATCTGGGGACGTCCGCCGTCAAGCTGCTGCTGGTGGACGAGGATGGACGCATCCTCAACGAAGTGACGCAGACGTATCCGCTGGCGTTTCCGCGTCCGGGCTGGAGCGAGCAGCGGCCTGAGGACTGGCGCGACGCCGTGATGCGGGGCATCCCTGCGCTGCTTGAGGGCTTTGACGCACGCCGCGTGGCGGGCATCGGCTGCGGCGGGCAGATGCACGGGCTGGTGGCGCTCGATGCGCAGGACCACGTCATCCGCCCGGCCATCCTCTGGAATGACGGGCGCACGGGCAAGCAGGTCGAAGAACTCAACGAGACGATCGGAAGGGAAACGCTGTCCGCGCGCACCGCGAACATCGCCTTTGCGGGCTTCACCGCGCCCAAGCTGCTCTGGATGCGCGAAAACGAGCCGGATCTCTTCGCGCGCATCGCGAAGATCATGCTGCCCAAGGACTACATCAACTACGTGCTCACCGGCGTGCACGGCTGCGACTACTCGGACGCCTCCGGCACGCTGCTGCTGGACGTGGCCCACAAGCGCTGGTCGCGGGAGATGCTCGATGATTGCGGCGTGACCGAGGCGCAGATGCCCCGCCTGTTTGAAAGCTGGGCGTGCATCGGCACGCTGCTGCCCCGTGTGGCAGAGGCGCTCGGTCTTCCGCCGGATGTCAAGGTCGTCGCGGGCGCGGGCGACAACGCCGCCGCGGCGGTGGGGACCGGCGTGGTCGGCGAGGGCGGCTGCAACATCTCGCTGGGCACGTCGGGCACGCTGTTCATCAGTTCCGCGCGCTTTGGCGTCGATCCCCACAACGCGCTGCACGCCTTCGCGCACGCGGACGGCGGCTGGCACCTGATGGGCTGCATGCTCTCGGCCGCATCGTGCAACAAGTGGCTGTGCGAGGAGATCCTGCACACGGCGGACTACGCCGCCGAGCAGGCAGCCATCGCGCCGGAAAAGCTGGGCGAAAACCGCGTGTTCTTTCTGCCCTATCTGATGGGCGAGCGCAGCCCCATCAACGACACGAACGCGCGCGGCACGTTCATCGGCATGACCATGGACACCACGCGCGCCGATCTCGTGCAGGCCGTGCTGGAGGGCGTGGCCTTCGCCATCCGCGATTCCTTTGAGGTCGCGCGGTCGCTTTGCATCGCCATTCCCCGCGCGCGCATCTGCGGCGGCGGCAGCAAATCGCCGCTGTGGCGCACGATCTTCGCCAATGTGCTGGGCATTCCGCTGGAGCAGGTGAAGACGGAACAGGGGCCTGGCTACGGCGGCGCGATGCTGGCCATGGTCGGCTGCGGCCGGTTCTCAAGCGTGCAGGAGGCCGCCGGCGCGCTGGTCTCGGTCGCGTCCGTCACGCAGCCCGATCCGGCGCTCACGCGGAAATACGCGCAGCGCTACGCGCAGTTTTCCCGCATCTATCCCGCGTGCAAGGCGCTCTTCGCGTCCATGGCGCGCGACGGACAGGAAGCCTGAACGGCCCGCGGGCCGTCCAAACGAAAGGAGCGATTTTTCGTGAATATCCCTGAGATCAAGCCGGGCATCATCGCCGTCTCCCGCGACTGCTTTCCCATCGCGCTCTCCACGCAGCGCCGCAAGGATATCGTCGCCGCCTACGGCGAGGGCCTTTACGAGTGCCCCGTCACCGTGGAAAACGAACAGGACGCGATCAGGGCGCTTGACGACGTGCGCGCCCACGGCGTGAACGCGCTGGTGGTCTTTCTGGGCAACTTCGGCCCGGAGACGCCCGAAACCCTGCTCTGCCGGCTGTTCGACGGCCCCACGATGTTCATCGCTGCCGCCGAGGGCGACGGCGACCTGATCAACGGCCGCGGCGACGCCTATTGCGGCATGCTCAACTGCTCCTACAACCTGGGCATGCGCCACCTCAAGGCGTACATCCCCGAATATCCGGTGGGCACCGCGCCCCAGTGCGCCGAGATGATCCGCGAGTTCGTGCCCATCGCGCGGGCGATCGTGGGCATCAAGCACCTCAAGATCATCACCTTCGGCCCGCGCCCGCAGGACTTCTTCGCCTGCAACGCGCCGATCAAGGGCCTCTACGAGCTGGGCGTGGAGATCGAGGAGAACTCCGAGCTCGACCTGCTGGTCGCCTTCAAGGCGCACGCCGGCGATGCGCGCATCCCCGACGTCGTCGCCGACATGCAGCGGGAGATGAACGGACAGATCTATCCCGACCTGCTTGAGCGCATGGCGCAGTTCGAGCTGACGCTGCTGGACTGGGCCGAGGGCCACAAGGGCGCGCGCCGGTACGTCGCCTTTGCGGACAAGTGCTGGCCGGCGTTCCCGGAGCAGTTCGGCTTTGAGCCGTGTTACGTCAATTCCCGCCTGGCCGCGCGCGGCATCCCGGTCGCCTGCGAGGTGGACATCTACGGCGCGCTCAGCGAGTACATCGGCGCGTGCCTGACCGGCGACGCGGTGACGCTGCTGGACATCAACAACTCCGTGCCGCAGTACATCTATGACGAGGACATCGCCGGGAAGTTCGCCTATGACATCAAGGATACGTTCATGGGCTTCCACTGCGGCAACACGCCCAGCTGCAAGATGTGCGGCGGCTGTGCGGTCAAGTATCAGCTCATCCAGAACCGCCTGCTGGAAAACGGCGGCGAGCCGGACTTCACCCGCGGCACGCTGGAGGGCGACATCGCCCCGTCGGAGATCACGTTCTATCGCCTGCAATGCGACAGCGAGGGCATGCTGCGTGCGTACATCGCCCAGGGCGAGGTGCTGCCCGTGCCCACGCGCTCCTTCGGCGGCATCGGCATCTTCGCCATCCCGCAGATGGGCCGCTTCTACCGCCACGTGCTCATCCAGAAGCGCTATCCGCACCATGGCGCGGTGGCCTTTGCGCACTGCGGCAAGCCGCTCTTTGAGGTGCTCAAGTACTTCGGCGTCGCGGACATCGCCTACAACCAGCCCAGGAGCCTGCCGTATCCGACGGAAAACCCCTGGGGCTGATGGGCAAGCGCGAACGGCAAAGCCACGGGAGTCACCGGCCTGCGCGCCGAGTCGTGGGTAAAATCGCCCGTGCCCGTCATGGTCTCCGAGCCGGAGAATGGCCTCTACGGCGCCGGGCGTCGAACCGACGGCTGCCTGCGGCGAGCAGGGCAGGCCGATCTTCCGGAGACAAACGACAGCCGGAGGGGACATGTGCCCTTCCGGCCGTTTCGCTTGCCCGGTGAATTTGAAGAAGATGGAGGACGGTCCGGGGCGGCATGCGCCTGTCTTCATGCGGCTGCGGGCCGTCGCGCGCATGGGCATCGACGCGGTACGGCCGCGCGGGCAGTGCGCCATGCCGCCGGGCCGCAAGGGGCTGCGGCCCCTTCGCGCATCCCCGGAGGTGCGTATCATGCTGATTTCTGATAAGGAGGTCAATACAGCGCGAAGCGAAGAAGGGCGTCTGAGGGATGAAATCCCGGTTTCAGGGCGGCAGCCCTCACGTCTTTTATGATCACGGCGTAAGCGGCGGGAACCGCAGCGGAGCGCAGCGACCATGGCGGTTCTGATTGGCCGTTTTCATCAAGAATTGGCATCGCTTTCCCGGCAAGCTGAAACGGGCGCAGATGCTGCGCCCGTTTGGCGGGTTGAATCAGGCCTTTGCCAGACGGATGACGTTCCAGCTCAGGTTCCGCAGGCAGATCTCCAGGCGGCCGCCGTCCATCCTGCCGCCGCTGCCGGCACTGGGCGCGACGTTCTCCGGGTTCTCCTCGGTGTTGACGGCCTTCACGTCGTCGTGGTGCAGCACGATGTGCTCCGCCGCCTTGAGGTCGCCGAAGGCGCGCAGGTCGCAGGTGAGCAGCACGTCCTCCGCCATGTCGCGGTTGACGGCGAAGATCGTCACATTGCCGTCGTCGTCCATGGTGGCCGTGGCATCGACGACGGGGACGTTCTCGTAGTCCGCGCAGTCGTACACGGGGCTGCTGACGATCGGGCGCAGCGCGGTGCCGCGGCCGTAGAGGGAGGCGTGCATGAGCGGGTAGTAGATGGTCTGCGCCCACGCGCCGCCGCCGTTGCGGGTCATGATCGGCGCGATGACGTTCACAAGCTGCGCGAGGCACGCGATCTTGACGCGGTCGGCATTGCGCAGGAAGGTGATGAGGATGCTGCCGGCCAGCAGCGCGTCCTCGAAGTTGTAGATGTCCTCCAGCAGCGGGAGCGCGCGGCCCCACTTGTCCTGCTTCCAGATCTCCTGATCCTGCTGGTTGGAGTGATACCAGACGTTCCACTCGTCAAAGCTGAGGTTGAGCTTCTTCTTCGACTTCCTGCGGCCGCCGACGGCGTCGCAGATGGAGACGACGGTCTTGATGAATTCGTCCAGATCCATGCTGCGGGCGAGGAAGCCGGGCGTGTCGTTGGTGGGATTGCCGTAGTAGCGGTGCAGCGAGACATAATCGACCTGATCATAGCACTCGCCGAGCATCGTGTACTCCCACTCGCCGAATGTCACCATGTCGTGGTTGGCGCTGCCGCAGGCGACCACCTCGATGGAGGGATCGACCCACTTCATCATCTTGGCGGCCTCGTTGGCCACGCGGCCGTACTCATAGGCCGTCTTGTGGCCCATCTGCCAGGGGCCGTCCATCTCGTTGCCCAGGCACCAGAGCTTGATGCCGAAGGGGTCCTTCGCGCCGTTTTTGATGCGCAGGTCGCTCCAGTAGGTGCCGCCCCTGTGGTTGGCGTATTCCACGACGTTGCGCGCGGCGTCGGCGCCGCGCGTGCCCAGGTTGACCGCGTACATCACCTGCGAATTCGCCTTGCGCGCCCAGTCCACAAACTCGTGCAGGCCGACCTCGTTGGTCTCCGTCGTGAACCACGCCAGATCCAGCCGGTGCGGGCGCTGCTTGACGGGGCCGACGCTGTCCTCCCAGTTGAAGCCGCTCACGAAGTTGCCGCCCGGATAGCGCACGACGGGCACGTGCAGCCGGCGCACCAGCTCCAGCACGTCGCGGCGGAAGCCCTGTTCGTCCGCCGCCGGATGGCCCGGCTCGTAGATGCCGTTGTACACCGCGCGGCCCAGATGCTCGATGAACGAGCCGTAGATGCGCGGGTCCACCGCGCCGATGGCGAAGTCGCGATCCAGAATCATGCTTGCTTTTTTCATCGCCGTTTGCTCCTGTTCAGATTCAAGGCGTGCATCAGACGCGCCATATAAAGAGTTGCTTGCGCGGGATGCGCGGCGCTTTACGCCGGATCGGACGCGGCGAAGTGGTCGCCGTGGGCTTGAATCTGCTGGTTGAGCAGGTGGATGTCGCCGCAGCTCATGGTGATCACCAGATCGCCCGGCTGCCAGTGGGCGCGCAGGTACGCCTCCGCGTCGTCAAACGTCGGGGTGTAGTGGACGCGCTGGCCGGTTCTGGCGATGGCGTCCACGAGCATGGTGGCGTGGATGTCGCCGGGATCCTTCTCGCGCGCGGCGAAGATGTCCGTGATGAGCAGCTCGTCCGCTAGATCGCAGCAGTGGATGTAGTCCGCAAAGAGCGTCTTGACGCGGGAATACGTGTGCGGCTGCATGACGGCGAAGAGACGGTTGTGCGGCTGGCGCGCGGCGTTTTGCAGCGCGCTGTGCATCTCGGCGGGGTTGTGGCCGTAATCGGTGTAGAGCCTGACGCCGCAGACGGTGCCGGTGTATTCAAAGCGGCGGTGCGGCGCGGTGAAGGCGGACAGCGAGCGGGCCACGTCCTGCGGCTGCGCGCCCACCTCCACGCAGGCGGCCATCGTCGCCAGCGCGTGCATCACGTTGTATTCGCCGGGCACGTGCAGCTGCACGTGCGCCACGGTCTCGCCCTCAAAGGCGAAATCGAAACCGGCGCAGCCAGTCTCGTCATAGGCGAGGCTCGCCGGCCGCCACTGGTTGTCCTTGCCCATGCCGTATGTGACGGTCTTCACCGGCACGCGCGCGAGCGCCTGGCGCACGCGGGGATCGTCGCCGTTGCCGATGCACGTGCCGTCCGCGGGCAGCAGGCCGAAGAAGCGGTCAAACGCGCGGCAGATGTCGTCGATGTCCTTGTAAAAGTCGAGGTGATCCTCCTCGATGTTGGTGACGACGGCCACGGTGGGGTGAAACTGCAGGAAGCTCGCGTTGAACTCGCACGCCTCCACGACGAACGTCTCGTGCCCGCCCACGCGCGTGCTGCCGCCGATGTAATCCAGCTGCCCGCCGATGTGCACCGTGGGGTCGAGGCCCGCGTCCAGCAGCGCCTCGGCGATCATGGAGGTGGTGGTCGTCTTGCCGTGCGTGCCGCAGACGTTGATGGCGTGCCTGTATCCCTCCATGAGCTGGCCGAGCAGCGTGGCGCGCTCCATCTGCGGAATATGCAGGCGCGCGGCTTCGGCGCGCTCCGGGTTGTCCGCGGCGATGGCGGCGGAGTAGATCACCAGATCCGCGCCGTGCACGTTCTCGGCGCGGTGGCCGATGGTCACGGCGATGCCCTGATTGTCGAGCATGCGGGTCATGTAGGAAGCGGCGGAATCCGAGCCGGTGACGGTGACGCCGCGCTTTTTAAGCATGCCGGCAAGGCCGCTCATGGAGCTGCCGCCGATGCCGATCATGTGCGCGCGCCTGCCCGTGTAGTCTCTGATATGCGGCATAATGGCCTCCTTCGTGCGCGGAACATCCTGCGCATGATTTCAAGCATATTATACGCTATCGCGGGGCGGGCAATCAACCGAAAAACGAAAAAAAGCGAAGACAGGGCTGGACGTTTTGCATTTTGTGAATTATAATAGAGTGTAACTGACCGAACATTCGGTTCTTTGAGCGTTAAGCATGGGGAGGAATGAGCATGGACCGCATCCGCCGCAACGAGCGCATGGCCGCCATGGCGAGGATTCTGGTGGAATCCCCGAATAAGATCTTCACGTTGGGCACATTCTGCGAGATGTTCGGCGCGGCGAAATCGACGCTGAGCGAGGACATCGACATCCTGCGCGGCGTGTTCGCGCAGTTCCATCTGGGCCAGCTCGACACGGTGACGGGCGCGGCCGGCGGCGTGCGCTATCGCCCGATCCTCGCCCCGGAGGATGCGTACCGCGCCGTCAAGGAGCTGGCGCAGACGCTCTCCGCGCCCGGACGCGTGCTGCCCGGCGGCTTCATCTACATGGCCGACATCCTCGCGCAGCCGGAAATCGTGGGCCGCATGGGCACGATCATCGCGTCCCACTTCTACCGCACCGAGCCGGATGTCGTGCTGACGATGGAGACCAAGGGCATCCCGATTGCGATGATGACCGCGCGCGCGCTGGGCGTGCCGATGGTCATCGTGCGCAGGGATTCCAAGGTGTACGAAGGGCCGGCGGTGAACATCAACTATCTCTCCGGCTCCGGCGGGCGCGTGGAGACGATGAGCCTGTCCCGCCGGGCGGTCAAGGAGGGGCAGCGTGCGCTGATCGTGGACGACTTCATGCGCGCGGGCAACACGGCGCGCGGCATGGTGGACATGATGCGCGAGTTCTCCGTGACGGTCGTGGGCGTGTGCGTGCTGGCCGCCACGCAGGAGCCTTCGCGCAAGCGCGTGGAGGGCGTCAAGAGCCTGCTGGTCATCGAGGGCACGGACGAGTCCTCCGGCACGGTCATCGTGCGCCCGGCGAACTGGCTGGCGCAGGCGGCGGAAAGGAGCCGCAACGCCTGAAAAAGACGAACAATAGACGGCATATCGAGCGGGAGCGCCCAGGCGGCGTTCCCGCCCGTGGCGTTTGCAGGAAAAATCTGAGGAGAGACGGCATATGCATATCATCATCGGCCTGGGCAATCCGGGCAGGGAATATCACAGGACGCGCCACAACGTGGGCTTTGACGTGCTGGACGTGCTCAGCGAAAAGCTGGGCGTGACAATCGGCAGGAGCGCCATGCACGGCCTGATCGGCGAGGGGCGCATCGGCGGGGAGAAGGTGGTGCTCGTCAAGCCGCAGACGTACATGAACCTTTCGGGACAGTGCGTCTTTGAGATCATCTCCTGGTACAAGCCGGAGATGGAGCACGTGATGGTGGTCTACGACGACATCGACCTGCCGCTGGGCAAGCTGCGCCTGCGCGCAAGCGGCAGCGCCGGCACGCATAACGGCATGCGTTCGATCCTCTATCAGCTCGGACGGCAGGACTTTCCGCGCCTGCGCGTGGGCGTAGGCAAGCGGCCGGAGGGCTGGGAGCTGGCGGACTGGGTGCTCTCCCACTATCAGAGCGAAGAGGAGCGCAAGGCGCAGTTTGACGCCTTCCTGCTGGCCGCCGACACGCTGATCGACTGGGTGCAGAACGGCTTGGACAGCGCGATGCGCACGTCCAACGCGCAGAAGAAAGGGTAAGCGATGCAGACATACTTTTTGCTGGATCTGATGCGGGCGCACCCGCAGTTTCAGGCGATGCTGGCGGAGGCGAAGAAGGAGCATGCGGTGATCGCAGCCTCCGGGCTTTCCGGCGCGCAGAAGGCGCATCTGGCGGCCGCGCTGGCGGCGCAGACGGGCCGGCCGCTGCTCTACCTGTGCGAGAGCGAACGCGCGGCCGGCGCGGTCATGGAGGACCTGTCCGCGCTGCTGGGCGGCGGCGTGAGCCTGTTCCCGGCGCGCGAGATCACGTTCTATCAGGAGGTGGCGGCCAGCCGCGAGGTGGCGTGCCGGCGCATCGAGACGCTCGCGCGGCTGGTGACGGGGCAAAGCCGCGTGGTCGTCTGCCCGGCGGACGCGCTGCTCCACCGGCTGATGCCGCGCAGCACATTCAACGCGCATACCATCCGCCTGCGGCCCGGCGACGTGATGCCGCCCGACGATCTGGTGG
>CALVKT010000063.1 GCA_944333055.1 uncultured Clostridia bacterium
GCGGCCAGCGGCAGGCCATGGCGCTGTTAATGTCCACCATGACTCCCATCGAATTTCTGATTCTGGATGAGCACACCGCGGCTCTGGATCCCAAAACGGCGGAGGTCATTATGGAACTGACCGACAAGATCGTCAAAGAGAAGCACCTAACCACCATTATGGTCACCCACAACCTTCGCTACGCCGTGGAATACGGCGACCGCCTGCTGATGATGCATCAGGGGCACGTCGAGCTGGACCTTGCCGGCGAGGCGCGCGCCCGCCTGAAGGTCGAGGACCTGCTCGCCCGCTTCAACGCCATCTCCGTGGAGTGCGGCAACTAAGCATCCACCTGCTTTAAACCGCCGCGAAGCGAAGCGGGGTCAAGGGGCGCGCCCCTTGCGGGGTTCGGGGCGGGGCCCCGATCGGGTTTGGGCGGTAGCCCAACGTCCCCCAGACGCGGAGCGCAACCCCGCCGCAAGGCGCCCGGCCATCCCATGCGCCGCTTCAAAACAATGCGGCTCAAGGGGATTCGCCCGACGAAGCAAACACACATCCTGCACATCGAGGTCACAGCATGATCGGTTTCGGCACAGTCATCAATTCGGCGTTCGTCCTCGCCGGCGGCGCGATGGGCTTTCTCTTCGGCCGGGCGCTCAAGCCCCGCCATCAGGCGATCATGGTCAAGGCCTGCGGCGTGAGCACCGTGTTCATCGGCGCGTCCGGCGCGCTCAAACAGATGTTCACCGTCGTGGACGGCACGCTCAGCACCCGCGGCGAGATGATGCTGGTCGTCTGCCTGTGTCTGGGCGGGCTGCTGGGCGAGATGCTCGACATCGAGGGCAACATCGAGCGTTTCGGCGCGTGGCTCAAAACCCACAGCCATTCCGAGCGCGATCCGCGCTTCATCGAGGGCTTCACCTGCGCATCCTTTACGCTGTGCATCGGCGCGATGGCGATCATCGGCCCGATGAACGACGCGCTCTACGGCGATTACACGATCCTGACCACAAAGGGCATCCTCGATATGACCATCGTCATGGCGCTGACGGCCTCCATGGGCAAGGGGCCCGTCTTCTCCGTGATCCCCATGGCGCTCTGGCAGGGCCTCATGACCGTGCTGGCCGCCTTCCTCGGCCCGCTGATGACGGACGCCGCGCTCTCCTGCCTCTCGCTGGTGGGCAACGTGCTCATCTTCGGCGTGGGCGTCAACCTCGCCTTCGGCAAGCAGATCAAGGTCGCCAACTACCTGCCCGCGCTCCTGTTCGCCATCCTCTGGTCGCTGTTTTGAAGCGCGCCCTTCGCCGCCGCGAAGGGCGCTTTTTGCACAGGGTCTTGACAGTAATTCAATAGCGTGCTATTATATCAGCAGGAGAAGGGAGGTGCGTGCCATGGCACGGACAACCGAGTGCGGCCTGCTCATCAAGATGATCAGCGACAGCATCGCGCGACTGTCCAACAACGATCTCCGGGAGAACGGCCTGACGCTCTCCCAGCTGCGCTATCTCACCTACCTCTACGAGCACGGCGACGCACCCGTCCCCTACAAGGCGCTCGAAGCGCATTTTCACGTGGCGCAGCCCACGGTGGTGGGCGTGCTGCGCCGCCTCGTGGACAAGGGACTGGTGACGACGCTGCACGGCCGGGGCAACGCCAAGCTGGCCGCGCTCACGGCGCAGGGCAGGCTGCAATGCGAGCGCAGCGAGGACAGCCGCAGGGCCACGGAAGAACGGCTGCTCGCCTCGCTGAGCGAGGAGGACAGGGCGCGCTTTGAGCAGATGCTGCGCAGCGTCTGCCACAGCCTGCACATTGAGGCGTGAGCGCGGCGCACGCCCCTTTTCTTTTCCCCAATTCAATAGCACGCTATCAAACAAGGAGGTATTTCCATGCAGGAAAACAAGGCGGCGGAGAGCTTTGCCGGCGGTTCCGTAGCCGGCGCCGTGCTGCGAAACGCCGTGCCCGCCATTCTGGCGATGCTCATGGTGCTCGTGTACAACCTGGCGGACACATTCTTCATCGGCCAAACCCACAACGACTACATGGTGGCGGCGGTCTCGCTGGCCACGCCCGTCTTTCTGATCTTCACGGCGCTGGGCACGCTCTTTGGCATGGGCGGCGCATCGGCCATCTCCAGGGCCATGGGCGAAGGCCGCCCCGACTACGCCAGACAGGTATCCGCCTTCTGCATGTGGGCCTGCGTCGTGGTGGGCGGCGTGTTCACGCTGCTGCTTTGGGGCTTCATGGACGAGCTGCTCGTGCTGCTGGGCGCCAGCGCCGAGACCGTGGACTACACCCGCACCTACCTGAACATCGTCGTAGCCGGCGGCATCTTCACGCTGATCTCCAACTGCTATTCCAACATCATCCGCGCGGAAGGCCGCTCCACCGCCGCCATGGGCGGCGCGCTGCTGGGCAACCTGCTCAACGTCATCCTCGATCCGATCATGATCCTCACGTTCGGCTTGGATGTGGCGGGCGCGGCCATCGCCACGGTGATCGGCAACGCCGCCGGCGCGCTGTACTATCTGCTCTACTTCAAATTCGGCCATTCCAGCCTGAGCATCCGCCTGCGGGATTGCCGCGTGGGCGGCGGCATCTGCACGAGCGTGCTGGCCATCGGCATCCCAGCTTCACTGGGCAATCTGCTCATGAGCGCCTCGCAGATGATCACCAACAGCCAGATGGCGCTCTACGGCGACATGGCCGTCGCCGCCTATGGCGTATCGGCCAAGGTGCTCATGGTCGTCACGCTGGTGGGCATCGGCCTGGGCCAGGGCATCCAGCCGCTGCTGGGCTTCTGCTACGGCGCGCGCAAAAGGGCGCGCTTCACGCGCTGCCTGTCCTTCTCGCTCGTCTTCAGCCTCGTGCTCTGCGGCGCCGTCACCGCGCTGTGCTTTGTCTTTACCCGGCCCATCGTGACGATCTTCCTGACCGATCCGAGCGCGCTCGATTACGGCGTGCGCTTCTCGCGCATCATGCTCAGCACGGCGTGGCTCTTCGGCGTGTATTACGTGCTCATGAACGCCATGCAGGCGCTGGGCGCGGCCACGCCCTCGCTGATCGTCTCCGTCTGCCGCCAGGGCTTCATCTACATCCCCGCCGTATACGCGCTGGGCGCCGTGCTGGGCCTCGACGGCCTCGTCTGGGCGCAGCCCGTGGCCGACGTGCTCTCCCTCGCGCTCACGGTCGCGCTCTGCCTGCGCGTGCTGCGGCGCGCCGACTGGTCGTCTTCCCCCGCGCAGCGCTGATCGGCAGAAATATGTCTGCGGTCCCACTTGACAAATCCACCCGCTTGTATTATCATGATGATATCGGATTGATATCATCATTTTTCAAGGAGGCATCTGTCAGATGGAAAACGACATCCGCATGTCACCCGTCCCCCAGCACAAGACCGCGCCGCACACGCGCGGCCTGCCGGCGCTGCTGCTGATCCTGGCGGGATTGCTGCTGAGCATCGCCATGTTTGTCTTCTCCTGCATGCTGCTGGGCAGCGCATCCCTCGTCGGCGGCCTGCTGCTGACGGGCAGCATCGTCGCCATGACGCTGCTGTGCATCCTCTTTGCAGGGCTCAAGGTGCTCGCGCCGAATCAGGCGCTGGTGCTGACGCTCTTTGGCAGTTACTACGGCACGCTCGACCTTCCGGGCTTCTACTTCGTCCACCCCTTTGTCACGGCCAACGCGCCCGCCGCGCCGAGCGCGCCGAGCGCCGAGGCCAACGCTGCGGTGGCCATTGCCGTCGCAAAGACCGGCAAGAAGATCTCGCTCAAGACCCGGACGCTCGACAACCGCAAGCAGAAGGTCAACGACGCGCTGGGCAACCCGATCATCATCGGCTCCGTGGTCATCTGGCGGGTGAGCGACCCGACGGCCGCCGTCTTCGCGGTGGAGAACTTTGAGGAATACCTGTCCATCCAGTGCGATTCCACCATCCGCAACATCGCCCGCCTCTACCCTTACGACACGCTTGAGGACGGCACGGACGAGAAGACGCTGCGCGGTTCGAGCAGCGAGGTCAGTGAAATCATGCAGCAGGAGCTTGCCGAACGCGTGAAGGATGCGGGCATCGTCATCGAGGACGTGCGCATCACCACGCTCGCCTACGCCGACGAGATCGCCGCGGCGATGCTCCAGCGCCAGCAGGCGACCGCCATCATCGCCGCGCGCCAGAAGATCGTGGAAGGCGCGGTCGGCATGGTGAAGATGGCCGTCAACCAGCTCGGCGAGGAGGAGATCGTCGTACTGGATGAGGAGCGCAAGGCCGCGATGGTCTCCAACCTGCTGGTGGTGCTGTGCGGCAGCAAGGACGCGCAGCCCGTCGTCAACACCGGCAGCATCTACTGACGCGCGGGAGGCACTGCCCATGAACGAAGACGAACTCCTTCTCCGGGAACAGCGGCTTGCCGAGCGGCTGGCGCGCATCGAAGCGATGGAGGCGCAGGCCGCCGCCAAAGAGCGGTCGATCAAGGAGCGTGAGAAGGCGAAAAAGCAGGTGCTGCTGCGCCTGGCCCCGTCGCTGTGGGACGAAATCGCCGCGTGGGCCGAGGATGACTTTCGCTCGATCAACGCGCAGATCGAGTACCTCCTGACGGAGGCCGTGCGTCAACGCCGGAAGCGCTGACATCTCTTTCAACCGCCGCGAAGCGAAGCAGGGTCAAGGGGCGCGCCCCTTGCGGGGTTCGGGGCAGCGCCCCAACGCCCCATGCGCCGCCCTTTCTTCAAGCCGGCGCAAAGCCGCTTGAAGTGCGCATCCCTCAAACAACGAAAGCGCCCCGAACGAAGGCGCTGCAAAGCAAAGGCGCTGTCTCAAAATGGCTACAGGAAGCCAAGAGAGGCAGCGCCTTTTTCTGCGTCATTTTGAGGCAAACCAAACCAGAGTGCCAAAAAACGACACTCAAGGTATGGCTTACAAAAGGAGTGGCTTCTTAATTACCGGTTCTTGATTAA
>CALVKT010000064.1 GCA_944333055.1 uncultured Clostridia bacterium
GACGTGCACGTGACGATGGAGGCGGACATCCCGACGTTCTCTCCCGGCAGCGGCGGCGCCGCCGCCGTACAGATCGAGCTGCTCGGCGAGGACGGCGCGCGCTGCGACGGCGCGCTGCTGCTGTGCGGCTATCCCGACCGGGAGGCGCACGCGTTTTTGCCGCTCTCGCCGGCAGCCTGCGCGGGCGACCCGCACGCCCTGGCCGACCGCCTGCGCGCGCTGTGCGTGCCCGCCGTGGCGCCGGGCGCGCCCGTGCCGGACTGCCTGCTTCGCGCGCTGTGCCGCGCGGGCATCGCCGTTCGCCTGTACCTGCCCGAAGGCAGCCCGCAGCGCGCGCCGCTGGCGCGCTATCCGCACGTGCGCTGCGACGCGCATCCGCTGCCCGACGTGCCGCGCACGCGCGAGGACGCCGTCTGGCAGCTCTGCGGAGCCGTCGCCTCCCCGCGCGCCCTCGACGGCACGATGACGCCCGATGAACGGCTGCGCGAGGCCGCGGGCATGCCGCTTGACCCCGCCGACGCGCACGTCTCCCGCGTGCTCGACTGGCTGTGCGCCGTCTCCGCGCGCCTGCGCGCCGAGGCCGCGCGCCAGCGCCGTTTTTCCGGCGCGCTGTGCGCGGCGGATGCCGTGCAAAACCCGGACGTCGCCGATGCGCTGCGCACGGCGTTTGCGCCGCTGCACCTCTCCGCGCTGCCGCTGCAGGGCGCGTGGTGGACGCGCACGCGGTTCTCCGCCCGGATCGAGGCGTTTTTGCCCGCAGACGAGCACAGGCCGCTGGAGGCCGACGCCGTGCTGGAGGACGAGGACGGCGCGGCGCTCGCCCATCTGCACGCGCCCTGCCGGGGCGGCGGGTACGTGGGGATTCTGGAAGCCGCGCTGCCGGATCATCCCTGCGCGCTGACGCTGCGCTGCCGCCTGAGCTGCGGCGGCGCGACCGTGAAGCAGACGCAGCTGCCCGTCTACGTCGGCGAGCGCGGCCCGCTGGAGGCGGCGTTTTTGTGAGGAAAGCGCCGATTCCCCCGGTCGCGCGTCGCGTGACAGCCCCTTGTAAGGGGCCGTTTTTTTCGCGCAGGAAATTTCGCAAAACGGATTGACAGTTCCTTCCATCGGTGTTATACTTTGTTACGCTAAAGCGCTAACATAATAAAGTTTCGAGGGGGACATCAAGATGAAGAAGTTTGCCGCGATGCTCATGGCCGCCCTGCTGCTCCTGTCCTGCTGCGCGCTGGCGGAGGACACCAGCCTGACCGATCTGCTTGCCAAGGGCACGCTGGTCATGGGCTTTGACGAGGCTTATCCGCCGATGGGCTTTGTGGACGAAAACGGCGAGCACGCAGGCTTTGACATCGATCTGGCCAGGGAGGTCACCGCGCGCATGGGCGTGGAGCTCGTGCTCCAGCCGATCTCCTGGGACGCCAAGGAACTCGAACTCAACGGCGGCAACATCGACTGCATCTGGTCGGGCCTGACCATCACCGAGGAGCGCAAGGCGCAGATGACCTTCACCATGCCGTACATGGCCAACGAACAGATTCTGGTGGTGATGGCCGACTCCGGCATCGCCTCCCAGGCGGATCTGGCGGGCAAGATGCTGGGCACGCAGGCGGGCTCCGCGTCCGTGGACGTGCTGGACGCCAACCCCGAATTCAAGGACAGCCTCGCGGAGATCGCGCTGAGCGACGACTTCGTCGCGGCGCTGATGGACCTGCGGCTGGGCGGCATCGACGTGCTGCTCATCGACTCCGTGGTCGGCAACTACTACATCGCCCAGCAGGATGATCCGAGCGCCTTCGTGGTGCTGCCGGAGGTGCTGCAGGCCGAGGAATACGGCATCGCCGTGCGCAAGGGCGAACAGGCGCTGGCCGACGCGATCAACCAGCAGCTCATCGCCATCGCCGAGGACGGCACGCTGGACACCATCCGCGCCAAGTGGTTCGCCAACGACGTGACCACCGTCGCCCAGTACGCCGACGCCTGCAAGAAGTAAGAATCACCGGCATCTCATGAGGCTGTAATGCGCATTACAGCCTCATTCCTGTGCCGGGGCAAAGAGGTACGCATGCGATATTTCAACAATCCCGAAGCGCTCCTGCGGCTCGTCTCCTCCATGCAGGAGGGCTTTGCCATCACCCTCACCATCTTCTTCGCCACGTTGCTCTTCTCCATCCCGCTGGGCATGGTCATCGCGCTGCTGCGCATGAACCGGCACAGGGCCGTCAGCGTGCCCGTATCCCTGTATATCCTGGTGATGCGCGGCACGCCGCTGATGCTGCAAATCTTCGCGATCTACTTCGCCGTGCCCATGCTCACGGGGCATAACCTCGAACGCATGACCGCCACCATCCTCGCCTTCTCGCTCAACTACGCCGCGTACTTCGCCGAAATCTTCCGCGGCGGCATCATGTCCATCCCCGTGGGCCAGTACGAGGCGTGCCGGGTGCTGGGCATGCGCCGCTCGCAGACGTTCTTTTACGTCGTGCTGCCCCAGGTGTTCAAGCGCGTGCTGCTGCCCGTCTCCAACGAGGTGATCACGCTGGTCAAGGACACGTCGCTGGCGAACGTCATCGCCGTGGGCGAGCTCTTCCGCGCCGCCAAGAACGAGGCCAGCCGCACCGCGTCCATCGAGCCGCTGTTCGTGGCGGGCTTGTTCTATTTGATCATGAACGGCCTGGTCACGCTCTTTTTCAACCGGCTCACGCAGCGCATGTCGTATTACAGAGACTGAGGAGAGGAGGGTTCGCAGATGCTTGAAGCCACGCATATCCGCAAATCATTCGGCGACACCCGCGTCCTCAAGGACGTCTCGCTGCGCGTGAGCCGCGGCGAGGTCGTCGCGATCATCGGGCGCAGCGGTTCCGGCAAATCGACGCTGCTGCGCTGCCTGAACGACCTGGAGACGGTGGACGGCGGCGAGATCCGCATCGGCGGTCAGGCGCTGGTGACCATGCAGGCGGGCCAGCCCGTCTACAAAAAGGACGGGGAGCGCCGCGCGCTCATGCTCAAGATGGGCATGGTCTTTCAGAGCTACCACCTCTTCCCGCATTGCAGCGTGCTCAGGAACCTGACCATGCCCCAGAAGCTCGTGCTCGGCCGCGGCGACGGGGAGGCCGAGGCCAAAGCGCGCGATCTGCTCGCCAAGGTCGGCCTCTCGGACAAGGCCGGCGCCTATCCCTGCCAGCTCTCCGGCGGCCAGTGCCAGCGGGTGGCCATCGCGCGCGCGCTGTGCATGGACCCGGACATCCTCTGCTTCGACGAGCCCACCTCCGCGCTCGATCCGCAGCTCACGCAGGAGGTGCTCGGCGTCATCCGCCGGCTCGCACAGGAGAAGCGCACGATGATCGTCGTCACCCACGAGATGCGCTTTGCGCGCGACGTGGCCGACCGGGTCATCTACATGGAGGACGGCGTGGTCGTGCAGGACGGCCCCGCGCAGGAGGTGCTCGGCGATCACCGCAGCGACGCCATCCGCGCCTTTGCAGGAGAGTGACCCCTCTGAAAGCCGCCGCGAAGCGAAGTGCGGGGGTCTGGGGGAGATCATCTCCCCCAGCGGGGTTTGGGGCAGAGCCCCAACGTTCCCCATCGCGCAGCCGAAAAACCGTATACCCGAAAGCGCCCTGCGCGCCCGGCGCGCGCAGCAGCGCCTTTGCAGGAGAGCAATCCCTCTGAAAGCCGCCGCGAAGCGAAGTGCGGGGGTCTGGGGGAGATCATCTCCCCCAGCGGGGTTTGGGGCAGTGCCCCAACGTTCCCCTATCGCGCAGCCAACAAAAAACCGTATACCCGAAAGCGCCCTGCGCGCCCGGCGCGCGCAGCAGCGCCCATCGGTCGTTCTGCCCGCCGCGCAACGCGCAGGACAGGAAAAACCACATATGATTCGACGCCCGGAGGGTTTGCCTTCCGAGCGTCGTGTGTTTTGTGAAGATGATTCTGCGCATCCCTGCCCCTTGTGCAAAGGGGGCTGTCATGTGAAGCATAAAGGGGGGATTGCCGCCGTTCCGACGCGCCCTCTCCGGATTCGCCCCGAATCGCTGCGTTGCAGCGGTTTCAAGCATCCTGCCCTTCTTCCGCCATATCCGCGCCGTCGCCGATCTGCCGGGCGAAGCACGTGACGCCGTGCATGCCCGCCACCGGGATGGAGAACGCGCCCGCGCGCACGCGGAAGACCTCGTCGCGGTCGGAGATCAGCTCCTGCGCGCCGGAAAGATCCTGCGCCGTCAGGTAGACGGTCACCTCCCGCGCGCTGCGGTTGATCAGCGTCACCGCGCAGGCGTCCTGCGCGCTGCGGCCCAGCGCGTCCGCGCCGCCGCTGATCGTGCGGATGACGCCCAGCACGTCGTCGCACGGGGCGATGAAGCGGCACTCGCCCGTGCGCAGCACCTGATTCTTGCTGCGCATGGCGATCATCCCGCGATAATAGCTGATGAGCTGACTGTCCTCGTTGCCCCATGGATACGTGCGCCGGCAGAACGGATCGGCGCAGCCCTCCATGCCCGCCTCGTCGGCGTAGTAGATGCAGGGCATGCCCGGCACGCTGACGATCATGCGCAGCATCATCCGCTCGCGCAGCTTGCCCATCATGCGCTCCTCCGGGGAGAGCGCGTGTTCGGCGCGCTTGTCGCGGGGGATGTCATTGCCGTCGTTGCCCGCCAGCACGTTGAGGATGCGCGGCCTGTCGTGGCTGCCCATCAGGTTCATCAGCGCGTAGAGGAAGGGCTTGGGATAGTTGTTTTGCAGCGCCGTCATGTCCCGCGCCACGACGCCGGCCGTCTTGTTGTCCATCAGGAAAGCGATGAGCGCCTCGCGCAGCGGATAGTTCATCGCGCTGTCCAGCGTGTCGCCCAGCACATAGGAGCGCATCTGCCCGTAGGAGACCTTGTGGCTGGCATCCTCCCAGACCTCGCCGAGCACCGCCGCCTCGCTGTCCACCGACTTGACCTCCCGGCGCAGCTCGCGCAGGAATTCCATGGGCAGCTCGTCGGCCACGTCCAGCCGCCAGCCGCCGGCGCCCTGGCGCAGCCAGTGCTTGACCACCGCGTCCTCGCCGTTCAAGATGTAGCGGCGGAAGTCCTCGTCCATCTCGTTGACGTTGGGCAGCGTGCGGAAGCCCCACCAGCAGTCGTAATCGTCCGGCCAGTTCTTGAACGTGAACCACTTTCTGTAGGGCGAATCCGGATCGCGGTACGCGCCGACGTGCTCGCCGTGCGTGCCCCGGCGGTTGAAGTACACGCTGTCGCTGCCCACGTGGGAGAACACGCCGTCCAGCATCACGCGGATGCCCATCTGCGCGGCCTCCTTGCACAGCTGGCGCAGCTTCGCCTCGTCGCCGAACATCGGGTCGATCTGCATGTAATTGCCCGTGTCGTACTTGTGGTTGGTGCGCGCGGTGAAGATCGGGTTGAAGTACAGCACGCTCACGCCCAGCGCCTTGAGGTAGGGCAGCTTCTGGCGCACGCCCTCCAGGTTGCCGCCGAAGAAATCGTGCGCGAAGTTGTCGCCGTTTTCCGAGGCATTGAGCCACGGCATCTCGTTCCAGTTCTCGTGCAGCTCGACCCGATCGTACAGATCGTCCTTGGCGTGCAGCAGTTCGTCCGTGCCCTCGCCGTGGCAGAACCGGTCCACCATGATCTGATACATCACCGCGTCGTACATCCACGCGGGCGTCCTGTAGGCGGGGTCGTAGACCGTGATCTGGAAATCCGTGCCCGCGCCCATGCGGCCCACGCCGCAGCCGGAATCGTCCGGCGCGCCCAGGCGCGCCGTGCTGCCGTCGGCGCAGCGCGCCTCAAAGCAATACCAATAGAGGCACGGCTTGTCGCTCACCGTCACCTGTACCTCAAAAAAACGCTTGCCGTCCCGCGCGCCCAACGGCCGCAGCGGAAAGTGCTGCTCTTTTCCGTCCCACACGCGCAGCCCGATCGTCTCCGGCCCCTGCGGGTCCGGCGTGCTCACGCGCAGGCGCACCTGCGAACCCGCTGCCAGCGCGCCCAGCGGATAGCGGTAAAACGCGTCCGTCGAATTGTGCTCAAGAATCATCGCGTCACTCCATCCCGTTTCCGCCGCCGCTGCGCGGCACGCGCGCACGGGGAAAATGGTTCCCTCATTTTAACGTACTTTATATATCCTGACAATCCCCATTTTAGTCCGGATGCGCGTCAGATTTCACATTTTCTCCGCATTGTCATTGCCTTTGCGCAACATGCATGCGGTATAATAGCCGCAGATATGAGAAATGAGAAGGGAGGGCTGCGCATGCGCCGCATCATCAAGACCGCCGGGGCAGTCTGCGCCATGGGCCTTGGGCTCTTCGCCTTCTCCTGCTTTGCCGACCGCGACGGCACGCCCACCGAGACGGACGCCGCCGTCCCCGTGCAGCAGGCCGCCGCGAACATCTCCCCCATTCCGGAAGGGCAGTACGCGCTCTTTCCGGGCCTGAACATGGACGCCATCACGGCCATCTCCGTGCGCACGCCCGACAGCAGCTTTCAGTTCTATGCGGACGCGAGCGGCGGCGTGAGCGTCAACGGCCAGCTGGCGGACGCCGAAATCTACCGCACGCTCGTCAGCCAGATCTGCGAGCTGCCCGTCAAGTCGCTCGCCGCCTTCACGCCGCAGACTTCCCAGCTCCTGCTCACGCTCGTGGTCTGCACGGGCGGCAGCGAGCACACGGCCACCTTCTATGAAGATCTGGGCACGGGCCAGATGGCGCGGGTGATCACCGGCACCGCGGACGCGCCGCAGTACGGCCAGACGGGCGGCTGGCGCGTGGGCAAGCTGATGATGACCTGCGAGGGCACGCGCATCCAGGACGAGAGCGGCAACGAAACGCCGAGCGGCCTGTAAACCTTCAGGCCGCCGCGAAGCGAAGAAGCGATGACATCCCCTGCGGGGTTTGGCGCAGCGCCAGGCAGGTCTTTGCGGCAGCCCGGCGCGCGCATCGCGCCTATGGCGCGATGCTTTACATTCGAATCGCCCGGCCGGCCATGACGCCGGTCGTCTTTCCGTTTTGGGCGGCGATTTCGCCATCCACGAGCACGCAGGCGATGCCCACGGGCGCGGCGTCGGGCCTGCCCAGGCCCGGAAAATCCGCGCGGTCGGCGATCGTCTCCGGGTCAAAGAGCACCAGATCCGCGTCGCAGCCCACGCGCATGCGGCCCTTGCGCGCAAAGCCGAACACCTCCGCCGGCAGGCTGGTCGCGTGGGCGACGGCCTGCGGCCAATCCAGCTGCGCGCGCTCGCGCACCATCTCGCGCAGGAAGCGCGGGAAGCTGCCCGCGATCTGCGGATGCCCCTCTCCGGGCCGGTAAGCGCCCGTGTCGGTGGAGATCATGCACAGCGGATGGCCCGCAATCGCGTAGACCGCGCCCTGCTCGCCGGTGTTGACGCTCACGGCGTCGCCGGGGTGTTCTTCGCGCAGGTGCATATACAGCGCCTGATCGGGCACCTGCCCGATGTGCTCGCCGGTGATCACGCGCAGGTGAAACAGCTCGATGCCGTTGGCGCGCATGATGCCCGGCTCAAAGAGCGCCGCGCCGACGGACGAGCACCAGTCCTTGTACATGCCGCTGTCAAAGAGGATATCCACGCCCAGGCCGCGCGCGCGGTCGATCATGGCCAGCGCCTCGTCCTCCACGCCCACGCCGTACTGATAGACGAAGTGGGAGACGACCATCCGGCAGCCGGTGTGCGCGGCCAGGTCGATGGCCTCCTGCAGGGAGTGCAGGTCGGTCATCGAGTGCATGCGCGTGTCGATGGACACGGGCCGCCCGTACGCCCGGGCGATGCGGCACAGCGTCTGCATCTCCAGGATCGAGGAGCCGGGCGTATACGCCGGGCCGAGCGACACGCCGCACGCGCCGTCGATGAGCGCCGATTCGCACAGCTGCGCCATGCGGTCGATCTGCGCCTCGCTCGCCGCCTGAAACGGATCGCTGACGCCCACCGCCTCGCGAAGCGCGCACATGCCGATCATCTCCGCCTGATGGATGGGAAAGGCCTTCTGCGCATCAAAAAAACGCGCCAGATTCAGCGGGGAAAACCCGCAGTTGCCGCCCACCGTCGTGGTGATGCCCTGCA
>CALVKT010000065.1 GCA_944333055.1 uncultured Clostridia bacterium
GCACCTTGACCGTCACCGGCCCGTCCGGCTGCACGTAGCTGTACGTGCCGTCGGCGTGTTCCACGACGGCAATCTCCTTGCCGTCTTCGTCCGTCACCGTCACCTTGACGGTCTCATATCCTTCATCCGGCGTCGGTGTGACGGTCACCTTATCGCCTTCCTGCGGGTCTTTCGGCGTAACCTCTGCAACGCCGCCCTCAGGTGTTTCCACTTTCGGCGGATAGGTCGAAATCACCGGGATCTCCACAGGCGCCTTCTTATATCCGCAGACGCTGCATTCTTCGTGCTTCTCGCCCTTCTCAGCGGTCGTAGCCTCCTTGTCGATCACCCACACAAAGGTATGGGCTGCTTTGTTCAGCTTCGCGCCGCATTCGCACAAATGCCAATGGTCGGCGTCATCCTTTTCCCATTTGGTCAGGTCTGCGGTATGGTCGGCGAGCTTCGCTATTACCGTATCCGCAAGGGTGATTTTCGCTTCAGCGTTTTCGTCACTGAAATACTTTTTACATACAGAGCAGTACCAATATTCGATGTTATCCTCTGCCGTATGGGTTGCGGCCTTTGCCTCGGTCCTGGTCAGGCTGTGACCGGTGGCGTCAATGTCCGTGAGCTTCTTAATCTGCTCAGTTGCCCAACTTGCTGCAAAGGTAGCCGTATAGGTGGTCTCACCCTTATCTGTGCAGGTCGGTGCTTTGGTCTGTTGGCTTGTGACGGAGCCTGTTGCCTTTTCTACATGGCTTTGATCGTTTTCGCAGGTGCGGCTTGCGGTGCAAGCGCTTCCGTTATCTGTCCATGTATATGTGGCTTCGCCATAGTTATGGCCTGTTGCGCTGCCCGCGTCTGTTTTTGTATTCTCAGCGGAGCAGTCATCGCATTTGGCGGTCTCCGTACCGTCCTTATCACAGGTGGCGTTATTGTCGGAAACATAGTTTGTAAAGCTGTGCGCTGCCGGTGTATCGGTGGCACCACAGCCTGCGCGGTTGCAGATATGCCAGTGACCGTTTTCATCAAATGCGTCAAAGCTGCCGCTAAAGTCGTGACCGAGGGCCTTGTCCACCGTGCTGGTGAGTTCTGTCTGCCCTGCGGAATCGCTGAAGTTCTTATTGCAGGCAGAACAAGTCCAGTATTCCACATTGCCATCCTGCTGGCAGGTAGGAGCTTTCGCTTCCGTTTTGGTCAATGTTCCGGCGTGGTTGCCGAAATCCAACGTGCCGTATGCGCTGCCGCAGTTGGTGCAGACCGCCTTGTCTGTACAGGTGGCTGTTCCGCCGGTGTGCTGGCAAGTCTCTTTGCAGTTCTTACAAGCACCGTTTTCCCAGTCGTGGATCATTGTGACCGGTGTGCCGCTTGGGACGCCCGCATCGTCTATGTTCAGCGTGCAGGGGATGGTTAAGGTCTTCAGGTTGATACAGCCAGCAAACACATATTCTCCTATACTCGCCACGCTCTCCAGGATCGTCACGCTTTCCAAGCTGGTGCAGTTCATAAACGCATAGGTTCCTATGCTCTCCACGCCTTCCGGGATCGTCACGCTTTCCAAGCTGTTGCAGTTCATAAACGCATAGTCTCCTATGCTCTCCACGCCTTCCGGGATCGTCACGCTCGTCAAGCTGGTGCAGTCACGAAACGCATCGTTTTCTATGCTCTCCACGCCTTCCTGGATCGTCACGCTCTTCAAGCCGGTGCAGCCAGTAAACGCTAAGCCTCCTATGCGCGTCACAGAATATCCGCCCAGTGTTGCCGGGATCGTCAGGTCTGTGGCACTGCCCTCATATAGTATGATCTTGGCTGTCTTGGCTGTCTCGTCGATCACCTCATACATATAATCCCCCTCAGTCGCTGCCGAGGCGGTCATGGGGAAAAGCCACGCGCACAGCAGCAGACTCATCAGCATGCCCAGTCCCCGTTTTATTTTTCCGCTCATTTCAATGCCTCCATTTCTCAGTCTGCGGCTTTGCCCCTGTCCAAACCGCAGGATGTGTTCTGATTTCTCAATTCATGTATTCACGCGCAAAAAGGCGCATCCCGCCCGTATAAAAACGGGCGGAATACGCCTTGAAAAATTGTGCTGCTTTGGAATTGACAGGAAAAAAGGGCGCAGTTATCCCTTGCTTGCTTGCTTGCTTGCTTGCTTGCTTGCTTGCTTGCTTGAGGATTGTCCCGCGCGCCTGCATGTCTGTCAAGCCCCATTTGTATTCAATGGGTTCCTTATTTTAACATATTCCCCGCGGGGATTACAAGCGCTTTCCCGGCTTTTTGAAAGAAATGTTTCCCGGCTTTTTGAAAGAAATGTACGCAAAAAAGTGTATGCAAAAGGCCGCCCGGCGCTGCTGCCGGACGGCTCGCCCTGTTGTCATGCCTTCATTCCGCCGTCTCGTCTTCGGGCAGGCCCAGCCGCGCGCGCAGGTACGCCCGGCTCTGCGCCTCGTCAAAGATCAGCCCGGAATTGCCGTGGCTGTCCTTGCCGTAGCGGTACGTGCCCTCCTCCGGGATCGAGCAGGTCTGCACCTGCGCGTCCAGCAGCGAGAGCGCCTTGAGCGCCAGCTCCAGCTGCTGCCCGGAGGAGAGATCCGTGCGGTACATGTCCAGCACGTCGTTGAGCAGCGTCATCGCCCGCAGCGGCGAGATGTCGCGCAGCTCGTCCATCAAGGCGCGCAGCACGTTGCCCTGCCGTCCCTGCCGGCCGAAGTCGTTGTCCAGGCTCCGGCAGCGCATGTAGTAGAGCGCCTGCGCGCCGTTGATGCGGCACGCGCCCGCGTGCAGCGGGTATCCGGCGTATTCCCCGGCGTGATGGCGGAGGTATTCGGCCTCCTCCTCGGAGAGCGTCACCTCGATGCCGCCCACGGCGTTGATCACATCCACCGCGCCGGAGAAGTTGATGACGAAGTGCCCGCTGATGGGCAGGCCGAACGCCTCCTCGATGTAGCGCACGAGCGCCTGCTCGCCCTCCTGCGAGCGCACCAGCGTGTTGAGCTTCACCGTGCCCTTGCGGTAGGACGGCTCGACGATGCTGTCGCGCGCAAAGGAGGTGAACGTCAGCCGGTCTTCGCCGTAATCCAGCGTGGCGAGGATGATGGCGTCGCTGCGCGCGCCGCCCTCCTCGTTGAGCCCCCAGCCGTCCACGCCCACCAGCAGATAATGCACCATGTCCGCCGCGCGCGCGGGCGCGAATCCGCCCAGCAGCAGGCACAGGCACAGCGCGGCGGCAAATAGCCCGCGGCGCATGGCGTCCCTTCCTTTCCCGTCATATCTGCGCGCCCGGAAGCCGCGCGCGTCAGTCATTCGTGTAGTTGTCAAAGTAGCCCTGAATGTAGACGATCGGGGTGCCCTTGTCGCCGGAGCCGGAGGTCAGGTCGCACAGGGAGCCGATCAGATCGGTCAGGCGGCGCGGCGTGGTGCCCTGCGCGGCCATGTTGCCCACGAGGCTGCTGCCGTCCTTCTGGCGAATCCGGTCGAGGATGGCGTCGCGCAGCGCCTCGCCGGAGAGGCCCGCAAAGTCGTTGTCGGCCAGATACTTGAGCTTGAGCTCGTTGGGCGTGCCCTCCAGCCCCGCCGTGTACGCCGGGGAGACGACCGGATCGGCCAATTCCCAGATCTTGCCGACCGGGTCCTTGAACGCGCCGTCGCCGTAGACCATCACCTCGATGTGCCTGCCCGTGAGCGCCAGCAGCTTCTCCTGAATCTCATCGACCAGCCCCTGACAGTCGCGCGGGAAGAGCTTCACCTTGTCCTCGGTGGACTTGTTGGAGCCCAGCAGGCCGTACCGCGCGTTGAAGCCGCTGCCGTTCACCGGCGCGTTCATGATCTCGTCAAGGCCATACACGCGCTGCGCGCCGGCCGCCTTGAGCAGCCGCTTCGTGCGCGCGCGGGTGTGGATGTCACAGGTGAGCACGTTCCCGGTATACGGCAGGATGGCGCGCGGATCGTTGGCGAAGATGACCTCGACCTCCGCGCCCGCCTCGCGGATCAGGTCCGCGTAGTAATCGATGTAATCCACGCCCGTGAACGGGTGCTTGATGCTGCCAAAGAGCTCGCGATAGCGCGCCAGCGTCAGCACGTCGCTGTAGGGGTTGATGCCCTTCTCGTCGAGCAGGTCGAGGTCAAGCAGATGGTTGCCGACCTCGTCGGACGGATAGCTGAGCATCAGCACGACCTTCGAGGCGCCCCTGGCGATGCCGCGCAGGCAGACGGCGAAGCGGTTGCGGCTGAGAATCGGGAAGATCACGCCGATGGTGCCGCCGCCCAGCTTGGCGCGGACGTCGGCGGCGATGTCCGACACGCAGGCGTAATTGCCCTGCGCGCGGGCGACGATGGCTTCCGTCATGGCGACGACGTCGCGGTCGCGAGGCTGCAGGCCGTCCTCGCGCATCGCGTCCAGGATCGCGCCGGTGACGATCTTCACCAGGTCGTCGCCCTCGCGGATGATGGGTGCGCGAACGCCCATGGAAACAGTACCGATCATGCGGCTCATGTTGTCAACACTCCTCAAAAATATGCAGGATTGCGCGCATTGCGCGCAGATGGTCGCCTCTATTATACTACAGGATTTGCCGTCTTGTAAAATGAAAACGGTCAAAACCCGCCCGGCTCACAAAAAAAGCCTGTTCCTCCAGCCTCTTCCACGCCCCGACCCGTCTCGCGCCGCGGCCCGGACAGGCAAAACGCGGGAGCCGGCACAGGCCGCCTCCCGCGTTTGCATGGTTCTGTTTCGTCCGCACGGCCGCGCTCAGAGCGCGGACTGGGTGTCGTTGGGGTCGCCGTTTCGGGCCAGGTCGTATTCCTTGCTCCAGTCGATGTCGCGATACGGCTCGCCGCGCGGGTCGGTGCGAATCCAGTCCGTCAGCAGATCGAGCATCTCCTCGGTCCACGTGTTCTTGTCGATCTGCGCCGTCGTGAAGCGGTTGGCCGTGATCATCTCAAAGCCGAACATGTCCTTCACCTGCGTCTTCGCGCCGTTCTCGACCACCTCCACCACCAGGTGCGGCGGGATGAAGAGCACGCCGCCCGAACAGCCGTACACGACATCGCCCGGCAGGCACAGCGCCGCATGCTCGCCGCTGCCGATGCGCGTGGGCGCGTTCATGCTGATCATGACGAAATCCCGAATCGGCGTCGGATCGATGCCGCGGTAGTACACCTGCACGTCCGGCACCGCCTGCATCTGCTCGATGTCGCGGATGCCGCCCCAGATGACCGCGCCGCCCGTGCGCGTCTTCGTGCGGATGGCGGTCGTCAGGTTGCCGCCCAGGAACGTGCCCTTGTAGACCTTGTCGTACATGTCCACCACGGCCACGTCCCGATCCGTCAGGCTGTCGATGAGCCACTGATTGGGCGTGCCCGTTCGGCCCTCCGCCTTCGCCTGTGCGAAGCTGGTCTCGTAATAGTCCGGACGCGTCTGCGCGTACACGGCCGTCACCGCGCGGCCGATCAGCTTGCGATTGAGCGAGCCGTCCGCCTTGAACTCCGGATGCAGGCTCTTCATCGGCACGAACTGATTCTCGTAGCCCTTGACGAAGATCGGCTTCCACAGCTCTTCGAGCGTCATGCCGTACAGGGCGTCCAGATATTTGTCCGGCACCCTCGGCCGGCCGTCGGCAAAGCGCTCCCCCTTCCACTGTGGCGTGAGCGCAATGACATCCTCAGGATGAGCGAATCGCATGGTATCCTCCTTCGCGCCTTTCGGCATGCTGTGATGAAATCAATAGAACGGCATCGGAATGAAGATGAGCATGATCAGCGTCAGCACCATCAGCCCATAGAAGGGCAGCATGCAGCGGGTCAGCTTGCCGATCTTGATGCCTGAGACGCCCGAAGCCGTGTACAGCGCCGCGCCGACCGGCGGGGTCAGCAGGCCGATGCCCAGATTGAGGATCATGCAGACGCCGAACTGGACGAGGCTGTAGTCGAGGGTCGTGAGGATCGGGACGACGATCGGCGTGAGGATCAACAGGATGGAGCTGATGCTCATGAAGCAGCCCAGGAACAGGATGACCAGATGGATCAGGATGACGATCGCGTACTTATTGCTCGTCAGGGAGAGCACAAAGTCGGCGATCATCTTCGGGATGCGCAGGTACGCCAGAATCCAGCCGAACGCGTTGGCGATGGCCAGCAGGATCATGATCGTGGAGAGCGTCTTGATCGCGGCGGACGCGATGGCGTAGTAGCGGGAGAGCGGGACGTCCCGATACAGGAAGAACGCGCAGATGAACGACCAGAGCACGGCGAGGGCGGCGGATTCCGTGGCCGTCATGATGCCCGCCGAGACGCCGACGAAGATGATGACGATCGTCATCAGGCCGCCGAATCCGGAGGCAAACGCCTTGCACGCCCGTTTCAGGCTGAATTTCTTGTTGCTCGCATATCCCTTGATGCGGGCGTAGATGTAGCTGTACACCGCCAGCACGCCGGCCAGGAACAGGCCCGCGGGCAGGCCCGCCGTGAACATCGCGCCCACGGAGACGCCCGCCGTCACCGCGTAGATGACCATGTTGTGGCTGGGCGGGATGAGCATGCCCTGCACGGCGGTGGCGCAGGTCAGGGATGTGGCAAACTCATGCGTGAAGCCCTGGCTCATCATCAGCTTGGCCTCCAGCGGGCCGAGCGCGGCGATATCCGCCGGCGCCGAGCCGGAGATGCCGCCAAAGAAGACGGAGGCCAGCACGTTGACCAGCGCGGAACCGCCGTGCAGCCAGCCGACCAGCGCGTCGGCCAGCTCGACCAATCGGTCGCCGATGCCGCCCTGATTGATCATCTCGCCGCTGAGGATGAAGAACGGCACGGCCATGAACGTGAAATTCGACACGCCGCCGACCGTGTACTGCACGATCAGCTCCAGCGGCAGGTCCAGATACAGATAGGTGGCCGCGGCGGCAAGCCCCATGGAGACGGCGACGCTGACCCGGCAGATCAGCAGGCCGAGGAATACGCCGACCAGAATGACGACCGCAATGACTTCCTGACTCACGCCTGCTCGCCTCCCTTCATCCCATTTTTCTGCTGCTCCCTGGCGTAGAGTTCAACGATGTAGACCGCGCCGTTGAAGAGCATGAACAGGCCGCCGGCCACGGCGCTGGCGTATTGCAGGCCCACCGGCACGCGGAACGCGGAGAGCAGGGAACCCCAGGTCATCATCGAGAGCGCAACGCCGTAGCGCACCATGATGTAGCCAAAGACCATCGTCGCCAGACAACCGAAGTACTTGAAGAACAGCAGCACCTTCGGCGAGGCGAATGCGTCCACGATCTCCACCTTGACGTGGGCGTCGTTGCGCACGCCCAGCGCGATGGAGAACATGGCGAACCAGACCATGGCGAAGATGGCGAACTGTTCCGTCCAGGAGGGCACCTTGTTGAAGAAGTAGCGCCCGAAGACCATGATGATGATGGAGACCGTCTGCGCGGTGAGCAGCACCACGCAGATGAAGTTGATGATCGAATTGCAGATAAACTCCTTTCAAAATGATGTCGGTTTGCCATCCGTCCGGCAAATCCTTTTGTCCCATGATACCGTTCGATTCCCTTTTTTGTAAATAGGTGAGACTTGTTCTTTTTGGTATTATTTTGTGAATTTGTGCCGAAAATTCTGTCTATTCCAACCCGCAATCCCTACATCGCGGAAGCACGCTTTCCTCACGCCTCCTCTCCGTCTTCCGCCTTGTCGTCCGCTTCCCGGAAGATCAGACGCCGGCTGATCTCCTGGGCCGCGATCTTGCCCTTGCCGATCACGCGCTGCCGCATCTGGGGCGAATCTCGTCTGTTGGCGTAGAGCACGCCGATGGCCCCCACCGTGCGCTTGCCGTCCCAGATGCGAAACGCAAAGGACTGGCGCTGTTCTCCCACGTTGTCCACATGCGCATACCCCTGCTGGCGAATCGCCTTGAGCCTGCGCGCAAACGCCTCCTGCTCCTGAATCGCGCACCCGCGCTGCTTGCAGCGGTCGTACACCCGGCTCAAATTCTCCGCGTCCATGTAGGCCATCATCATCTGGCCGGTCGCCGTCGTCTCCAGGCTGCCCCGGACAATCTCGCTGTCCTTGAAGTCGAACCGCTCGTCGCCGTCGATGTACATGATGATGTACTTGATGCCGTCGCACGCCACAGACAACAGCACGCTCTCATCGAGCTGCTTGTTGAGCCAGCGAATCACCGGCGCGCAGATCTCCACGAGCGACTCCTGATAGCGGCCGTATCGCGTGAGCATGTACGCCGTGGGCCCCAGGCGATAGCCCTCCCGACGCGATATCTTCTCGACGAGCAGCGACTCCTGCAGCGTTTCCAGGATGTGGTAACAGGTCGTCTTGTTGATGTCCAGATCCCGCGCGATGTCGTGCAGCGCGACGGGCTTCTCCGGCTCGTTGGAGAGATACAGCAGGATATCGACCGCTTTCTGGATGGACTTGATTCTGCGACGAGAGCGGCTGCTACTTCTCGCGCACATACCCCATTCACATCGTCAACCGCGTCGGCGGCGGCGACGCCTTTGCCGCGGCCCTCATCTACACGCAGTTGCGCGGCGATCCGCCGCAGGCCGCCGTCGAATTCGCCGCGGCCGCTTCCTGCCTCAAGCACGCCATCGAGGAGGACTTCAACCTCGTCACCGTGCAGGAGGTGCAGCGCCTCGCCGACGGCCACGCTTCCGGCCGTGTTCAGCGATAAAACGACACCGCAGAGAGGAGAGCTTTCGATGTCCGAAAAGAACCAGCCCGACAAGATCTACGACACCTACGCGCTTCGCCCCCTGGCCGATCTGGTCGACTACGACGTGGACGAGGTCGCCGCCCGCTTCAAGCGGCTGTATACCGCGCTGATCTACGACTCCATGGAGGCGCTCGGCCTGAGCGGCCGTTCCATGAAGCCCGGCATCGGGCCGATCGATCCCGATCTCAACGGCCCCGGACACAAGGTCGCAGGCCCCGCGTTCACAACCCGCCGCATGAGCACCCCCAACACGGACCCCGCCGTGCACAACATCCGCCTGGGCCAGATGAAGAGCATGTGCAAGGGCTGCGTGTACGTCTCCGACGTGCAGGGCAACCGCAACTGTGGCCAGTACGGCGAGATCACCGCGACCGCGATGCGCGCCGCCGGCTGCGTCGGCGCGGTCATCGACGGCTCCACCCGCGACTCGGACTACCTGATCGCCATGGGCTTCCCCACGTTTGTGCGCTGGCGCAGCCCTGTGGAGGGATATGGCCGCTCCATGACGGTGGATTACATGATCCCCATCTTCGTGGATGGCGTGGACGGCGCCCTGCGCATCGATCCCGGCGACTACATCTTCGGCGACGGCGACGGCGTGGTCGTCGTGCCGCGCGCCATGATCTTCCCCGTGCTGGAGCAGGCGGAAAAGTGGTTTGACAGCGAAAAGGCCAGCCGCAAAGCCATGGCCGAGGGCATGAATCCCTTTGACGTCTACAACACCTATGGCCGATTCTGAGAAGGCGCGCTTTCCCGCTCGGCATCCTTCAAAAAACCGGCGGTTATTGTTGCCGCCGGTTTGCTTTTTCAGCAGGGAATCCTGTATAATGGTTTTATTCCGTGAATGAGGAGGCCACCGTCTCATGATGATCCCGCTTTTCCCGCAGTGCCGCAGCGTGTGGCTTGGCGGCGAAGCCGTCCTGTTCATGCTCGCCGCCGCGCGCCTGTACGACAAGGCGCCGCTCCTTCAGGCCGCGCTGCTCTTTGCCGTCGGCTCGCTGATCCTGATCTTCGCGCTCAACGCATGGGCGGTTCTTCTGCATCACAGGCTGCTCCTCGTGCTCGTCTCCCTGCAAAAGCCGGAAGCCTTCATCGCCGCCTATGAACCGCTGCTCGCCGTCAAGGGCGTGGCGCGCCACATCCGCTTCACGCTGCACGCCTATCTGAGCAACGGCTATGCCGCAAAGGGCGATTTCGACCGGGCGCTCGCGCTGCTGGATCAGGCGCCGGCAATCCGCGGCAGGCAGGCCGTCAAGCAGCGCGTCATCCTGTGCGTCAACCGCTGCTGCATCGCGCTGGCCCGCGAGGACGCGGCGCGCGCCGAACGCCTGCTCGGAGAGCTCCCCGATCTGCTGGCGCAGCTGCGTCCCGCAGACCGGCAGGCGCAAGCGCAGATTCACGCGCAGATGACCGCCCAGCTCGCCGTGCTGCGCGCAGAGGCCGACGCGCAGACCTGCGACGTGCTGCGCGAGCAGATCAAGCGGACCGGCAGCAACCTGCGGCGCACGGAGCTCTCCTTTTCGCTGGCGCAGGCCTATCTGCACCTGAATCAGCGGCAGTTGGCCAAGCCGTATCTCCAGCAGGCGTGCGCGCCCGGTCAGGATCTGTTCATCAGCCGCAAGGCCCTTGCGCTGCGGCACACGCTCTCCAAAGACGCTTAACGCCGGAGGCGCGCCATGCTTTACGATCAGCAAGTTGTCCTCTCCAGCCTCAACCGCTACATGCTGCGCATTCTGCTCTCCTATAGCATCTCCGGTCAGTTGCCGGAGGGATGGAGCGTGCAGGAAATCGAAGATTATCTGCGCTCCAATCGCCTCTCCATCCATCTGGCCGTGTTCTGCTTCGATGCGCCCATCCACAGCGAATCCGCCAGACACGCCGTGCAAAGCGATCTGCTGTCGCGCCTTTGCGTCTGCGCCAAGGCATATAAGTCGCACATCATCTGCATGGCCTTCCTGCCCTCCGACCGCTTTGCCGCGGCGAGCGCCGCGCTGCGCCAGCAGCTGTTCGGCCGCTTTGGCGCCATGGGCCTGCGCGTGAAGAACGAGGCATACTCGGTTGAGACCTCTCCCCTGACGCTGCCCGCCAGCTATCGCAAGCTCTACGCGCAGGCCGACGCCATGCTCGTTGACAATCAGGCGCGCTTCAACCGCCTCATCCACCTCTACAGCCTGGAGGAATCGCTCAACAACGCCGTCTTTGAGGTCGATGCGGACGAAATGCGCCGCATCCTCGATGAGATCACCGACATCGTTCGGGGCGTCAACGGCAACAACCACCTCAACGCCGTGTGCTATTTCAGCTTTCTCTGGCGCAGCATCGAGCGCACCATCTTCTATCGCATCGGACGGCGCAAGACCTCGGCGGACAAGCTGATCATCGATGAGGAGCTCTACGCCTGCAAGGACGTTGTGAGCATGTCCTCCGCCATACACCGCTATCTGCTCGCCTACGTCCGGGACGTGCACCTGCAAAACACGGACAGCTATCACAAGGTCATCGAGCGCACCAAGGATTACATTCAGGAGCGCTTTGCCCAGCCCCTGAGCCTGGAGGACGCCGCCCGCGAGGCCGGCGTGTCCGCCTGCCACCTGAGCAAGCTCTTCAAGAAGGAAGAAGGCGTCAGTTTCAAGCAGTACGTGACGCGCGTGCGCATGGAGAAGGCCAAGTTTCTGCTCTCCTCCGGCAAGCTGAACATCGGCGAGGTCGCCCGCGCCTGCGGCTACAGCGATCCCAGCTATTTTTGCAAGCTCTTCAAAAAGCACTGGGGCTTTCTGCCCAAGGAATTTCAGCTGCACAACTGACGGGCCAAACAAATTTCCACCCCGGCGATGCCGGGGTGGAAATGCTGCATGCGGTTTTCGCTTATTCGGCCGGCTTTTCAGCCACGCCGACGATGCGGCCCTCGCCGTAGGGATCGGCGTAGCGCTCGTCCACCACGCCGCCCAGCGTGCCGGTGATGTAGTCGATGAGCACCTGGTTGTCGATCTTCACGCTGTCCTGCAGCAGATTGCAGCCGGCGAACATCGTGTAGCCGTCGCCGCCGTTCTTGAGCATGTAGTTGTGGGAAGCGAACGTGTAAACCTTGTCCAGCTGCAGGTCTTCGCCGCCCACCTTCACGTTCTTGACGCGGTACTCGCCCGCCACGCCGGTGAACATGCCGTTCTCATCCTGCGTGCAGCTCGTCTCGATGTAGGTGTGAATCTCATACGTCAGGCCGGAGACCTGCAGGAAGCTGCCGCTCTCGCCCGGCGTGTTGCGCGCGCCCCACTCCAGCGCGTCGAGGATCTGCTGGCCCGTCGCCTCGACCACGCACATCTCGTTGCCGAAGGGATGCACCTTGAGGATGTCGCCCAGCGTGATGTCGCCCGCGGGGATGGTGCTGCGGATGCCGCCGCCGTTGACCACGGCTATGTCCGCGCCGGACTGGTCGCGATACGCGTCGGCGCACAGGTCGCCCAGGTTCGTCTCGGCATTGCGGATGATGCGAATCGCGTTGCCGTTTTCATCGACAGCTTCGGGATCGGTGATCGTCAGGTCAACGGTGGACGTGGCGACAACCTTATCGAGCTGTTCGCTCAGCGCCGCGCTCGCCGTATCGACCGCCTCGGAGACGTCGTTCTTGATGCCCAGCAGTTCCGGCGCGGAGACGTCGTTGTCCCAGGTGTACAGGCCGGTCTCCATCGCGCCGTCCTCCGCGGCGATGCGCAGGTAGCCGATGCCCGCCAGCTTGGTGCCGCACGCGGAGCGCACGACGTCCTTGCCCTCCTTGTTCTTCATGACCACCTGATCGGTGTCGTGGCTGTGGCCGTCGAGCAGCGCGTCAATGCCGGTGGTGTTGGCGATCAGGTCGGCGTAGGTGTAGGGCGCATGCGCCGCCTCGTTGCCCAGGTGTGCCAGCGCAACCACGTACGTCGCGCCCGCCTCGCGCGCATCGTCCACGGCGGACTGCACGGCGGCGTAGAGCTTCTCGCCCGTCTCATCCTGCATGAAGCCGTAGATGAAGTTGCCCGCTTCGTCCTGGAAGTACTTGGGCGTGGAGGAGGTCAGCGTCCGGGGCGTGGTGACACCCACGAAGGCGATCTTCACGCCGTCGTACTCGCGGATGACGTAGGGCTCAAACACCAGCTCGCCATCCTTGTTGAAATTGGCGCTGACGTAGGGGAAGTTCGCCTTGCCCGTCAGCTCCAGAAAGCGCTCCATGCCGTAGTCAAACTCGTGGTTGCCGGGGATGGCCACGTCGTAGCCCACGGCGTTCATCAGGTCGATGATGGCCTCGCCGGTGGTCATGGTGCCCACGGGTTCGCCCTGAATGGCGTCGCCGTTGTCCACGAGCACGACGTGGTTGTCCGCCGCAAGCGTGTCGCGCACGGCGGCCAGGCCGGCATAGCCGAAGCCCTGATCCATCGCGCAGTGGACGTCGCTGGTGAAGAGCACCACCACGTCCTTCGCGAGGCCCGCGCCCTCGGCAAAGGCCGCGCAGCCCAGCAGCATGAGCAGTGTCAGCACAAGTGCAACGATTCTTTTCACAATGATCCCTCCTGTTGATGAGAATTGATCCGGCTTGATTATACCACGCCTCGTTCGCGTATGCAATCGCGCGTGTTTGGTTCCGGCGATTGACAGCGCATGCGCGATCCCCTATAATAAACCCATCCCGCAACGCACGAAGGAGATTTGACAATGCAATACGAAATCAAGGGCGGCAGCTTTCCCGTGGTGATCTGCCAGCTGACGCGCGGCGAACAGATGATCACCGAGAAGGGCTCGATGGTCTTCATGAGCCCGGAAATGGACATGGAGACGACCGGCGGAGGCATTGGCAAGATGTTCTCCAAGGCATTTTCCGGCGAGAAGCTGTTTCAAAACATCTACACCGCCCGCGCCGACGGCATGATCGCCTTCGGCTCCAGCTTTCCGGGCAAGATCATTCCGCTGACGATCGCGCCCGGCAGCGAGATGATCGTGCAGAAGAGCGCGTTTCTGGCCAGCGAATCGGACGTGGAGCTGTCCGTCCACTTCAACAAGAAGCTGGGCGCGGGCTTCTTTGGCGGCGAGGGCTTCATCATGCAGCGCCTTTCGGGCAGCGGCATGGCCTTCATCGAGATCGACGGCGAGCTGATCGAATACACGCTGGAAGACGGCCAGCAGATCATCGTGGACACGGGCAACGTGGCGGCCTTTGAGCCGTCCGTCTCCATCGACATCCGGCAGGTGCCCGGCATCAAGAACAAGCTGCTGGGCGGCGAGGGGCTGTTTCACACCGTGCTCACCGGCCCGGGCAAAATCTGGCTGCAAACCATGCCCATTTCGAGCGTCGCCTCGGCCATCCGGCCCTATATTCCTACCAGCAGCAATTGACCGCATATCGCCGGCGAGGCCGCGTTCAAGAACGCGGCCTCGCCTTTTCGCCTCGCCCGGCCCGTTCTTCCCCGCTCCCGCGCGATGGCGCGCCCTCACAGAAAAAGGCGGCGTCTTGACAGATGTCAAGACGCCGCCTTGTTTTGCTCGCGGCCGCCGCATGCGGCGCATCGACGCATCAGCGGAAGTAGCGCACGCCGGATTCGAAGATCTTCTGATCCTTGTTGCCGGGGATGTTGCCGGCCACGTAGCGGCCGATGCGCTCGCTGTGGCCCATCTTGCCCAGCACGCGGCCGTCCGGCGAGCAGATGCCCTCCACCGCCCAGTAGGAGCCGTTCGGGTTGAGCGGCATCTGCGCGGCGGGAATGCCGAATTCGTCGCAGTACTGCGTGACAATTTGACCGTTCTCCAGCAGGCGGCGCAGCTGTCCTTCGCGGCAGACGAAGCGGCCCTCGCCGTGGGAGATGGCGACCTCGTGCACGTCGCCGACGTTCACGCCGGCCATCCACGGGGACTTGACGGAGGAGACCACCGTGCGCACGTGCGTGGCGGCGTGACGGCCGATGGTGTTGTAGGTCAGCGTCGGGTCGCTCTCATCGAGCGTGCGGATCTCGCCGTAGGGGACGAGGCCCAGCTTGATGAGCGCCTGGAAGCCGTTGCAGATGCCCAGCATCAGGCCGTCGCGCTGGTCGAGCAGCGCGTGGATGGCGTCCATGATGCGCGGATTGCGCAGCGCCGTGGCGATGAACTTGCCGGAGCCGTCCGGCTCGTCGCCGGCGGAGAAGCCGCCCGGCAGCATGACGATCTGCGCGTTCTCGATGCCCTTGACGATCGCCTCGACGGATTCCTCGATGCCTTTGGCGGTCAGGTTGCGGAAAATGAACGTATCCACCTCGGCGCCCGCGCGGCGGAACGCCTTGGCGCTGTCCATCTCGCAGTTGGTGCCCGGAAAGGACGGGATGAACACGCGCGGTCTGGCGATGTGCACGGCGGGCCTGTTCGTGTTGCGCGCGACGAACGGCTTGAACGGCGCCACGGAGTGTCGGGCCGGCGCGCTCGTGGGGAACACGCTCTCCAGCGGCGCGCTCCATGCCTCGTGCGCCTCCTCCAGCGAGAGGATGACGCCCAGCGCGTTGATCATCGGATGCTCGGAGGTGAAGCCGATGATCTCCATGCCCGCGGGCACCGGCGCGCCGTCGGCCAGCTCGCAGACGATGCTGCCGTAAGCCGGCAGGAAGAGCTCGTCCTCGCGCACGCCATGAAGGCTCACGCCGATGCGGCTGCCCATGGCCATCATCGTCACCGCCGCCGCGATGCCGCCGCGGCCCACGGTGTGCGCGCTGAGCACGTCGCCGCGCACGATCGCCTGATGCAGCAGGTCGTAGCGCATGAGCGCCGCGTCGTATTCGGGCAGGAGCTGATCGTTGACCGGCAGGCGCAGCAGCGCGATGCGGTGGTCGCCGCCCTTGAAATCGGTGGAGATGACGTCGCCCGCCTCCACGGCGGTCACGGCGAAGGACACGAGCGTCGGCGGCACGTGGATGTCCTCAAACGTGCCGGACATGGAGTCCTTGCCGCCGATGGACGCCGTGCCAAAGCCCAGCTGCGCGCTGAGGCCGCCCAGCAGCGCGGCCACCGGCTTGCCCCAGCGGCGCTCATCCTTGCCCAGCTTTTCAAAGTACTCCTGGAAGGTGAGGCGCGCGCGCGTCACGTCGCCGCCCGCCGCGCAGATCTTGGAAAGCGATTCCGTGACCGCGTACACCGCGCCGTGGAACGGACTCCACTCGCTGAGATACGGATCATAGCCGTGGGCCATCAGCGTGGCGGTCGTCGTCTCGCCGTCGGTCGGAATCAGCGCGGCCATCGCCTCGTTCGGGCTGTCGCGGTGGACGCCGCCGTAGGGCGCCAGGATCGTGCTCGCGCCGATGGTGCCGTCAAAGCGCTCGACCATGCCCTTCTGCGAGCAGATGTTCAGGTCGGCGAGCATGGAGAGCCACGCCTCGCGCACGGTCTTGCCCTTGGCGAAGTCCGGCTGCGCGGTCAGGTACGGGGCCTGTGCGTCCGGCGCGGAGACGACGGCGCGGGCGTGCTGCGTCACGCCGTTGGTATCCAGAAACGCGCGGGAGAGATCGACGATCGTCTTTCCGCGCCAGCGCATGACCAGGCGCGCATCCTCGGTGACGGTGGCGACCTGCGTCGCCTCCAGATTCTCCGCGTAGGCCATCTGCTTGAAGCGCTCGACCTGATCCGCCTCGATCACGCAGGCCATGCGCTCCTGCGACTCGGAGATGGCCAGCTCGGTGCCATCCAGGCCCTCGTACTTCCTGGGCACGGCGTCCAGCTCGATGGCAAGGCCCGGCGCCAATTCGCCCACGGCCACGCACACGCCGCCCGCGCCGAAGTCGTTGCAGCGCTTGACCATCTGCGCGAACTCCGCGTTGCGGAACAGCCGCTGGATGCAGCGCTCGGTCGGCGCGTTGCCCTTTTGCACCTCCGCGCCGCAGGTGGACAGCGATTCCACGCTGTGCGCCTTGGAGGAGCCCGTTGCGCCGCCGCAGCCGTCGCGGCCGGTGCGGCCGCCCAGCAGCATGACGGCGTCGCCCGGGGCCGGCTGCGCGCGGCGGACGTGGTCGCGCGGGGTCGCCGCGATGACCGCGCCCAGCTCCATGCGCTTGGCGACGAAGCCCGGATGGTAGTATTCCTGCACCTTGCCCGCCGCCAGGCCGATCTGGTTGCCGTAGGAGGAATAGCCCTGCGCGGCGGTGGTGGTGATGCGCCGCTGCGGGAGCTTGCCCTTGCGCGTGCGGCTGTAGGGCATGCGCGGATCGCCGGAGCCGGTGATGCGCATCGCCTGATAGACGTAGCTGCGGCCGGAGAGCGGATCGCGGATCGCGCCGCCCAGACAGGTGGCCGCGCCGCCGAAGCCCTCGATCTCGGTGGGATGGTTGTGCGTCTCGTTCTTGAACATGATCAGCCAGGGTTCTTCCCTGCCGTCCACGTTCGCGCGCACGACGATGGAGCAGGCGTTGATCTCGTCGGACGCGTCCAGATCGTCGAGCTTGCCGACCTTGCGCAGCGCCTTGGCGCCCAGAGTCGCCATGTCCATGAGCGAGATGTCCTTCTGGCGCTCGCCGTAGACGTCCTTGCGCGTGTCGATGTACAGCTCGTAGGCCGCGCGGATCGGCTCGGCGAGCTCGCCGTCTTCAAACTCGAATCCGTCGATGGCGGTCAGGAAGGTCGTGTGCCGGCAGTGATCCGACCAGTAGGTGTCGATGGCGCGCAGCTCGGTGACGGTGGGATCGCGATGCTCGGTGTCGCGGAAGTAATCGCGGCAGAAACACAGATCCTGCGCGCTCATCGCCATGCCCATCCGCTTGACCATGTCCGTGAGCTTCTTTTCGCTCATGGCGGTGAAGCCCTCGACGACGACCACGTCCTGCGGCACGTCGGCCTGCATGGCCAGCGTCTCCGGCTTGTCCATCGACGCGCGGCGCGCCTCGACCGGGTTGATCAGGTGCGCGGCGATGGCGTCGAGCATCGCGCTGGAGACGTTGCCCTCGATGGCGTAGACCTTCGCGCAGGCCACGCGCGGGCGCGCCTGATCGGGGCTGAGCAGCTGCAGGCACTGGCTGGCGCTGTCGGCGCGCTGGTCGTACTGGCCCGGCAGGTATTCCACCGCCAGCATCCGCGCGTCCATGGGCGGCAGCGTCTCATCGTACAGGACGTCGACGTTCGGCTCGGAGAAGATGATGCCCTTTGCGCTCTCCAGCGCCGGCTCCGAGAGGCCCTCCACATCGTAGCGCTGGAAGATGCGCACGCGCTCGATCGCCTGCGTGCCCAGCGCCTCGCACAGCTCGTGGCAGAGCTGCCGGGCGGCCACGTCATAGCCCGGACGCTTTTCTGCATAGATTCTTCTGACCTGACTCACGATAATCCTCCTCCGTGATCAAAGCGGCATGTTCGCGCTCAAACATAAGCAAATACCGGATTCATTATAGCATCGGCGTGGGGGAAGCGCAATCGTTTCCCGATTTTTTACGGAATTCGACGCAGAATCATTCGGAACATGTCGAACATTGACAAGCCGTCGATCTTTCGCTATCATATAGTTGTGATTTTATGCCGTGCAAAAGGAGGGATGCCGTCTGTCGTCGTTTGTGCTGCGCATGCTGGCGCTTGTCACCATGCTCATCGATCACACCGGGCTGGCGCTCTTCCCCTCCGTCGGGCTGTTTCGCTGCATCGGGCGCGTCTCCTTCCCGCTGTATTGCTTTTTGCTCGTGCAGGGCTTTTGGCACACGCGCGACGTGCGCGCATACGGCAGGCGGCTGCTGCTGCTCGCCCTCCTCTCCGAGGTGCCGTTTGATCTGCTGATCTTCGGCCGCACGGTCAGCGGCGTCGAGCAGAACGTGTTCTTCTCGCTGCTGCTGGCGCTGCTGGCGCTCTACGCCGCCGACGCGCTGCACGGCAGACCGCTGTACGCGTTCGCCGCCCATGCGACGCTCTGCCTGACCGCCATGGCGGCGCGGGTGAGCTACGGCTGGCTGGGCGTGGCGCTGTGCCTGTGCGCCTACTATGCGGACGGGCGCAAAGCGCGCCTGGCGCTTTCCACCGGCGGCGTGCTGCTGCTCTACACGCTGAGCCTCGCGCTCTCCGGCGTCACGCGCAGCTGGGTGCTCGTCTCGCTCTGCGCGCTGTTTGCGCTCGGCCCGATGCTGCTCTACAATGGCCGCCGCGGCGCACGCTGCGCCCCGCTCACGTTTCTGTTCTATGCGGCGTATCCGCTGCACCTGCTCGCCCTCGCCGCCCTGCGCGCCATGCGGATCATCCCGCCGTACTTCCTGCACTGACGCACACGGCTCTCCCCCATCGGCCGACAAAACAAGGCGCTTCCCGCCGTTCGAGCAGGAAGCGCCTTGTTGCGTCATCGAATGAGGAAGTAGAGGGCGACCAGCGCGCCCAGCACGATGCGGTACCAGCCAAACGCCGTAAAGCTGTGGCGCTTGATGTAGCCGATGAACGTCTTGATCGCGACGACGGAGACGACAAACGCCGTCGCGCAGCCCAGCAGCAGGATGAGCAGCTCCGCGCCCGTGAAGGAAAAGCCGAACTTGAGCAGCTTGAGCAGGCTCGCCCCGGCCATCGTGGGGATGGCCAGAAAAAAGCTGAACTCGCTGGCCGCCGCGCGGGAACAGCCCATGAGCACGCCGCCCAGGATCGTCGCGCCGGAACGGCTGGTGCCCGGCACGAGCGAGAGCACCTGAAACAGGCCGATCTTCAGCGCCATGCGCAGGTCGATCTGATCGACGCGCTGCACCCTTGCCTCGGCGCTCTGCCTGCGCTCGATGGCGATGAACGCCACGCCGTAGACGATGAGCATCGCCGCGACGACGGGCGCCGTGTGCAGGTGCGCGTCCATCCAGTCGTCCAGCGGGATGCCGACGAGCGCGCTGGGCAGAATGGCCACGACGACCTTGATCCACAGGCTGACCGTGTCCATGCGCAGCCAGGAGCAGACCCCTTCGCCGCGCGACCCGCGCCGGAACGGCCAGAGCGTCCCAAAGTACAGCACGACGACCGCCAGAATTGCGCCGAGCTGGATGACGACGTTGAACATCTCCTTGAACGCGTCGCTCATCTGCAGATGGACGAACTCGTCGAGCAGGATCATGTGCCCCGTCGAGCTGATGGGCAGCCATTCCGTGATGCCCTCCACGACGCCAAAGAGCACGGCCTTGAGCGCCTCTACAAACAGATTCATGCCTTCCTCGCTTTCCATGCCCGCAGGCATCAAAATTCAAAATCCTCTGCGCTGCGCACGGTGATCCTGGCGGGCACGCCGCCGCTCGCCTCCGCCTGGCGCGCCTGCTCCTGCTGCGCAAATTCCGCCTGCTCGCGCATGCGCTGCATCAGCTTGTGCAGCGGGGCCATGGCCGCCAGCTCGCGCGAGAGCAGATCGGCCATGTCGTGGGAGGCGAGCATCGCCCACTCCTCCTTCGTGCCGCTGTGCTCGATGCCAAAGCCCTTCTTGACGTAGAGCGCGCGCAGATCCTCCGGCACATCTTTGGGCACGGCGATCTTGCGGTAGTCCTCGCCGTAGAGCGCAAACCGGCCCGCCAGTCCGGGATCAAAGAGCGCCTCGCGCACCTCGTCCGGATGGCGGCGGATGTGCAGGCGCAGCGCGTCCATCAGCGGCTTATCCGTCGCATAACAGCCCTCGCCCCAGCTCAGCCAGTCCGGCCCGAAGCCCCAGTACATCCCAAAGCCCTCGCTGCGCCGCTCGCCGGGATAGCGCCACCCCAGCCACACGTGATCGCGAAACGGCGATTTGTCCCTGGAAAAGCGCGTGTCGCGCCGGATGCGCGACATCGTGCGGCCGGGCCGCGTGTCCAGCCGCGGGTCGATGAGCTGCACCACCGGCGTCATCTCGTCGCACAGCGCGCGCAGCGGCGCCTTCACGGCCCGCTCATAGCGCGCCTTATTCTGCTCGTAAAACGTCTGATTGTTGTTAAAGCGGATGTCGGTCAGAAAATCGACCGCCTCCTGTGTAAAGCCTGTAAACACGCGATTCCTCCTTGCCGCCGACCATTATACCACGCCGCGGCCGGAAAAGACAACGCCCCCGCGCAGACATGCGCAACGCGCCCGGACAGAAGCTGTCCGGGCGCGATTGGCGCTCGCTTATTCGATCAGATCGTCGTCGTCGTCCGCATAGCCGTCGAACTCTTCAAAGTCGTCGAGCTCTTCGTCCTCCTGCTTCTTGCGGCCAAAGAGGAAACCCTTTCTCTTCTTCTTGATCTCCTCGCGCTTCTTGCCCTTCTTAAACGTGTCCTTGCGCGGCTCCGCCTGCTTGCGGATGTCCTCGATCTGCGCGCGATCCAGCCGGATCGTCTGCTCCGCGCCCTCCTGTGCCGGGGCGCCGTGCAGCAGATCCGCCACGCTGTTGATCTCCGGCACGTCCTGCGGCTCGCTGGCGGCGTCCTGCTCCGCCCTGGCCACCTCGTCGGCCAGGCCGTCGAAGATGCGGGTCTTGGAGTCGTCCACCTTGCCCTGCGCGACGAACTCCGGCCGCTGATCGACCGGCATGACGCGCAGCGTCTTATCGGCCGGCACTTCGCGCTGGACCGTGCGGCGGCGGCGGCCCTCATCGCGCATCGCATCGCGCGCGGGCGTCTCTTGCGCCGTCTGCGGCGTCTCCGCCTGCGCATCCTCCTGCGTCAACTCCGGCGTCGGCACGATCGGCTCCTCCGCCTTGGGCGCTTCCGGTTTGGCCGCCTGCTGCCTGCGGCGGCGCTGCACGCCCCTGTGGTTGCGCACGTCCGGCGAGAGCGAGATGGTGTCAATCGCCTGCGCCATGCGCTTCTTGCGCCTCACGCTGCTCACGCCGCTGACCGTCAGCACGACCGCCAGCAGCGCCGCGAGCACGCCCGCCACGCTGTAGAGCACGACAGGGTTCACCTTGTCGGCGATGATCTCGCCGAGCGTGGGCCTGGGCGTGGCCGTGGGCACGGGCGTGGGCGTGGGCGGCACGGGTGTGGGCGTGGGCACGGCGGTCGGCGTGGGCGTCGGCTCGACGTAGGCCACCTGCAAGACGTTGGATTCATAGCTGCGCTCGTTGCCGTCCGCGTCGTGGCCCTTGACCACGAACTGGAACTTGCCCGCGATGCTCGTCTCCAGATCGAAGACGACCGTGCGGCTCTCGCCCGAAGGCAGCGACGCGATCTTGGCGACCTCCGTGCCCGCCTGCTCGATGGTCAGCGTGGCGGCGTCGGTCTCGCCGATGTTCTCCACGATGACGCCAAAACGCACGACGGCCGGTTCGCTGTAGATGACGGTCTGCGCCACATCGGCGTAGACCTGGAGGATCAGCGCGCGGGACGCGTCCTGCGTGGTGACGTCGATGGCGTCCGAGGTCACGGTCACGGCCTCGCCGTTTGCCGCCGTGCCCGATACGCTCGCGGTGAGCTGCGTATCCTGCGTCGCAGCCCATTCAAACACCTGCTCATGGGAAGCACCCGCCGCCAGATCGATGCCGGAGGCCACCTGCGTGCCGTCGCTGAGCACGAGGCTCAACCCGGTATACGCCTGCTCGCCGGTGTTCTTGATCTCCGCGGTCAGCTCGATCTTCTCGCCCGGATACACGTCCTCCGCGTTCTTGGCCATCAGCGAGATCTCAAGGCCGTCCTCCGCGACGGTGATGGTCTTGCGGGCCATGTCGGAGATGGTCAGCGTCTTCTTGGAATCCGCCGCCTGATAGGAGATGGACGGCTTGCTCACCAGCTCCTGATCGCCCATGGTGAACGTGTCGGTGAGCGTCACCTTCTCGCCCACGGACAGAGACGGCTGCGCGAGCTCCTCCTTGGAGACGCCCTCGTTCTGGATGACGATGTTGCGCAGCTCGACATTGCCGGTGTTGCTCAGCGTGTAGGAGAGCGTGACCGTCTGCCCCTGGCGGGCGCTCGCCGGGGAGACGCTGTAGGTCGCCGTCAGCTGCGGCGCGGCCTCCTCGGTCTGGATGGTCACGGGGATGGTGCGCGTCATCTTCTTGGGGCCGTCGCCGGTATCGACCGTATACTGAATGTAGTAGTCGATCTTCCCCTTTTCGATCTGCTCGCGCGTGACATACCACGTGCCGGTGTACGTCACGCTCTGCTCTCCCTTGAGCCCGCTGTACTTCTCCACGGAAATACCCTCGGGATTGTAGAGCGTGATCTCCTCCTGCATGTCCGTTTGACTGCTGTTGTAGATCTTGATGGTGATGGAGACATCCTGCTCGGAAACCACGGACTGCGGCTCGCTGAGCGAGGACACGCGGATCGGGTCCGCATCCGCAGACGCGCAGGCGGTCACGGCCAGCATCAGCACGGCCATGAGCAGAGCAATTCCCAGCCGGAAGCCATTCATGCGCTTGTCCATTCTTACGTTCAGGGTCGAAATGTCTCGGCCCCTTCCTCCCTTCCCCGGCAGAAACGCTCCGCCGATCTATGTCGAAAGCATACACCAATCCACTTTGGTTTATTGTATTCCATCGCGCCGTTTCTGTCAAGACTGGGCGCATTTTGTCGGGGCGTTTACACCAGCCTGGCAGCGGCCAGCACGCCCGCCGCATAGGCGAGCATCGCCGCGGGCACGGCATGCCGCGCGCCGCGCACGCCGGCCGCGCCCAGATACAGCGCGCCGGTGAAGAACACCGTCTCGCTCGCGCCGCTGATCACGCAGCACAGCCGCGCGGCGCGGCTGTCCACGCCGCACTGGGCGATCACATCGCGCACGGCCGCCAGCGCGGCCGAGCCGGACAGCGGGCGAAGCAGCACCACGCTCGCCGCCTCCTGCGGCAGACCGAGCAGCGCGAAGGCGGGGGCCAGCAGCCCTTCCAGCGCCCGCAGCACACCCGTCTCGCGCAGCAGCGCCGTCGCCGAGAGGATCGTACACAGGTAGGGCGCCATCTCCAGCAGCGCAAGGAGTCCCTCCCTGACGCCGCGCACGAACGCGCCGTAGACGTCGATGCGCGCGCGCACGCCGCAGGCGATGGTGAAGACCACAAGCGCGGGCACCAGATAAGACGAATCAATCACGCGCTTTCTTCCCCCCTTGCGGCCCACTTGCACAAGGCAATGCCTGTCAGCGTCTGCACGCCGGTCGCCAGCAGCGTGGGCAGGACGATGTCCGCGGGCTGCGCCGCGCCCGCCTGCGCGCGGATGGCGATCATCGTCGTGGGCAGCAGCTGCACGCTGCACATGTTGAGCACCAGAAACAGCGTCATCGCGTCGCTGGCCCGCGCGCGTGCGCCGCCTGCGCCGGCCATCGTGCGCATGGCCCGCAGCCCGGCGGGCGTCGCCGCGCCGCCCATGCCCAGTATATCCGCCGCCAGATTCATGCAGATGTCGCCCATTGCCCGCTCCTCGCCCGGCGCGAAGGGAAACAGGCGCATGAGCGGCCTGCGCAGCGCCGCCGCGAGCGCCGCCGTCACGCCGCTCTCGCGCAGCACGCCCAGCAGCCCGCCGAAAAACGCATATGCCCCCGCCATCTCCAGGCAGAACGTCACCGCTTCGCCCCCGCCCGAAAGCAGCGCGTGCTGCGCGCCGGAGGCGTCGCCCCGAAGCGCCGCCGCGAGCACGCCGGTCAGCAGCATCAGGCAGAATACCGCGTTCACGCCCTCACCTCCCCGCCACCCTATGCGCCCGGCGCGGGAAAAAGACGGCGGCCCGATCGCCTCCGGCGCAAGGGCGAAAAATCCGCGCAAATCGGGAAAAACCGGGAGAAAAACCCTTGATTTTTCCCGCGACCTGTGCTAACATATGCAAATGGCACATCCTTGTTCCGCCTGAGACATGGCGGAGCCAGAGTCCAAAAGGAGGTGAAAGGTTCATGAATAAGTACGAACTGATCTACATCGTGGATACCGCCGTCGAGGAGGCTGCCCGCAAGGAGCTCATCGAGAAGTTCAACGGTATCATCACCGCCAACGGCGGTGAGGTGGTCAAGGTGGAAGAGTGGGGGAAGCGCCGTCTGGCCTACGCCATCAACTACAAGACCGAGGGTTACTACGTGTACGTCGCCTTCAACGGCGGCGCCGAGCTGCCCAAGGAGCTGACCCGTAACCTGCAGATCAACGAGAGCGTCATCCGTTCTCAGATCGTCAAGCTGCTGGAGAAGAAGAGCAGCGTGAAGCCGCGCGCGGCCCGCGTCGCCCCGGTCGAAGAAGCTGCCGAGGCCGAGAAGGCCGAGTAATCCCGCCGACACGATGATCCATAAGAGGAATGTGAGCATATGAACAAGGTGTATTTGATTGGCAACCTGACGCGTGATCCGGAGATGCGCTCCACCAGCAACGGCATTGCGGTGTGCAACTTCTCCATCGCGGTGAATCGCCGCTTCAAGAACGCGCAGACGGGCCAGCAGGAAACCGACTTTTTCAACATCGTCGCCTGGCGTCAGCTCGGCGAGCTGTGCGGCCGCTATCTGACCAAGGGCCGGAAGGTCGCCGTCTTCGGCTCCATCCAGACCCGCACCTATGAGGCGCAGGACGGTAGCAAGCGCAGCGCATTTGACATCGTCGCCGACGAGGTCGAGTTCCTCTCCGCCGCCAACGCCGGTTCCTCTTCCTCCAGCGATTATCACGCGGCCGTCTCCCCTGCCCCCGCGCCGCGCGCGCAGGCCCCGGCCTATGCGCCCGCCGACAGCGGTTTCACGCAGGTGGACGATGACGAACTTCCCTTTTAATTGATTTGATCTGAGAAAAACAGCCGGACTGCCGGCGATGAAAGGAGACCTTTCCATGTCTGAAGATCGTGGAGCACGCCGTCCGCGTGGCCGCAAGCCGCGCCGCAAGGTTTGTGCGTTCTGTGTTGACAAGATCGAGTACATCGATTACAAGGAGTTCCGCGATGTGAACTCCCGCATGCGCCGCAACATCAACGAGCGCGGCAAGATCATGCCCCGCCGCATGAGCGGCAACTGCGCCAAGCATCAGCGTCAGCTGTCTGAGGCCATCAAGCGCGCCCGTGCCATCGCGCTGCTGCCCTATACCGCTGAGTAAGCCATGCAGACAAAAGCGTCTTCCATCCGGAAGGCGCTTTTTTGATATCAGGTTTCCCTTCGCGCGGTGAGTATCATGCCAAAGAGGCCGCCCGCCGCGATGCCCATGCCCAGATCCGCCAGATAGCCGGTCAGCTGCGGACTCTGTCCCATCATCAGGCAGTAGCACACGATGCCCAGCGCCATGTAGAGGAGTCCCACGCACACGCCGCGCAGCGTGCCGCCCCGCGCCTGCCCGCCCAACGCCGAGGCCACGCCCGCCAGAATCGATACGAACTTGACGACCTGGTTGATCGCCGCAATCGCGCGGTCGCTGGCGTCCCACCAGTTGAGCGCCAGCGCGAAGACCGCCACGCCGATGACGGTGATGCTCGCGCCGACCAGCACGCCGCGCAGCACAGCGCCCAGCGCGCCGCCGCCCCTGCCCCGCCGCGCGCTGCGGCGCAGAGAGCGCCTGAAAGAGTCCAGCCCACGGTCCGCCTTCTGCACAAAAGGCTGCGCCTTGCCGTCCATCTCCATCCCTCCCAACAAAAAACCGCTCCTGCATGGTCAACCCTATGCAGGAGCGGTCTTCGTTATGCGTTCGGGGAAATCAGATGAGCGTCTCGGCGTCGTTGGTCACGGAGAGCTGCTCGACATTGCGCACGGCCCAGCGCGCAATCATCATCTGGGTCTTCTGCTCGCCGACCTCGATGGTCAGCACCTGATCCTTGATGCGCACGAGGGTGCCGTAGATGCCGCCGATGGTGCAGATGCGGTCGCCGACCTTCAGGTTTTCAAGCATCTGCTTGGCTTCCTTGTCCTTCTTGCGCTGCGGACGGATCAGCATGAAGTAGAAGATGACGAAGACGAGGATCATCGGCAGGAACTGCACGGCGTAGTAGATGATCGTCGCGCCGGTGGACATCTCCGCGGCGGCCTCGGTGGTGGCGGCGGCGTCGGCAGTCGCGGTCGCGTCGGCCAGCAGGCGCATGAGCGTGTTGTTCATGGGAAAGACACATCCTTTCAAGTTATGCAAATCGCAACATTACCATTATACATGCTTTGCGCACAAACCGCAAGGCTGCGCCGCAACAATTCGACCGCGCGGCGCGTTTTTTTGACCGGGTCAGAAATTGCGGCTCATGTCGTAGCGGTTGAAGAAGTCGCGGCGGAATGCCTCAAAGCGGTCCTCCTCGATCGCCTGGCGGATGCGCTCCATCAGGCGCAGCAGGTAGCGCAGGTTGTGGATGGTCGCCAGCCGTCCGCCCGTGATCTCGCCCGCCTTGAGCAGGTGGCGAATGTAGGCGCGGGAGTAGTTGCGGCAGGCGTAGCAGTCGCAGCCCTCCTCGATGGGCCCAAAGTCGTGGGCGTACTGCGCGTTGCGGATGACCAGACGGCCCTGGTCGGTGAAGCAGGTGCCGTTGCGCGCCACGCGGGTGGCGAGCACGCAGTCGAACATGTCCACGCCGCGGTACACGCCCTCCACCAGGCAGTCCGGGCTGCCCACGCCCATCAGGTAGCGCGGCTTGTGTTCGGGCATGTGCGGCATGATGGCCTCCAGCATGCCGTACATGATGGGCTTGGGCTCGCCCACGGACAGTCCGCCGATGCCGTAGCCCGGAAAGTCCATGTCGGCCAGCGTCCTGGCGCTCTCGATGCGCAGATCCTCATAGAACGCGCCCTGCACGATGCCAAACACCGCCTGATCCTCGCGGGTATGGAACTGCCGGCAGCGCCTGGCCCAGCGGTGCGTGCGGTGCATGGCCTCCTGCGCGGTGCGGTGATCGCAGGGATACGGCGAGCAGACGTCAAAGGCCATGGCGATGTCGCTGCCCAGCGCCTCCTGGATGGCCATGGACGTCTCCGGGCCGATGAACATCCTGCTGCCGTCCAGGTGGCTGCGGAAGTGCACGCCCTCCTCCTTGATCTTGCGCAGGCTGGCCAGCGAGAAGACCTGGAATCCGCCGGAGTCCGTGAGGATCGGCCTGTCCCAGCTCATGAAGCGGTGCAGCCCGCCCGCCTCGCGGATGAGCGCCTCGCCGGGGCGGATGTGCAGGTGATACGTGTTGGAGAGGATGATCTGGGCGCCGATCTCCTTGAGCTCGCGCTCGGTCATCGCCTTGACGGTGGCCTGCGTGCCCACGGGCATGAAGATCGGGGTCTGGATGTCGCCATGGGGCGTGTGCACGACGCCGCGGCGGGCATGGGTCTTCGCGTCCTTCTTGACGAGATCAAACGTAACGGCAGGTGGCATATCATGTCCTTTCCGTGCGCCGCGCGGGATGCGCGCGGGCAGCTGTTCATCGCGCGCGGCAAAACGCCCGGCACGCAGGATCAGGGTGCTTTTCCCGTAATCATCATCGCATCCCCAAAGCTGAAGAAGCGATAGCGCTCTTTGACGGCGGTTTCATAGACGGCCAGCGCGTGCTCGCGGCCCATCAGTGCGGAGACGAGCATCAGCAGCGTGCTCTGGGGCAGGTGGAAATTGGTGATGAGCGCGTCCACCGCCTTGAGGCGCACGCCCGGTGTGATGAAGATCTGCGTGAATCCGCTGCCCGGATGGACGACGCCGTCATCGGTTGACACGGTCTCCAGCGTCCGCACGCTCGTCGTGCCCACGCAGACGATGCGTCCGCCGCGCGCGCGCGCCGCGTTGATGCGCGCCGCCTGTTCCGGCGTCACCTCGTAGTATTCGCTGTGCATGTGGTGCCGGGAGACGTCCTCCTCCTTGACCGGGCGGAACGTGCCCAGCCCCACGTGCAGCAGCACGGGCACGATCTCCACGCCCTTCTCCCGCACGCGCGAGAGCAGCTCCGGGGTGAAGTGCAGGCCGGCCGTCGGCGCGGCGGCGCTGCCGTCCACCTTCGCGTAGACCGTCTGATAGCGGGTTCTGTCCGCGAGCTTTTCGTGGATGTACGGCGGCAGGGGCATCTGGCCGAGGCGGTCGAGCACGTCCTCAAAGACGCCCTCGTATGCAAAGCGCACCGTGCGCCCGCCGTCCTCGGCCATCGAGAGCACCTCGGCGCGCAGCTCGCCCTCGCCAAAGACGAAGCGCGCGCCGGGCTTGGCCTTCTTGCCGGGCTTGAGGATGACCTCCCAATCCGTCAGATTCAGCCGGCGCAGCAGCAGAAACTCGATCGCGCCGCCCGTGCCCTCCTTCACGCCGTAGAGGCGCGCGGGGATGACGCGGGTCTGGTTGATCACCAGCACGTCGCCGGGATTCAGGTACTCGATCACGTCGCGGAAGACGCGGTGCTCCACGGCGCCCGTATCGCGGTGATAGACCAGCAGGCGGCTGCTGTCGCGCGGCTCAACCGGCGTCTGCGCGATCAGCTCCTCCGGCAGATCGTAGTTGAAATCGGATGTCTTCATGTTCTTCCTTCTTCGGCTTTGCGTCAGTCCAGTAAGCTCATCTGGCCGTCGATTTTTGAAGCGCGCGCGTCGGCGGGCATGGCGATGTGCATGTGGTCGTACGCCGCCTGCGTGCAGATGCGCCCGCGCGGCGTGCGCATGATGAAGCCCAGCTGCATCAGGTACGGCTCGATGACGTCCTCGATGGTCACGGCGTCCTCGCCGGTCGTCGCGGCAAGCGTGTCCAGCCCCACCGGGCGGCCGGCAAACTTGACCATCATCGTGCGCAGCATGTGGCGGTCCGTGCGGTCCAGGCCCAGCTCGTCCACGTCCAGCAGCTGCAGCGCCTCGCGCGCCATCCGCTTTGTGATGATGCCGTCGCCGCGCACCTGCGCGTAGTCGCGCACGCGCTTGAGCAGGCGGTTGACGATGCGCGGCGTGCCGCGGCTGCGCCGTGCGATCTCGCGCACGCCCTCCTCGTCCGCGCGGATGCCCAGCACGCCCGCGGAGTGATGCACGATCTGCATCAGCTCTTCCGTCGTGTACATCTGCAGGCGGAAGAGGATGCCAAAGCGGTCGCGCAGCGGCGCGGAGAGCGAACCGGCGCGCGTCGTCGCGCCGATGAGCGTGAACCTGGGCAGCTGGATGCGGATGCTGTTGGCCATCGCGCCCTTGCCGGTGACGATGTCCAGCGCGTAATCCTCCATCGCCGGATAGAGCACCTCTTCCACGGCATGGGAGAGCCGGTGAATCTCGTCGATAAACAGCACGTCGCCCTGCGAGAGATTGCTCACCAGCGCCACCAGATCGCCGGGGCGCTCGATGGCCGGGCCGCTGGTCACGCGGATGTTTGCGCCCATCTCGCTGGCGACGATGTTGGCCAGCGTCGTCTTGCCCAGTCCCGGCGGGCCGTAGAGCAGGATGTGATCCAGCGGCTCCCTGCGCTGGCGCGCCGCCTGGATGTAGATGTTCATGCTGTCCTTGACCGCTTCCTGGCCCACGTATTCGCGCAGCGTCCTGGGGCGCAGGCTGCTCTCCTGGTCATCGTCCTCCTCGCGGAAGCCGCTCATGACGAGGCGTTCTTCCTCCATCTCCGCTCACCCCACTCACATAAACCGGCGGGTCGCCTCGCTATACGCGTAGCCCGCCGCATTCAGCGTGCGCTCGATGTCCTCGCGGCGCACGTCCATGTCCTCGCACAGCGCGTCCAGCGAGTCATACCGGTCGCGCAGCTTCATATTGATCACGCTGAGCAGCATGATCGGGTCGCTGGGCAGCATGTCCTTCCCTCCCTCACAGCGTGCTCATCTGCTTGAGCGCAGCGAGCACCAGTTGATCCACCGTGTCGGCCTGTCCGCGCGCCTGATTGACCGCGCGCGCCGCCTCGGCGGATGTGTATCCCAGCGCCATGAGCGCCGCCTGCGCCTCGCGCTCGATGCCCGCCGGCGCGGCCGCCTGCGCCGTCGCGCCCTGCTGCGCGGCAGAGACCTCCTGCTGCTCGACCTTGTCGCGCAGCTCCAGCACGATGCGCTGGGCGGTCTTCCTGCCGATGCCCGGCGCGCGGGAGAGCGCCGTCACATCGCCGGTGACGATGGCGATGGACAGATCGCGCATGGGCAGCGCCGAGAGGATGCCCAGCGCCGTCTTCGCGCCCACGCCCGTCACCGTGCAGAGCTTTTTGAACATCTCGCGCTCCGTCTTGGTGGCAAAGCCGAAGAGCTCCATGGCGTCCTCGCGCACGTTCATCACCGTGTAGCAGCGCCAGACCTTGTCCCTCTCCGGCGCGGCGGCGATCGTCGCGTTGGAGCACAGCAGCGAAAAGCCCACGCCGCCCGCGCTGATGATCAGCTCGCCGGGGTTCTTCTCGGCGACCTTTCCTTCAATAAATGCAATCATCGCTCGTCTTGCCTCATCGAATCCTGAATTGCTCGCGCAGTGCGCCCGCATGCGCATGCGCCATCGCGCAGGCCACCGCGTCGGCAGCGTCGTCCGGCCTGGGAATCTCCGTCAGCCCCAGCCGCAGGCGCACCATCTGCTGCATCTGCCGCTTCTGCGCGTTGCCGTAGCCGGTCAGCGCCTGCTTGATCTGCATCGGCGTATACTCGTAGAGCTTGTCCGTGTAGTCCTGACAGGCCGCCAGCGCCACGCCGCGCGCGCCCGCCACCTGGATGCCCGTGGTGATGTTCTTGGAGAAGAACAGCTCCTCAAAGGCGATCTCGTCGGGCTTGAACGTATCCAGCAGCCCCTTGACGCCCGCCTGCAGGCTCGCCAGCCGCGTGGGAAACGTGTCCCGCGGATAGGTGATCAGCGCGCCGTATTGAATCAGCCGGTCGCGGTAGCCGTCCGATTCGATGACGCCCCAGCCCATCGTCGCCAGGCCGGGGTCAATGCCCAGTACTCTCAAGCGGTTTCTTCCTCTTCTTTCCCCGACATGGGAAATCTGCAATCAATTCAGTTTATCCTATTTTCCCGCCGCTGTCAATGCGTGCACGCCGTTCGCCTTTATGCACGTATTCAGAATAAATATTCATCTTCGTGCATATCATTCTGGAAGCCGCGCCGGTTTTCTCGGCGAATTGGCCGCCGTTTTCGCGATTTTTTGAGAAAAAACGCAAATTTATCCGCAAACCCCCTTGCATTTTTATGAGCAGCGCGCTATAATACGATCTCGTAACAGCAAATTCTTGCCGGCGCTAAGGCGCGCAGGCGACACTGGAGGAAGACGATCATGGCCAACAAGAAGTATGAGCGGGTTCTGCTCGCATATTCCGGCGGACTGGATACGTCCATCATCATCCCGTGGCTCAAGGAAAACTACGGCTGCGCCGTCGTGTGCTGCGCGGCGGACGTGGGCCAGGGCGATGAGCTTGAACCGCTGCACGAGAAGGCGAAGAAGACCGGCGCGGAAAAGCTCTACATCGAGGATCTGCGCAAAGAATTCGTCGAGGACTTCATCTGGCCGACCCTCAAAGCCGGCGCGATCTACGAAGGCAAGTATCTGCTGGGCACCTCCTTCGCCCGCCCGCTGATCGGCAAGCGCCTGGTGGAGATCGCCAGGGCCGAGCACTGCGACGCCATCTGCCACGGCTGCACCGGCAAGGGCAACGATCAGGTGCGCTTTGAGCTGGCCATCAAGGCGTTCGCGCCGGATATGCCGATCATCGCCCCGTGGCGCGAGTGGGACATCAAGACCCGCGAGGAGGAGATCGAATACGCCGAGGCGCGCGGCATCCCGGTGCCGGTCAAGAAGGACCGCCCCTACTCCATGGACCGCAACCTCTGGCATCTCTCCCACGAGGGCTGCGACCTCGAAGACCCGGCCAACGAGCCGCCGCGCGACCTGCTGTGCATGGGCGTCTACCCCGAAGATGCGCCGGACACGCCGGAGTACGTCACCATCGACTTTGAGAAGGGCGTGCCGGTGGCCGTCAACGGCGAGAAGATGGACGCCGTCAGCCTGCTGGCCAAGTGCAACGAGATCGCCGGCCGCAACGGCGTGGGCATCGCGGACATGGTGGAAAACCGCCTGGTGGGCATGAAGAGCCGCGGCGTGTATGAGACGCCGGGCGGCACGCTGCTCTACGCGGCGCACCGCAACCTGGAGGAGATCACCGTCGACCGCGACACCGCGCACTACAAGGATCAGATGGCGCCCAAGTTCGCCGAGCTGGTGTACAACGGCCTGTGGTACACGCCGCTGCGCGAAGCGATGAGCGCGTTTGTGGACGTGACGCAGCAGTACGTGACCGGCACCTCGAAGGTGAAGCTCTACAAGGGCAACGTGATCGGCGCGGGCGTCACCTCCCCGTACAGCCTCTACATGGAGGACATCGCCACCTTCGGCGACTCCGGCGAGCTCTACAGCCACAAGGATTCCGCCGGCTTCATCAACCTCTACGGCCTGCCGCTCAAGGTACAGGCCATGATGAAGGCCAGGGCCGGGGTGCAGGACAAGTAAAATCAAGCGGCCGGATGGCAATCCGGCCGCTTTTTCAGGAGGGCGAGCACATGAAACTCTGGGGCGGACGCTTTGAAAAGGCGACCAGCGGTCTGGTCGATGACTTCCACTCCTCCATCTCCTTCGATCAGCGGCTGGCCGCGCTGGACATCACCGGCTCCATCGCGCATGCCACCATGCTCGGCGAGCAGGGCATCATCCCCGATGCGGATGCCCGCGCCATCGTAGCAGGGCTGCAAGGGATTCTCCGCGACGTGGAGGCGGGGCGCGTGCAGTTTGAGCAGGACGCCGAGGACATCCACATGAACGTGGAGAAGATCCTCACCGAGCGCATCGGCGAGGCGGGCAAGCGCCTGCACACGGGCCGCAGCCGCAACGATCAGGTCGCGCTCGACTGCCGGATGTACGTCAAGCAGGCCGCCGCCGAGGCCGTGACCTACCTGCGCGCGCTCTGCGAGACGCTCCTTGGCATCGCCAGGCAGCACGCGGAGAGCATCATGCCCGGCTACACGCATCTGCAGCGCGCGCAGCCGGTGACGCTGGGCCATCACATGATGGCGTATTTCCAGATGTTCAGCCGCGACATGCAGCGCATGAAGGAGGTTTACCACCACGCCGACGTCTGCCCGCTGGGCTGCGGCGCGCTGGCCGGCACCACCTACCCGCTCAACCGCGAGCGCACGGCCGAGCTGCTGGGCTTTGCCTCCATCTCGCTCAACAGCCTGGACGCCGTCTCCGACCGGGACTTCGTATGCGACTACCTGTACGCCGCCTCGGCGTGCATGATGCACCTCTCGCGCTTCTGCGAGGAGCTGATCCTCTGGAACTCGCACGAGTTCAAGTTCGTGGAGATGGACGACGGCTTTGCCACCGGCTCCTCCATCATGCCCCAGAAGAAGAACCCCGATGTCGCCGAGCTCATCCGCGGCAAGACGGGCCGCGTCTACGGCGACCTCATCGGCCTGCTCACCACGCTCAAGGGCCTGCCGCTCACCTACAACAAGGACATGCAGGAGGACAAGGAGGGCCTCTTCGACGCGCGCGACACGCTCGTCAAGTCGCTGATGGTCTTCACCGCCATGCTCTCCACCTGCACATTCCGCACGGAGAACATGGCCCGCAGCGCCGAGGGCGGCTTCACCAACGCCACAGACGCGGCAGACTACCTCGTCAAAAAGGGCATGCCCTTCCGCGACGCGCACGCGGTCATCGGCCATCTGGTGCTCCACTGCGTCAAGGAGAACAAGGCGATCCTCGATCTGAGCCTTGAGGAGCTCAAGGCCTTCAGCCCGCTGTTTGACGCGGACGTCTACGACGCCTGCTCCATGCGCGCCTGCGTGACGCTGCGCGACGTGCCGGGCGGCCCCGCGCCGGGCCGCGTGCGCGAAACCATCGCCGCGGGCGAGGCGTTCCTCGACGCGTTTGAGATCTGACCCGCCTTTGCGCGCATCGACCTGCGCGCATCCATGACAACCCGCGCAGACCGGAAGGCTGCATGGGGAAGGACACGACGTGCTTCCCCATGCAGCCTTCTGCTTTTTGGATGAGCGGATCACCGTCGCGCATGCGCGCTGCGCGCCGTGCACAACGCCCTGCCCCACACCCATCCTGACCGCGGGCGGCATGAAAGGTGCGATGGCAACGCCCCGGATACGACCAGAACAGCGTGTCTTCCGTATCCAGCGGCAGCAAGGGGCCGCTTCATCGGGCAAAAGGACGTGCGCATGGTCGACCATCCTCTGTCACTCCGGCATGCACAGCGGCTTCATCGCAAAGACCCCTTCATCCGGGCGTTTTCCGCCGGATCAGCCGTTTCCTTCAAAGAGCCACGCCTGCGGCACGTATCCCGTCTGGCCCGAATCGCTCAGAAGGATGTACAGTTCATCATTGACCACGCCGATGACATGATACGGCTCGTCCATTTGGATGGCATGTCCACCCGTTATACGGTCATAAGCCGGGCGGGAATCGTAATGTTCACGATATACGAGCTGAGGGAAGGCTTCGTCCACCGCGTCCATGGCCTCTCCAAAGGCGAGGTATTTCGTCATCATCCAGCCGCGCAGACCGCTCAGCCCCACGAGCACTTCAAACCACGCGCCCTCTTGCGAGAGCACCTGCACGGGGGTTCCGTTATAGAATTTTCCGAGCGATTCGGCCTTTCGATCCGGTTTGACGCGCAGGTGCAGGCGGTCGGCGGGATCGGGGTTATGGACCACCGCCCAGCCTGCGCGGTCGATCATGTTGGTGATCTCCGCTTCGCTGCTTGGCAGGGCGCGAAGATCGACCTGATCCAGTGTGCCCATTTTTACGTTGCCGACGCAGACGCATTTCTCATCGTATTCATCCCACACCTGTAATCCGTAATAAACCGCACCAAAGGATACATCTCCGTCATTTGGGCTGCATAGCTCAGCCGCCAGATGCCATCCACGGTGCGCTCGTAGCACACATAGCCTTCCCGGGTGGAACCGCCCCACTCAATCTGCAATTCGCCGTCCCCTTCATGGAACAGATCCAGCGAGGTATTCTGGGGCAGGGGCGGTGTGCGCACATCCACGTCATATCCGCCTTGCGCGTCCTCGCAAACCACCTGTACGCGGCGCGTGCCTTCATCACTCTGCGTCATGAGTACGAGGCCATGCTGCTGCAGATCGCTGTGGATCACCTCGTCCGTCACCGGGACCAGCGAGGGATCAAAGGCGTCCTCTGTCAAAAAGGTGTCGCCCCAGCCGCTGGCGTCGATGAGGCTTTCCACGGGTTCTGTTTTCAGCCTTTCCAGGAGGCGGGCGGACAACGGCAGCGACATCATATCCATTTCCGAGGTCAGACCGGCCCCTGCCTGCCATGGCGTTCGTTTGATGGTCAGATAGCCCTCTTCAATCCGGACGTAGTCCGCCTCGGCCCAATCCCCCCAGCCAGAGATGGCGTATCGACTCAGCTGATAGCCGGGAAACGCCTGGGCCAGCGCTTGCGCTGTCAGCGCTGCCCGCGCCATGGCCTCTGCAGGCGTGGCCGGATGATGCTCAAAGTCATGAATCCCGCTGTTCATGAATGGTTCGCCCGCATCCACAACGGCCTCGGGCGCGGTGCTTCCCGCCGGATAGTAGGCCAGCGATGTGCCGCGGATCATCACATGGCCATCATAGCGGGCCGGATCATACCAGCCGCAGACGGTGAAGGCGGCGCCATCGAAATGATAGGACAGATACGCGCCGCTGTCGCTGACGATGTCAAAGCCCAGCGCATCGCCATAGGCCGAGCCGTCCGGGCGCTGCCGGAGCGCCGTGTGACGGCGTAAATGGATATCGCGAGTTCCGCTCATCGCCTCGCCGCTGCGAAGATTGCTCCACGCTCCATCCTTGCAGATGTAGCCATGCAGCCCCCATCCGCTTTCTGTCAGGACAAACGCCTGCCGTCCGGCATATCAAACAGCAACACGTCCCTCACAGAATCGTATCCATCCTGCGCCAGGTGATCCAGAAGTTCCTGCGGCAACTTGTCCGCCATGGCCACGGCGCCGGTGCAGCACAGGAGCAACACAAGGGTCATCAAACAGCACACGCACCTCAACATTCGATCCTCCCCAACTCACACAAAGACAGGGCAGCATGCGGCGGTGCGGGTGCCATGCCGTGACGGCATCGCGATCAAATGCGCCGCCGCCCGCGCCGCCATGCTGTACGGGCTTTTATACAACAGACGAATGACAACCCCGTTTCTTCCGCATTTTTCCAAATCACCCTTCATTTTCCTGCCATCTGTCTTTCATGAAAGCCGCCATGCGGGCATCTCCTCGCCGCGTCGTTTCCACCCCGGTCACGCCTTTCAGGGTGATGCGTCGAATCGCATACAGGATAGCAGGCGGTGTGATGACGCCCCTCAGCGTGAAGATGGGCTCGGGGTGATCCCGCATGCGGCCGAGCATGTGTTCCCTTTCGCTCTGCGGCCGCGATGCGCCGCCGGAGCCGATGCGGGACTTCTTCCATTCCACGGCGCAATCCCCCGCGCAGGCTTTACAAAACACGGCAGATTTGTTATCATAAGCATAGAACAAAAGACGGACGCGCTTGCCCGGCGGGCGCGCGTTTTGAACGCCGTTTTTCTCCCGCGACGCCTTTGAACAGGAGGTTTTGACGATGCGTTGTCTCAAATGGATGCTGGTCGTGCTGATGCTCTGCCTGCTGCCGTGCATGGCGTTGAGCGAGGCTGTCGACGCGGACGTGCTCGCGCCCATCGCCATGGAACCGGAGGCGCAGGCGCAGGTGCTGGAACTCTACTGCGGCCCGACGCAGGGCTTCTACCGCCACGGCGAACAGACGCTTGACACCGGCAAGCCCTACGTGCTCTTTGGCCGCTACGACTGCTGGGCCATGGTCGCGCAGGGCACGCCGGAGGCCTTCGGCCCGGTCGGCTGGGTCGAGGCGGGCGCCATCCCCGAAATGCCGGAGGAGCCGTCCGCCGCATTTGAAAACGGTTTTGCCGCCACGGTCGAGGAGACCGCCCCGCTGACGGACAACCCGCTCGCCGCCGAGCCGTTTGCCACGTGGGACGCCGCGCTCGCCCAGGGCGATGCCATCACCATCCTCGCCCAGCTGGACGGCTGGCTCTACGTGCAGTCGGAGATCGGGGACACGCCGGTGCGCGCGTTCATCAAGGCCGATACCGTCTACTGAGCCGACGGGCAGCGCTTCGCGGCGCTGCCTTTTTCGCGCCCGCGCGCCGTGCGTTTGCCGCGCGGCCCCGTCGGGCAGACTGTGTATGATGAATCCGAAAAGAGGTGTCCCGCGCGTGCCTTCTTCCAAGCATGACGCCATCGCCGTGTTTGATTCCGGCGTGGGCGGCGTCAGCGTGCTGCGCGAGCTGATCCGTCTCATGCCGCAGGAGCGATATCTCTACTACGGCGATTCCGCCAACGCGCCCTACGGCACGCGCCCCACGCAGCAGGTGCGCGAGCTGACGCTCGCCGCCGCCGAAGGGCTCATGGCGCGCGGCTGCAAGGCGCTGGTCGTCGCCTGCAACACGGCGACGGCCGCAGCCATCAAGGACCTGCGCGCGCGCTATCCGGAGAAGATCATCATCGGCATCGAACCGGCGCTCAAGGTGGCCGCCGACCACTTCCCCGGCGGGGAGATCGGCGTGATGGCCACGCCGCTGACGCTGCGCGAGGAGAAGTTCGACGCGCTGCTCCATCGCTTCACGGACGCCGTGCACGTGCACCTCATCCCTGCGCCGGGCCTCGTGGAGCTGGTGGAGCGCGGCCTGGCCGACAGCTCCGATGCCGATGCGCTGCTCGCGCCGCTGCTCGCGCCGTATCACGACAAGCTCGACGCCGTCGTGCTGGGCTGCACGCACTACCCCTTCGCCGCCGCGACGATCGCGCGGCTGCTGGGCGCGCGCACTGCGCTGCTGGACGGCGGCCCCGGCACCGCGCGCCAGACCCGGCGCAGGCTTCAGGACGAGGGATTGCTGCTTGAAAGCGGTCCGGGCGAGCTGATCATCGAAAACAGCGCCGGTTCCGAGCAGACGAACGAATTGTGCCGCGTGCTGCTCGCGCAGGGCGTGTGAACGGGCGCCGCTGCGGATGGTATGTGAAGGGGCTTCGGCACTTTCATCTATCTTTGGAAAACTGGGAATGATATTGCGGGAAATATTCGGTATAGAAAAAATCCCAGATATCTTGAAAAATCAAATCTGATGTGCTATATTGGGGCAATACTGGTATGATAATTCCCCCGGAGGTCTTGGTATGGCAAAACAGGTACATATAAGAGTTGAAGACGAAGTTTACGAAGCCCTGACTGAATATTCTTCAGACAAAGGACAATCCATACAGGACTGTATTTCAAGCGCGATCAAGCAGATGCTGGTCAAGGCAAAGGAAGTCCCTGCCCACGCTCAAGAGCAGTATACCTTCATCGATCTCTTCGCCGGTATTGGTGGTATGCATATTGCGTATGAATCTGCCGGAGCCAGATGTGTATATGCCAATGAGTGGAACAAATACAGCCAGCAGACCTATTATGCCAACTTTGGTATTCAGCCCGATGATGATATTACCAAAGTCGCAGCACAGGACATTCCTGATCACGATATTCTTGTGGCTGGTTTTCCCTGTCAACCTTTTTCTATTGCAGGTGTATCCAAGAAGCAGAGCCTGGGGCGTGCCACCGGTTTTGAGGACAAAACACAGGGAACGCTTTTCTTTGATGTATGCAGAATTCTGAAAGCGAAGCGTCCAAAAGCCTTTATGCTTGAAAATGTCAAGAATTTGTGTAGCCATGATCGCGGTCGCACATTCAAAGTGATTCAGGAGTCTCTTGCCGAACTGAACTACAAAGTGTTTTTCCAGATTCTGGATGGAAAGGCCTACGTGCCGCAGCATCGCGAGCGTATCGTCATTGTTGGCTTTGATATGGAACGGTATGGAGAGAACATCAACTTTGAGTTTACTTTGAAACCAGGCAAACAGCAGCCGGTTATGAGAGATATTCTTGAAACCAATGTCAGCGACAAATACACTCTTTCTGATAAGCTGTGGGCCTATTTGCAAAACTACGCTGCAAAACACAAGGCTGCCGGCAATGGCTTTGGTTATGGCATCGCTTCCCTTGATGGCATCAGCAGAACGATCAGTGCCCGCTATTACAAGGACGGATCTGAAATTCTGATTGCACAGGAAGGAAAGAATCCCCGCAGACTGACCCCCAGAGAGTGTGCAAGACTCCAGGGCTTTCCTGACAGTTTCAAAATCCCCGTTTCTGACACCCAGGCATACAAGCAGTTTGGTAATTCTGTGGTAGTTCCGCTTATGGCCGAAGTCGCCAGACTTGTTGTTGGAAAACTGGAAGAACTGGACGATACAGTAACCGTTTTCAAAGCTGAAGGGATGGTTGGATAAATGACCGAAGGATACGCTATTCAGGCCATACAATCCGTTTTAAGCAGTCAGCAGGCATATTGCAAGTTCCTGTCTGCAAATGATTCCGGTGCAACCGGTGGACACCAGAGCGGTATCCTGATTTCAAAAGCCGCCAAAGACATGATGTTTGCACAGGCGCTTGAAAATGAAAACATCCTGAAACGGACGGTCGAAATCAAGTGGCAGAATGATATTTGCACAACAAGCAGCTTCACATACTACAGCAGCAAGAACGAGCTGCGCATCACAAGATTTGGTCGAAATTTTCCTTTTCTGAATCCGGATCAGACCGGTGCTCTCTTTGTGTTCACACGACAGGATACAGACCAGTATAGCGCGTTTTTCCTCGAAACCGAAGAAGATATTGAACAGTTCCTGAGTGCCTTTGGTATCGGTCCAACTGAAACCAATCGGCTTATAGATACAGGAAGTGTGCTGCCTGAAACACAGGAACACATCGCAATTCAGGAGTTTATTCACTCACTGACAGTAGATTTTCCGCAGTCGGATGTCATGTCCGCTGCAGCAAGAGATATTCAAAACAGAGTATATAATCACCTTGAGTATATCCGCACGAATCCGGATCGCAAAATCATTGAGTGGACAAACACTGAATACGCCCTGTTCCGGGCAATCGAACACGCCCGCTATGGCGATAAGATTTCTCGTGGCTTTGCTACGGTGGACGAGTTTATCACTATGGCCAACATGGTACTCAATCGCCGCAAGAGCAGAGCCGGAAAGAGTCTTGAACACCATTTATCTGCTATTTTTGACGGGAATGACATCATGTATGATGCACAGGCTGTGACCGAGGGCAACAAAAAGCCGGACTTTCTGTTTCCTTCACAGGCTGCATACCATCATGCTGCATATCCTGTAGAGAAGCTGGTTTCTCTGGCTGCAAAGACAACCTGTAAAGACCGTTGGCGTCAGGTTATCAACGAAGCAGACCGGTTAAGGGGTATGCCTAAGTATCTCTGTACCCTTCAGCAGGGCGTTTCTCCGGCACAGATGGATGAAATGCAGGCAGAAAATGTCATCCTCGTTGTACCCCGACCTTACATCAAGGCCTATCCGGAAGATCGGCGTGATCGTATCTGGACAGTTTCAAATTTCGTGAAATTTGTCCGGGAAGTGGAAGGTCTTTGAAATGGCTGATATTGTTTCCCCGGAGCGCCGCAGCAAAAATATGGCGGCGATCCGTTCTAAGGATACAAAACCGGAGATTTATCTGCGGAAGCTCCTGTTTGCAAAGGGGTATCGTTATCGTATTGCTGAGAAGTCAATACCTGGACATCCGGATATATTTCTTCGCAAGTACAACACGGCCATCTTTGTGCATGGATGTTTCTGGCACAGGCATCAGGGCTGCAAATATGCATATACTCCCAAATCCCATGTAGAATTCTGGCAAAAGAAGTTCGATGACAATAACCGGCGGGATGCTCTAGTCAAAGCAGAATTGAAAGAAAAGAGAATAAAATGTCTCGTTGTCTGGGAATGCACGATAGAACAGATGATGAAGTTACCGCAATTCAGAAATCAAAAAATAGAGAATATCTGTTCCTTTATTTCTTCTGATGATATGAAAATGGAAATATAGTTACGGCCGGAGAGCTGAATGGCACTATTGTAGAAAACTGAATACAATAACTATCCTGAAAGGGTTAAGTTCTATATGCCACTCCAGGAACAGCCTGCAGGTATCACGTCTATTCATGGCGGCGCAATGGAGATTCTTTGTATTCTACCCAACGAACAGAACAAAGGATATGGCACAGAACTGTAATCTTCAGTTATTGGCACGTGCTTGAATGCGGTAGATACTATGAACCGGTAAGTAACACTCTGCTGCCATACCCAATGAGTGCCGGTTTCCTTTTTCATTTTCCTTTAAATCCAAATCAATCGTCATCTCGCGCCGTTCCCGCGGCGCGTTTGTTGCGCTTTGCCCTTATCCCACCGGCTTTTTTCTGCACCTTGATTCTTTTCAATCGGCATCGGTTATGCTATACTATATCATTGTTGAAAAAATATGATTTGCTGTGAAAATGGGCTCTCCCAAGGAGGACTGCATCCATGCCTGACATGACTCAGCCCGGCGCGCTCGCGCGCGAAACCGCCCGCCGCCGGACGTTTGCCATTATCTCCCACCCGGACGCCGGCAAGACGACCATGACCGAAAAGCTGCTGCTGTATTCGGGTGCCATCCGCACCGCCGGCAGCGTCAAGGCGCGCAAGAGCGACAAGCACGCCACCAGCGACTGGATGGAAATCGAGAAGCAGCGCGGCATCTCCGTCACCTCCTCCGCCATGCAGTTCGAGTTTGACGGCTTCCACATCAACATCCTGGACACGCCCGGCCACCAGGACTTCTCCGAGGACACCTACCGCGTGCTCGTGGCGGCGGACAGCGCCGTGATGATGATCGACGCGGCCAAGGGCGTGGAAGCGCAGACCATCAAGCTCTTCAAGGTCTGCCGCCTGCGCCACATCCCGATTTTTACATTCGTCAACAAGATGGATCGCGCGGCCAAGGACCCCTTCTCCCTGATGGAGGAGATCGAACAGGTGCTGGGCATCCGCGCCTGCCCGGTCAACTGGCCCATCGGCACGGACGGCGACTTCAAGGGCGTCTATCACCGCGACACGAAGATGGTCGAGCTCTACGAGAGCGGCGACCACGGCAAGATCCGCGTGGAGAAGATGGACGTGACGCTCGACGATCCCGCCCTGCCCGGTCTGCTGGGCGACCGCCTCTACGCGCGGCTGATGGACGAGATCGAGCTGCTGGACATGGCCGGCGACGCGTTTGACCTTGACCTCGTGCGCGCGGGCGAGCTGACGCCCATGTTCTTCGGCTCCGCCATCACCAACTTCGGCGTGGAACCGTTCCTCACCCGATTCCTCGAATACTCCACCCCGCCCGTGGCGCGAGAGAGCGACGAGGGGCTTGTGCAGCCGACCGACGAGGATTTCTCCGGCTTCATCTTCAAGATTCAGGCGAACATGAACCCGGCCCACCGCGACCGGCTCGCCTTCATGCGCATCTGTTCCGGCACGTTCACCAAGGGCATGTCCGTCTGGCACAGCGGCACGAACAAGATGATCCAGCTCAAGCAGCCCCAGCAGTTCATGGCCGACGAGCGCGGCGCGGTGGAGACCGCCTACCCCGGCGACATCATCGGCCTGTTCGATCCGGGCATCTTCCGCCTGGGCGACACGCTGTGCACCGGCAGGAAGCGCCGCTACGAGGGCATCCCCGTCTTCGCGCCGGAGTTCTTTGCGCGCGTCTCCTCCGTGGACAGCCTCAGGCGCAAGCAGTTCGTCAAGGGCGTCGTGCAGCTCGCCGAGGAGGGCACCATCCAGACGTTCAAGCGTCCGGGCATCGGCTTTGAGGAGATCATCATCGGCGTGGTCGGCGTGCTGCAATTTGAGGTGCTTGAGCACCGGCTCAAGACCGAATACAACGCGGAGATCCGCCGCCAGCAGCTCAACTACCGCTTCGTGCGCTGGATCACCAGGACGCCCAAGCCCGTTGAGCAGCTCAAGCTCTCCAGCACCTGCTCGCTGGCGCAGGACAGCCACGACCGCGACGTCATCCTCTTTGAAAACGAGTGGTCCATCCGCTGGGCGCTGGAGAACAACGAGGGCCTTGAGCTCGCGGAAACCGCGTCGCGCAACGCGGAATAACCCCTTGACTTGAGAGAAAGAAGGACTTTCACTTTGGAAATGGTTCGTGAGAACATTCGCAACATCGCCATCATCGCGCACGTTGACCACGGCAAGACCACGCTGGTCAACGAAATGCTCAAGCAGGGCGGCGTCTTTCGCGAGAATCAGCAGGTGGCCGACCGCGTCATGGACAGCAACGCGCTGGAGCGCGAGCGCGGCATCACCATCCTGGCCAAGAACACCTCCGTCTATTATCAGGGCGTCAAGATCAACGTCGTGGACACCCCCGGCCACGCCGATTTCGGCGGCGAGGTCGAGCGCGTGCTCAAGATGGTCGACGGCGTGCTGCTGCTCATCGACTCCTTCGAGGGCCCGATGCCCCAGACGCGCTTCGTGCTGCAACACGCGCTAGCGCTCAACCTGCCGGTCATCGTCGTGGTCAACAAGGTCGACCGTCCGGACGCGCGCTGCGAGGAGGTCGTCTCCGAGGCCATCGACCTGATGATCGACCTGGACGCCGACGAGAGCCAGCTGGACACGCCCATCGTCTACGCCAGCGCCCGCGCCGGCACGGCGACGCTCGATCCGGGCGTGCCCGGCGTCGACCTGCGCCCGCTCTTTGACACCATCCTCGCCTACATCCCCGCGCCCAAGGGCGATCCCGAAGGCCCGGCGCAGATGCTCATCTCCACAATCGACTACAACGAGTTCGTGGGCCGCATCGGCATCGGCCGCATCACCCGCGGCACGCTCAAGCTCAACACGATGAAGACCCGCTGCAACTACGAGAACCCAGAGCTGCGCGAGAGCTTCCGCATGAGCAGCCTGTTCGCCTTCGACGGCCTCAAGCGCGCGCCCATCGAGGAGGCGTCCATGGGCGAGATCGTGGCGATCACCGGCATCCAGGACATCATGATCGGCGACACCATCTGCGCGCCGGACGCCGTGGAGCCGCTGCCCTTCGTCAAGATCACCGAGCCGACCGTCGTGATGACCTTCTCCGTCAACGACAGCCCGTTCGCCGGGCGCGAGGGCACCTATGTCACCTCCCGCCACCTGCGCGCGCGCCTGATGCGCGAGCTGGAGACCGACGTCTCCCTGCGCGTGGAGGAGACCGATTCGCCCGATTCCTTCCGCGTCAGCGGCCGCGGCGAGCTGCACCTCTCCGTGCTCATCGAGAACATGCGCCGCCAGGGCTACGAGTTCCAAGTCTCCAAGCCCGAAGTGCTCTATCACTTCGATGCGTCCGGCACGAAGATGGAGCCGGTGGAAAAGCTCGTGTGCGACGTGCCCAGCGAGTACGCCGGCGCGGTCATCGAGAAGATCGGCCGCCGCCGCGGCGTCATGGACAACATGACCGGCATGGACCGCGTGCGGCTGGAATTCACCGTGCCCAGCCGCGGCCTGTTCGGCTATCGCAGCGAGTTCATGACCGACACGCGCGGCGAGGGCGTGATGAGCGCGGTGTTTGACCACTACGAACCCTACAAGGGCGAAATCCCGCACCGCAACTGCGGCGCGCTCGTCTCCACCGAGACCGGCGAGGCCGTCATGTACGGCCTGTTCTACGCGCAGGATCGCGGCACGCTCTTCTATGGCCCCGGCACCGCCGTCTACACCGGCATGATCGTCGGCCAGAACGCGCGCACCGGCGACATCGATGTCAACGTCTGCCGTCAGAAGCATCTCACCTCCATCCGCAACGCCGCCGGCGCGGAGACCGCCATGAAGCTCACCTCCATGAAGGCGCTGACGCTTGAGGAGTGCCTGGAGTTCATCGACGACGACGAGCTGCTGGAGATCACGCCCAAGAACCTGCGCATGCGCAAGCGCGTGCTGGAGGTCGAAATGCGCAAGAAGCTCGCCGCCCGCGCGCGCCGCGGCGAGTGACGGGGAACGATTGGGGCCCCGCCCCACTCCCCGGCAGGGGAAATGATTTCCCCTGCACCCCTCACTGCCCAGCGCTACGCGCCGGGCGAGGGAAAAGATGGATAACCACAAAAAGAGGCTTCTCAGATCAAGAAGCCTCTTTTTTGTCGTATAGATCGTTTCCTCATCCTACATCCCACGACCCGGCGCATGCGCCGGGCCAACGCGCCCTTTCGGTTGAGCGCCGCGAAGCGAAGAAGGGGTCCGGGGACTGGTCCCCGGGCGGGTCTGGGCGGCAGCCCAGCGTCTCCCCCCGTCTTCCCGCCTCCCCGCCTCCTCCGTCACCCCAGCTCCTTGACCACACGGCGGCAGCGGGCACAGGCGAAGGCGAGCATCGCGCTCCAGCCGATGGCGCAGGCCCACGCCGCGCCGCGCAGGCCGATGCGCGGCACCAGCAGATAGACCACCAGCACGCGGATGGAGATCTGGATGAACGTGGCCGCGAGCGTCGTCCTCATCTCGCCCATGCCGCGAAAGAAGCCCTGCATGCCGTTGGTCAGGCCGGGCAGCACGTAGAAAAACGCCATCAGCGAGAGGTAATCGACGCCCGTCTCCAGCATGCCCGGACTGTCCTGTGCGGCGAACAGGCGCATGACCGGCGTCTTGAAAAGCTGCACGAGCAGCAGGATCGACACGCCGTAGAAGACCTCCAGCCGCAGGCCGATGGAAAGCGTCGCCCGCGCGCGGTCGTTCCGGCCCGCGCCGCGGTTCTGCGCCATGCAGGTCATCATCGCCGAGGAGATGCTCTGCTCCGGGATGCACGCAAAGTCGTCCACGCGGCTGACCGCGTTGAACGCGGCAATCGCCGTGATGCCCTGCGCGTTGATCACGCTCTGAATGAGCACCTTGCCCACCGGCTGGCAGGCTTGCTGCAGGGCCGTGACGATGCCGCTTTCAAGCGTCAGCCGCAGCAGCGCGCCGTCCACGCGCAGATCGACGCGGCCAAGGCGCAAAAGCGGCACGCGCCTTTGCATGTAGGCAAAGCAGAGCGCGCAGCTCGCCGCCTGCGCGAGCACGGTCGTCAGGCCCACGCCGCGCACGCCCCAGCCAAAGCGGCTCACGAGCACGATGTCCGCGCAGGCGTTGAGCACGGACGCCGCCGTCAGGAAGACGACCGGCGTGCGCGAATCGCCCACGCTGCGCAGGCAGGCGGAGAGGACGTTGTACAGGAACGTGAAGGGAAAGGCGAGGAAGACGACGCGCAGGTACGCCGTCGCCAGGGCGAGGATGTCCTGCGGCACATTCAGCAGGCGCAGGATGCCGGGCGCGAAGAGCAGCCCCGGCACGAGCAGCGCGAGGGACGCCGCCGCGCCGAACAGGAGCGTCGTGGCCGCCTCGCGGCGCAGCCTGCCTGCATCGCCCGCGCCAAAGAAGCGGCTCATGAGCACCGATGCGCCGATGGAGATGCCCGACACGCCGAGGATGAAGACGGTCATCACAGGGTTCGCCGCGCTGACCGCCGCCAGCGCCTGCTCGCCGATCAGCTTGCCGATGATCACCGCGTCCACCGCGTTGTACGTCAGCTGAAAGAAGTTGCCCAGAATCAGCGGCAGCGCGTAGCACACCAGCGCGCCGGCGATGCTGCCCTGCGTCATCTTCGCCGTGCGCGCCACTTAAATCGCCTCCACGCCCAGTTCCGCCGCGATTTCGCGCAGCTCGCGCAGCGTGTTCTCCTCCACCGGAATGCCCTGCGCCAGCCGCCTGGCCTGCGCCTCAAACGCCTTCTCGCCCGGCGTGTAGATGCGCCGCGCGCCCGGCATCTTTTCGCTCTCGCGCAGCATCGTCAGGTACCGGCTCATCCGCGCGCGGATGTCCGCCGGATCACCGAACAGCGCGGGATCAAACGCGAGGAAGAAGTGACAGGTGTGATCGCCGTGCGCGCCCTGCATCTCCGGGGAGAGCAGGCCCTGCGCCAGCACGCCCGTCAGCGCCTCCACCATGATCGCCAGCCCGTAGCCCTTGTGGCCGCTGTGCGTCTCGCCCGCGCCGCCCAGCGGCAAAATGCCGCCCAGCTCGCCCGCCAGGATTGAGCGGTTCATCGCCTGCGCGTCGTCGGTGATCTCGCCCTGCGCGTCGATCGTCCAGCCGTCGGGCATCGTCTTGCCGCGCTTGGCGTAGACCTCCACCTTGCCCAGCGTCACCACCGTCGTGGACGCGTCGAACCAGAACGGATACGGATCGGCCGGCATGCAGAAGGCCAGCGGATTCGTGCCCAGCATCATCTCCCGGCCGAACGTCGGCACCATGATCGGGCCGGTGTTCGTCATGGAGAAGGCGCACAGCCCCTGCCGCGCGGCCATCAGCGGATAATAGCCCGCGATGCCGTAGTGCGAGGAATTGCGCACGCACACGATGCCCACGCCCGTGCGCCCGGCCTTCTCGATCGCCAGCTCCATCGCCTGCACGCCGCTGAGCTGGCCCATGGCAAAGTGCGCGTCCATCAGCGCGGAGACGGGCGTCTCGCGCAGAATCTCCGGCTTCGCGTGCACGTCCACGCTGCCCATCGCAATGTTGCGGTGATAGTACATCATGCGCTGCGCGCCGTGGCTCTCGATGCCAAAGAGATCCGCCTGCATGAGCACATCGGCGATCTTCCCGGCGTCCTCCGCCGTAAATCCCTCGCGCGCAAACACGCGCTCCATCAGCGCGCGCAACGCCTGGTGCGAAACGATCGTATCCATCAAGGTTCCTCCACTCGTCTGATTCTGTATCGCCGCTCACTTTCGCCTGTACAGGTAGAGCGGCTTGTTGATCCGATCGCGGTCGTCATAGCCCGCGTCCGTGGCAATGAGCTGATAGCCGTCGAATTCCTCCGGCAGCGGCGACCACGCCGTCAGCACGTAATCGGGGATTTCCTCGCGCACGTAGCGGTCCAGCTCCGCGTACATCTCGTCGTAGCCCACGTTCAGGCGCACAAAGTACTTCTGCCGGGGCAGCGTGCCGGTCGTCAGGTACAGCCCGTCATCCAGATGGCTGTATTGCAGCAGCGTCGCGCCCTCGTGCACGTAGGCCGCCAGCCGCGTCTGCGCCAGCTCGCCCGCCTCCACGCCGCGCAGGTACGCGTTCGGGCTCAGGAAGCATGCCGCGCCCATCGCCAGCGCGGCGCACAGCGCAGCGGACGCGCGCGCAGGCAGCGCCCGCTTCACGCGCGCGGGCAGGCGCCAAAAGGGCAGCCCCGCCAGCGCGAATACGGCGAGCGCCAGCGGGCTGTACGCCCACGTGCGCCCCGTCAGATACACCGCCGCAAACGCGCAGGCCGCCATGCTCAGCGCGGCCAGGCGCACCCGCACCGGCGTCTGCGCGTCCGCGAGCAGCGCCAGCATGCCGACGGAGGCCAGCCCCACCCACAGCGCGTTGTCCCGCACCGTATCCCAGATGTCGTGCAGCAGGTCGAGCGCCGTGCGCGACGCATCTGCATAGAGAAAGACGTTGTTGTGCACATAGGCGGTGTAAAAGTCGCCCAGCGCGCCGTGCCAGGCGAAATACGCGCACCACGCGGCGATGGGCAGCGCCATGCCCGCCAGAAACGCGCCCGCGCTTTGCAGTGCGCACCGCACGCCGCCCGCGCGCAGCGCCAGCACGCCCTGCGCCGCGCACAGTCCGACGAACAGGCCGAGCACCGTGAACTTGATCGTCGCCACCATGCCGGCCATCAGCCCGCACAGGAAGAGCCGCCGCCCGCGCATCGGCCCCGCCTCAAAGTCGGTCAGCGCCATGGCGAGCGCCGCCATCAGAAACGGCAGGCAGAATTCCTCCGCGCTGTCCCCGCGGGAAAACGCGCCGCCCACCAGCACGCACGCGCCCGCCAGCGCGCAGCACGCGCACGTGTTCGCCACGGGAAGCGCGGGCGCCCGCCGCCTGAGCAGCATGCAGGCCGCGTACAGCACGGCGGCGAAGGAGAGCGTCTCCAGCACGTATACGCCCAGAAAGCTGTCCTGCGAGATGCACGCCGCAAGCGCGTGCAGCAGGTAGAGCGTCGGCCCCTTCTGCTCGTAGATGTCGCGATAGAGCACACCCCCCTCGCGCATCACGCGGCCCACGGTCAGCAGGCAGTTGGCGTCCGGCCAGACGTTGAGGGGGTACAGCGGCGAGCACTGCGAGCACAGCAGCAGCAGCAGCGCCGACGCCAGCAGGCAGAACAGGGCGATCCGCCCTCTTTCCTTGCGCAGGTTCATCGCCTCCCCGTTCATTCGTCCTCGTATTCCCGAATCACGCGCAGGAACATGTCGCCGTAGCGATCCATCTTCCCCTCGCCCACGCCGTCCACGCGCAGCATCTCGCGCCGCGTGCGCGGCCGCTTGACGGCCATGTCCCGCAGCGTCGCATTGGTGAAGATGATGAACGGCGGCACGTGCTGCTCCTCCGCGATGTTGCGCCGCAGGCGCGTCAGGCGGGCGAAGAGCCCCTTGTCCACCTGCGGCTTGGGGCGCACGCGGCTGCGTCCGGGTTCGGGCAGCGTCATGCGGACCGGCTCCTCGCACAGCAGCGCCTCGCGCGCACGCGGCCCGGTCCGAAGCAGCGGATACTGCCCGTCCGTCAGCGCCAGCACGCCGTCGGCGATCAGCTCCTCGATCATGGCGCGCACGGTCTGCTCGTCCTCGCCGCGCAGGCTGCCAAACACGCTCAGCCGGTCGAGCTGCTTTTCCCGGATGCGCGGATCGCTGCTCCCGCAGAGCACCTTCGCGGTCAGCGCCTTGCCGTAGCGCCCGCCCAGCGCCGCCACGCCCGCCACGATCCGTCCCACCTCGCGGGTGACATCGCGCTCCTGCGCCTGCATGAGACAGCCGGAGCAGTTCCCGCAGGCCGGGCGCGCCGGCTTCTCGCCGAAGTACGTCAGGATGCGTGCGCGCAGGCAGCCGCTGCCCGTGGCATAGTACGTCATCTGTTTGAGGCGCTCCTTCGCGCGCTCCATCACGACCTGCTGCGTCTGCGCGTCCAGCTTGTCGTTGTCCTGCGCGTGCTCGATGAGAAAGAGGTTGAGCCGCACGTCGGCGGGCTGATAGAGCAGGCAGCACGTGGCCTCCTCGCCGTCGCGCCCGGCGCGGCCCGCCTCCTGATAGTAGCTCTCCAGATCCTTGGGCATCTGGTAGTGCACGACGAAGGACACGTTCGACTTGTCGATGCCCATGCCAAACGCGTTCGTCGCCACGATCACCGGCGCGCGGTCGGAGACAAAGTCCTCCTGCGCGCGCTGGCGCTCCTCGTCACCCATGCCCGCGTGGTAGCCCACGGCGTCGATGCCGTGCTCCACCAGCATGCCCGCGACTTCCTCCACGCTCTTGCGCGTGCCGCAGTAGACGATGCCGCTCTGCCCGCGGTGCTCGCCCAGAAAGCGCAGCAGCGCCAGATCCCGGTTGCCCTCCCGGCGCACCTCAAAGTAGAGGTTCGGGCGGTCAAAGCCCGTGGTCACGGCATGCGGGTTTTGCAGTTCCAGCAGGCGCGCGATGTCCTTGCGCACGGACTGCGTCGCCGTCGCGGTGAACGCGCTCACCCGCGGGCGCACGGGCAGGCGCGCGATGAACGGCGCGATGTTCAGATAGCCCGGCCGAAAGTCCTGTCCCCACTGGCTGACGCAGTGCGCCTCATCGACGACCACCTGCGCGATCTTCACGTGCATCGCAAAGTCGAGAAAGCCCTCCGTGAGCAGGCGCTCCGGCGCGACGTATATGATGCGGTACACGCCGCGCCGGGCGTTATCAAGGGCGAGCGCGTACTGGCGGCTGGTGAGCGAGGAATTGAGATACGCGGCGCGCACGCCGTTTTGGATCAGGCTGCCGACCTGATCGCGCATCAGCGAGATCAGCGGCGAGACGACCAGCGTGATGCCCTCCAGCACGAGCGCGGGAACCTGATAGCACAGCGACTTGCCCGCGCCGGTGGGCATGACGGCCATCACGTCCCGCCCGCGCAGGATCGCCGCGATCACGCTCTCCTGCCCCGGCCGGAAGCTGGCATAGCCGAACACATCCCGCAGTACCTGTTTTGCCGCCTGCATCGCCGCACCTTCCCCTTTGCATACCGAATCGGTTTATTATAGCCCCGCGCGCAAAGGAGCGTCAAGCATAAGCGGCGCATTTTATGCGCAGGCTAGGTCCGTCAGGAGGTGCAGCGCATGAATCTCTATCCCAACCTATACGCCCTGCTGGAGAGCAACGCCAACGCACGCCGTCTCTTTGAGCACGCGCCGCCGCAGGTCAGGCGGCAACTGCTCGTGCGCCAGGGGCAGATCCGCTCGATCGCCGCGCTGGATGCGGCCATCCACGCGCTGGACGGCTGAGCGCGCAGCACACAAAAACGGCTTGCCCGCGCCTGCGGACAAGCCGTTTGTTTGAAATCACTTGGCAAACTCGGTGCTGCGGGTCTCGCGGATGACGTTGACCTTGATCTGGCCCGGATACTCCAGCTCGTTCTCGATGCGCTTGGCGATCTCGCGGGCGAGCACGGCCGTGCCCTCGTCGGAGATGTCCTCCGGCTTGACCATGATGCGCACCTCGCGGCCGGACTGGATCGCAAAGGACTTCTCGACGCCCTGGAAGCTGGAGGCGATCTCCTCAAGCTTCTCCAGACGGCGGATGTAGTTCTCGATCGACTCGCGGCGCGCGCCCGGACGGGCGGCGGAAATCGCGTCGGCGGCCTGCACCAGCACGGCCTCGACCGTGGTCGGCTCGATGTCGTTGTGGTGCGCGGCGATGCAGTGGATGACCTCCGGGGACTCGTGATAGCGCTTGCACATCTCCACGCCCAGCTCCACGTGCGTGCCCTCCAGCTCGTGATCGACGGCCTTGCCGATGTCATGGAGCAGGCCGGCGCGCTTGGCCAGCGTCACGTCCGCGCCCAGCTCGGCGGCCATCAGGCCGGCCAGATGGGAGACTTCGATGGAGTGGCGCAGCACATTTTGACCGTAGCTGGTGCGATAGCGCATGCGGCCCAGCAGCTTGACCAGCTCGTGGTGGATGCCGTGCATGTTCGTCTCAAAGATCGCCTGCTCGCCGGTCTCGCGGATCTGGTTGTCCACCTCGCGGCGGGCCTTCTCGACCATCTCTTCGATGCGCGCCGGATGGATGCGGCCATCGGCGATGAGCTTTTCCAGCGCGATGCGCGCGATCTCGCGGCGAACCGGATCAAACGCGGAGACGATGACCGCTTCCGGCGTGTCGTCGATGATCAGGTCGACGCCCGTGGCGGTCTCCAGCGTGCGGATGTTGCGGCCCTCGCGGCCGATGATGCGGCCCTTCATGTCCTCGTTGGGCAGGGAAACGACGGAGACGGTCGTCTCGGCCACGTGGTCGGAGGCGCAGCGCTGAATCGCCATGGCGACGATGTTGCGCGCCTTCTTCTCGGCCTCGTTTCTGGCGTTCTGCTCGATCTCGCGCACGAGCACGCCCGCATCGTGGTACGCCTCCCTCTGGATGCGCTGCACGATCATGTCCTTGGCCTCGTCCTGCGTCATGCGCGCCACGCGCTCCAGCTCCGCGCGCTGCTTCTCTTCCATCTGCGCAAGCGTCTGCTCGGCGTTCTGGGCGGCGGCCTTCTGGCGCGCGGCGTAATCCTGCGCCTCCTGCGTCAGGCGGTCCAGCTCGGCCTGCTTGCGTTCGAGCGTCACCTCGCGCGCATCGAGGTTGTCGGCCTTCTTGTCGAGCGTCTCCTCGCGCGCGGCGATGCGCCGCTCGCTGCGCTGCACCTCGGCGCGGCGGGAGCTGACCTCGCGGTCCAGCTCGTTCTTGAGGCGGATGACCTCTTCCTTCGCCTCCAGGATGCTCTCCTTCTTGCGCTCCTCAGCACGGCGCTGCGCGTCGTCCAGCAGGTTGCGGGCGTATTCCTCCGTGCGTCCGATCTTCTTTTCCTGAATGTTTCTTCGATAGATATAGCCAACTGCCACGCCGACGACCAGCGCAAGCAACGCGCACAACAGGGTCAAAAAAATCGTCGTCAACTCATCTCACACTCCTTTTTTGCCAAACGTCTTCCATCAAATTTCGGTTGGTCAAAAGTGTGAGAGGCCGGCGATGTCCATCACATAGGCACACAAAACAAACCGGGAAGCGGCGCAAACGCCCTTGGGGCGCGTTCTCACCGCCGCCTTCCGCCTATTGAATTCATGTATCAAACGGGCAACCCGCCCGCTGTATGCTCTGGCGCGCGCTGCCCCGCACACGCTTTCACTTTGACTCCCTCTATTTTACCGGGGATTGACGCGCATGTCAAGACCATATGACATGAACTTGATTTTTTTGTGAAATCGGTTGGTGGGATTGCGGCGCAAAAAAGAGGCTTCGGGTTACCCCAAAGCCCCTGTTTCCTGCGGGAAATCAATCCTCGTCGTCCGCGAGGTCGCCCTTGTGCGCCTCGATGATCTTCGCGGCGATCACCTGCGGCACTTCCTCGTAGCGCTCGAAGGTCATCTTGTAGACGCCCCTGGCCTGCGTCATGGAGCGCAGGTCGGTCGCGTACTTGAACATCTCCGCCTGCGGCACCTCGGCGATGATCAGCTGCTTGCCGTCGGTGGGCTCCATGCCCAGGATGCGGCCGCGGCGCTTGTTCAGATCGCCCATGATGTCGCCCATGTACTCATCCGGCACGGTGACCTCCACGTGCATGATCGGCTCCAGCAGCACAGGAGACGCGTTGATGCACTGCTTGTAAGCGATGCGCGCGGCGGTCTTGAACGCCATTTCGGAGGAGTCAACCGGGTGATAGGAGCCGTCGTAGAGCTTGGCGTGCAGGCCCATCATCGGGAAGCCCGCCAGCACGCCCTTGACCAGATTCTCGCGCAGGCCCTTTTCCACCGACGGGATGAAGTTGCGCGGCACCGCGCCGCCGACGACGGCGTCTTCAAACTCAAACTCGACGCCGGGCTCGGCCGGAGAGAACTCGATCCACACGTCGCCGAACTGACCGTGGCCGCCGGACTGCTTCTTGTGGCGGCCCTGCACCTTGATGGTCTTGCGGATGGACTCGCGGTAGGCGATCTTGGGATCCTTGAACACGGCGTCGGCGCCGAACTTGGAGAGCAGCTTCTGGCGCACGACCTCCAGCTCCAGCTCGCCCTGTCCGCTGATGAGCGTCTCGGTGGTCATCGGGTCCTTGGCGACGACCACGTCGGGCATCTCCTCGACAAGGCGCGCCAGGCCGGAGAAGACCTTGTCCTCCTCGCCCGCCTTCCTGGCGTAGACGGCCATGGAGATCTGCGGGGCCGGGAACTCGATGCCGTCATACTGGACGACCTTGCCGATCTCGCACAGGCTGTCGCCGGTGGAGGTGTATTGCAGCTTGGAGAGCGCGCCGATGTCGCCCGCGCAGAGCATGCCCACCGGGATCTGCTTCTTGCCGCGGATCATGAACAGGCCGGCCGCCTTCTCAGGCTTGTCGGCGTTGGCGTTGAACAGCGGGGTCGCCGGGGTGAGCACGCCGGAGATGACCTTGATCATCGAGAGCTTGCCGACGAACGGGTCGGCGATGGTCTTGAAGACCTGCGCGGTGAAGCTCTCGCTCATGTCGGCATGGCGGATGTGGACGGAGCGGGTCTTGGGGTTGATGCCGTGGTAGGTGTGCTCCATCGGGGAGGGCATGTACATAGCCAGGGCGTAGAGCAGGGGGCGCACGCCGATGGCGCTGAGGCTGGATACGGGGGCGACGGGCACGATGCTGCCCTCGTAAATGCCGGCGGAGAGGCCGCGCAGCATGTCTTCGTCGGAGAGGTGTCCCTCGTCGAAGAACTTTTCCATCAGTTCCTCGCTGGTGGAGGCAGCGGCCTCGTGGCAGGCTTCAACGGCCTCGTCGACGAGCGCGCGCATCTCATCGGGGATGGGGATTTCCTTGCGATCCTTGCCCGCGCCGGTGAAC
>CALVKT010000066.1 GCA_944333055.1 uncultured Clostridia bacterium
CGCAATTTCGCGGCGTTTGCCGTCCTTGCCTGTTTTATACAGACGCATTTCGTTGGGCAGATAGAGGAAAGGGGGACTGTCAATGCGCTGCGGCGTCTGGGCGGACTGGTTGCATTGGCGCAGGATACACCCGGACATCGCGATGCAGGGGAAATGGGTATTTGGTACCCATCTGTCGGAGAATGAAAGATCTGCGGATATTGATTATGTGAAGCAGTCGTTTCGAAAAAAGGAACGCGGAAAGGCGATTTTTCAGAGCAAAGAACAGGAAAACGAAGAAGTGTTGCTCGCTTTTTGCCGTACCAATCTTGTACCGCTGCATTTTTCTGTGACGGCGACACTTCCGTATTCTGAGGCAATCAGCGGCATTCAGCGCACGGCCAAGCAGGCGGTGATGCTCGTCGTGTTTACGGTGGCAGTTCTGGTGATGGCGCTGCTGTCCATCTTCTATCAGATGCGCGAGTCGGCGCTCAGCCGGGCGGAACAGCGCCATCTCAAGGAACTCAACGACATGCTCATGGATATTTCAAACCGGCAAAACCAGCTCCATCAGAAAGAAAATCTACAGGCGGTCGGCGTGTTTTCCAGCGGCATCGCCCACGAGTTTTCCAACCTGCTGACGCCCATCATGGCGTGTTGCGAGATGCTGATGCTCAAGCACCATGACGATGTGGAATTGTACGATTCGCTTCTGGAAATATACACCTCCGCATCGGATACCCGAATGCTGGCGCGGCAGCTGCTCTCCTTCTCGCGATCGAGCAAACCGGGCGATTCCGTCCGGATGCCGATCGATATGAATGTGCTGCTGAACAACTGTATCCGCCATATCTGTATTCAGGTGAAAGATCCCGTTCAGGTCAACCTCAACTTGCCGGACGAACCGCTGTATGTGCTGGGCAACCAGTCCATGCTGCATCAGGCGATCCATAACCTGTGCGTCAATGCCTGCCAATCCATGGAGCATAGCGGAACGCTGACGGTCTATTATGAGAGAATATCGGCGCAGGATATTCTTTCTGCTTTTATGGGCGATGATCCGCCGTTTATCGGCGATGGCGTCAGGCTCGTGATTGAAGACGACGGCTGCGGCATGGACGAGAAGACCTTGGAACAGATTTTCGATCCGTTTTTTACGACGAAGAAGGGCAACTCCGGCACAGGCCTGGGGCTGATGATCGTCAAGCACATCATCAACAGGCATGACGGCTGGATCGACGTGAGCAGCCGGGTGGGCGAAGGCAGCTGCTTCTCCGTCTATCTGCCGGAATACGTTCAGGCGCAGAAGGAGACGGCGGACTGCGAAAAGCGCGTCATGGTGGTTTGTCCGAAACACTCGGAGAACCGCGCGCTGTATCGAAAGCTGCGCGATGACGGCTATGTACTGGACTATTTCACAGATTCGCTGGAGGCTGTCCGGTGCTTTGCAGAGCACGTGTCGCGCTATGCGCTGGTCGTTACGGAGTATGATCTGGAGAGCTTCAGCGGCATCGCGCTCAGCCGCACGCTTCGAAGAATCCGCCCGGATTTTCCCGTGATTCTGATGACACGGCTGATTCATCCGAGCCAGATGGTATTTGATCCGGTGAGCGCGCCCAATGTGGTGCTGCTGATGTCCGGCAATTATCAGGAATTCAAGAAGAGTGTCGATCAATGGTATCTGCGTGAGGATGGAGGTGGGCAGCCGTGAGCGGAAAACGGAAGCTGGCATGGCTGGCGGCGGGTCTTGTTCTCGTGCTGGCCTCATGCGGCTGCACAAGCAGAAAGATGGGCGTTGAATACGCGCAGAATATTATCTTGGAGAATGATGAGGACAGAGCGCAGTGGACAGAACCGAGGCAGGCGACGGAATTGATTGCGTACCGCCGTTCAGGCATCGTTGGAAAATCTGCGACGGTGATTTCAAACAATTTGAAAGAGTCGGCGGAAACGCTTTTTATGCCGATCAACATCCGATGGAAGGATGAACAGATTTCCGGCGGGGAAGCGATCAACTATGTGCGGGCGATGTATGATACGCAGCGGTATTATCTGCTTTTGTATACGCCGGAGATGATGGTTGAAGAGCTGCGGCAGGGGCGGGAAATCCTGCCGATGTTTGAGCCCGTTGCCATGCTTGCGCGGGAAGCCGTGTGCTTTGCGGTTCGCAGCGATTCGCCGTATACGTCTTTGGAATCCGTTCGCGCTGCGGCGCAAGCCGGCCGGAAACTGGTTGCGGGCGGCTGTTCGGTTTCGGACGGAATTGATGTGCTGCGTTTTGTCCATTTGGCGGGGCTGCCTGCCAACCGTTTTGAGTATCGTACGGTCGATGCGGAGTATCCGGTGCTGCCTCTGCTCGATGGCACGGCGGATGTCGTCTGCATGCCCGACGCGCTGGCGAGGGAAGCGGCAAGCGACGGGAGGATTCGCGTGATCGCTTCATCGGCGCAGATGGATCCATATCACTGCCTGAGCACAAACTGGCTCTGTCTGCTGGCGCCTCAGAACCTGACGGAATCGCGCATCGAATTCTGGAACGAGACGTTTTACGAGTTCAGCGGCGAACCGGTCTGGAAAGAGACCTGCATGCAGGAAAACTGGATGTCCACCTGCCTCTATGGCGATGAACTGGATGACTTTCTGATCGTACAGAAGGCGGCGCTGCTCGATCTGATGATGCAGTGACGGGTCTGTCGGATTGGCGGCCACGGACGATGTTCGCTTACGCTTGGGTCAGCATGTATACGACTTCAATGACAAGCGCCCTGCGGCTGCCTTGGGCTGTAAAAGCCCGGTTCAGTACAAGACCGAACCGGGCTTCTGATTTTTGTGTCTGCTTTTTCTGGAGAGATGCACTTACGTCAGAAGGCTACGGAGGTGTCCTCAAGAACAGCCTTCAGATGCTTCATGTACTTCTTTGGGGGACAATCCCGACGGGAACCTCTGCCCGCCGCATCGGGCCACTTTGATTTTTACACCGCTTTGGGCGTCTGCTCAAAATCCGGGATAGCTTCGCTCAGGTTGAGAACTGGGGCGGCAAGGTCTCCCGTGCCATCCGTACACATCCCTGAGGGCATCCCCGGAACGAGCGCCGCAACGGTCTGTTCCGAGCGTTCGTCCCCAAAGGAGTCTCCATGGAGGAATGCACCCCGGAGGATATTCTGCACGCTGTTGATGGACTGAACCGGTCTGCCTTGCCGGAAGCCCGGCTGCCGTACCCCGGAGGAGCCGTGCGGGCGTTCGCGCATACGCCGCCTCTGGAGGCCGGCGAATGCCTGCTGTGCGAGCTTCCGGCTTGCGCTTGCAATCTCCCTTATTTTTCTGTGCATTTTATTCCATAATTTCCTCTGCTGTCACGCTCATAGCGTCTATATATTTTGTATTTCCTTCCGTTTATCTCAACTTCATCATCGCTTGTGAACGTACAAGTTTCTCCTGTTTCTTCGCAGTATTTTGATATTGCTTCCATAGCTTTTACAATAGTAGGGTATTCCCCACTATCCTCATAAGGAACCCAAAAATGATTTCTTGAACATATAGATGCCTCCTTTTTGATTTGTTCAACACCCCTATGCGTCGCTCGTCAGTTAAACGTATTCTATCATGTGCGCCCAGCTTTTTCAGTCAGTTCCCCCCTGAATTCACGGGGAATTCAGGGGGCGATTAAAGGCGGGCGTGCGAGACGGGCGGGTCAGTTTGCCGGGAGGCGCAGCGAGCAGCGCGACGCGGCCTGCGTGTGCGCAAAGTACGCGTTTTCCAGCGGAATCCACTCCGAAAGGAAGCGCGCAAGCATCTGCTCGCCGTTGCGCGCGAGGATGCGCGCGCGCTGCGTCTCGGCATCGATGCCGAGAAAGACCGAGCAGTCATAGGCGCCGGCGAGCGCAGGGTGCATGCTGTAGACGCCCTCCACGACGGACAGGCGATGCGGCTGCACGGGAACGGGCGGCAAAAAGCCCATCGTATGGCAGTCGAATGGGCGGTAGGAGAAGGGCTTGCCGCTTTGCAGCGGGCAAAGCACCTCGGCGGCGAAGCGCTCTACATCGACGTTGCCGCCGGGCTGCGCAAAGCGCTCAGGCGTGCGCTGGTGCGGCCGGAGGAAGAAGTCGTCCATGTGGAACACGTTGCAGCCGTAGATGCCCTGCAGGCGCGCGGCGAGGCTGCTCTTGCCGGCGGCGCTGCCGCCCTCGATGGCCACGATCACCGGCCTGTCCGCGGCGAGCAGGCGGTCGATGGCCGCGAATACGCCCAGGAATGGGACATACGACGCGTCGATGACGCGATACGCGGGCGCGTACGCCTGCCGGAACGCGTCGGAGTGGTGCGTCGCGGGGCAGCCCGCCGCGCGATAGGCGTTCAAAAATGCGCGCGAGGCGGCGGCGTCCAGCGAAAGCGTGCCGTCGTCGATCCAGCGGGCAAGGGCGTCAAGCCGCGCGAGAAAGGCATCCATGCCGTCGCCGGACGTCCGGGCCGACCGCTCGAAGAGGCGAAAAAGCGTATCGGCGGAGAGGCCGATGTCGGGCAGCGCGCGCAGGTGCACGCGGCAAAAGCGCGCGCCGAGCGGCTCGACCGGCGCGGGCACGGCGGGGGACCGCGCGGCCTGCTCGGCCTCCTCGATGAGACGGGCGCGCGCGGCGGCGGGATCGGCGACCAGATGCCCGCAGCCGAACGTCGCCTGATACAGCGCCTTGACCAGATCCTGCGCGGCGAGCAGGGGATAGCGGGCGCACTGGGCGCGGCAGAGCGCGAGCAGATCGGACATGGCGTGTTCCTCGCTTTCAAAAAAGCCCTCCGGGGAGGGCGGGATGCGGAAAAGGGGCCGTCGGCGGCAGGCGTGGCACGCGGTTTGATGCCCTGGCCGGACGGCGCTGCCGCGCGCATGGGAGAACGTCTTGGCGCAAACCCCGCATGCGACCGGCGCCTGCCTCGCTTCGCGGCGGTGAACCGAAATCAGGCGTCGCGAAGCCACGGGAGGGCGCGGCGCAGGGCCATGACGATCACCGGAATCAGGATGATGTGCAGCACGATGCCCGGCACGGCGTTGGTGAACGCACCGGCCATGAACGCGGCCCAGGTGAACGCGGAGCCGGAGACGCCGGAGAGCATGACGCGCACGATGCCCCAGACGACGCGGCCGCAGAGCATGGCGGCGATAAGCGCGGCGTAGATGCCGGCGGTTTTGCGCGGCAGGCGGGCGTAGAGCGCGCCGGAGACGAGGCCATAGGTGGCCAGCTCAAAGCACATGGCCACGCCGGTGGGGAAGAGGGGCGGCATACCCAGGAGCGCAAAGCGCAGCGCCGGCGCGATCAGGCCGACGGCCCCGGCCCACCACGGGCCGCCCAGAAAGCCGCACAGCAGCACGGGGATGTGCATGGGGCAGAGCATGCTGCCGATCTCCGGAATCTGCCCGGTGAGGAAGGGCAGCACCATGCACAGGGCGAGGCAGATGGCGGCGAGGACGAGCTTTTGGACGCGCAGCGTGTTCATGGCGGTTCTCCTTTGCCTGCGTTGTGGGAAACGATGCCCTCATTATAGGGGATCGGGCGGGCGATGTCAAGCGGCGCGGGACATGCCCGCGCGCCGCGCAGAAAAAACTCTTGTATTCTCGCGAAAATCGCTTTATAATAGACGCGACCCCATGCGCATGCGGCGGCTGTGCCCGCCGGGCGAATCGACGAAAGAGATAGGAGCGATACCCATGGCGATGAATTTGAAGATGACCGGCCTCAAGGGCTTCGTGGAGCCGCGCGAGCTTGACAACATGGAAGCGATGATGGGCACGGTGAACGACGTGCTGGTGAGCAGGAAGGGCGCGGGCAACGACTTCCTCGGCTGGCTGGATCTGCCGGTGCAGTATGACCGCGAGGAGTTTGCGCGCATTCAGAAGGCGGCCAGGAAGATCCGGTCCGACAGCGACGTGCTGGTGGTCATCGGCATCGGCGGCTCGTACCTCGGCGCGCGCGCCGCGATCGAGTTCTGCAAGGGCCAGATGTACAACGGCGTGCGCGAGCAGGGCATCCCGGAGATCTACTTCGTGGGCAGCAACATCTCCTCGTCCTACCTGAACGACGTGGTGAAGATCATCGGCGAGCGCGATTTCTCCGTCAACGTGATCTCCAAGTCCGGCACCACCACCGAGCCGGCGATCGCCTTCCGCATCTTCAAGAAGATGATCGAGGAGAAGTACGGCAAGGAGGGCGCGAAGGGCCGCATCTACGCCACCACCGACAAGGCGCGCGGCGCGCTCAAGAAGCTGGCGACCGAAGAGGGCTATGAGACGTTCGTCGTGCCGGACGACGTGGGCGGCCGTTTCTCCGTGCTCACCGCCGTCGGCCTGCTGCCCATCGCGGCGGCCGGCATCGACATCGAGGCGATGATGCGCGGCGCGGCCGAGGCGCGCGAGGCCTGCAAGGGCGGCGACATGCAGAGCAACCCGGCCTATCGGTACGCCGCGGTGCGCAACATCCTCTACAACAAGGGCAAGACCACCGAGATTCTGGTCAACTACGAGCCGGCGCTGCTGATGCTGGGCGAGTGGTTCAAGCAGCTCTTCGCCGAGAGCGAGGGCAAGGATCAGAAGGGCATCTTCCCGACCGCCGCGAACTTCTCCACCGACCTGCACTCCATCGGCCAGTTCATTCAGGACGGCGCCCGCAACCTGTTTGAGACGGTCGTCTGGGTGAACAAGCCGCGCAGCGAGGCCTTCATCGAGGAGGCCGCGGAGGACATCGACGGCCTCAACTATCTGGCCGGCAAGAGCGTGCAGTTCGTCAACTCCAAGGCGTATCAGGGCACGCTGATGGCGCACATGGACGGCGGCACGCCCAACGTCATCATCGAGATCGACGAGGCCGACGCCTATCACTTCGGCTATCTGGTCTACTTCTTTGAGAAGACCTGCGGCCTGTCCGGCTACCTGCTGGGCGTCAATCCGTTCGACCAGCCGGGCGTGGAGGCCTACAAGAAGAACATGTTCGCGCTGTTGGGCAAGCCGGGCTATGAGGCCCGCCGCGCCGAGCTGGAAGCGCGCCTGTAAGCGTCAGATCCTTTCCGGGGCCGCTCCAAACGGGGCGGCTTGCTTGATCGTCTGACGCCGCCGCGCCATACCGGAAAACAAAACGATGCGGGAGAGGATGCGCGATGAACGAACTGCACGCCGCAGAGGCGGCCTTTGACACGGAGGCGTTTGAGCGGGCCTATCACTGCGACGCGCCGCTGGGCGCCTGCGTGTCCGATCGCGGCACGCGCTTTGCGCTCTGGGCGCCGACGGCGCAGCGCGTGACGCTGTATCTGCACGAGAGCGGGCACGAGGGCTGGGCGTACGTCGCGCACGAGCTGGCGCGCGGCGAGCGCGGGCTGTGGACGTGGGAGACGCCGGAGAACCTCACAGGCGTGTACTACGGCTACGACGTGACGGTGGACGGCGTGACCCGCTTCATCGCCGACCCTTATGCCCGCGCCTGCGGACTCAACGGCGTGCGCAGCATGGTGGTCGATCTGGCCGGCACGAACCCGCCGGGCTGGGCGGACGACCGCCCGCCGCAGCGGCAGGCGGAGGACGTCATCTGTGAGCTCCACGTCAAGGATTTTTCCGCCGATCCGCACAGCGGCGTGCCGGAGGCGTATCGGGGCAAGTACAAGGCGCTGACGCTGGCGGATACCACGCTGGACGGCGAGGGCCGCCATCCGACCTGCGTGAACTTCCTCGTGCGCCAGGGCTACACGCACGTGGAGCTGATGCCTGTGTTTGACTTCGGTTCCGTGGATGAGGGCGGCGAGGCGTCGGCGTTCAACTGGGGTTACGACCCGGTCAACTACAACGTGCCGGAGGGCTCGTATGCGACCGACCCGACGCGCGGCGAGGTGCGCATCCGCGAGCTCAAGGAGGCCGTGCAGGCGCTGCACCGCGCGGGTCTGCGCGTGATCATGGACGTCGTCTACAACCACACGTATCGCCTGGAGGGCTCCTGCCTCTTCGGCGCGGTGCCGTGGTATTTTTACCGGCGGCGCGCGGACGGCAGCGCGTCGAACGGATCGGGCTGCGGCAACGAGATCGCCAGCGAGCGGAGCATGTGCGCGCGCTATATCCTCGACTCCGTGCTCTACTGGGCGGAGGAATACCACATCGACGGCTTCCGCTTCGACCTGATGGGCCTGCTGGATACGGCGCTGATGGGCCGCATCCGAGCCGCGCTGGACGAGCGCTATGGCGCAGGCGAAAAGCTGGTCTTCGGCGAGCCGTGGAGCGGCGGGGAGAGCGCCGAGCGCCGGGGCACGGCGCTGTGCCGCAAGGAGAACGTGCGCCTGCTGGACGCGCAGATCGGCGCGTTCTGCGACGGCACGCGCGACGCCGTGAACGGCTCGATCTTTGATCCGCGCAGCAGGGGCTTCGCCAGCCATGGCCCGTTCAACGCCGCGTGGCTGGCCTGCTGCGTGCGCGGCTGGGCGGATGAAGGCGGGAGCATGCCCTTTTGCGCGCCGTCGCAGACGATCAGCTACCTCTCCGCCCACGACGACTGGACGCTCTGGGACAAGCTCGTCTATGCGCGCGCAGGCGACGGCCGCTTTGCGCCCAAGCGGGAGGCGATCGTGCGCGCCAACAGGCTCGCCGCGGCGATCCTCGCCTGCTGCCAGGGGCGGCTGTTCCGGCTGTGCGGCGAGGACTTCGCCCGCACGAAGCGCGGCGTGCGCAACACGTACGCAAGCCCGCTGTGCATCAATCAGGTCGACTGGCGGCGCAGTGCGCGCTTTGGCGAGCTGGCGGCGTACTATCGCGGCCTGACCGCCCTGCGCAAGCGGCTGCCCTGCCTGTGCGACAAGGGCGAGCGGGCGGGCGCGCGGCTGCTGATGGCAGAGGATATCGCGCCCGGCGCGGCGGCCATCGTGCTGGACAACCATGGCGGCGGCTATGCGCGCGTGCTCATCGCCGTGAATACGGCGGACGCGCCCTGCGCCTGTGCGCTGCCGGAGGGCAGATGGGCGAAGCTGTGCGACGGGGAGAGCAGCTTTCTTTGGCTTTCGCCGCATGCGTGCGAACGGGACGCGGTGCTCGCGCCCGTCTCCTGCACGATTTTCGGCCCGCTCGACGGAGAGGAATCTTCGCAAACCCCTTGAAAAATTCGTCGAAATGTACTATATTGAACGTATGAATGGAGCGTGGAAAGGGCCGCGCACAGTCAAAAACGCCGCACGCGGCGTTTTTGAAGGCCGTGATCGGAAACGTTTCCGAACATGGCCGACGCGTTCGCCCTTCCCCGGACGACGACGCCCGCACGGCGGGCGAGAAGAAGGAGACATGCGTATGAAACGTTCCGCCGGCGTCCTGCTCTCGGTGACCAGCCTGCCCTCCCGCTACGGCATCGGCTGCTTCTCCAGGGAAGCGTATGACTTCGTCGACTGGCTCGCCAGGGCCGGCCAGACCTACTGGCAGATTCTGCCACTGGGCGCGACGAGCTACGGCGCATCGAGCGATTCGCCGTATCAGGCGTATTCCGCGTTCGCGGGCAATCCGTACTTCATCAGTCTGGATGATCTGGTGGAGGAGGGCGTGCTCACGCAGGCGGAGATCGACGAGGTGAACTTTGGCGACGACCCCGCCGACGTCGACTATCACGCGCTGCACGCGCATCGCTTTAAGCTGCTGCGCAGGGCATACGAGCGCAGCGACATCAGCCGCAACCCGGAATACCGGCAGTTTGTCCGCGAGAACGGCTGGTGGCTGGACGACTATGCGCTGTTCATGGCGGTGCACGGCTTCTTCGGCGACAAGATCTGGACCGAGTGGCCGCAGGACATCCGCCTGCGCTGGGGCTACGCGCTGGATTACTACCGCCGCGAGCTGTACTTTGACATCGAGTTTCACATGTACATGCAGTTCCAGTTCGACAGGCAGTGGAAGAAACTCAAGGCCTACGCCAACAGCCGCCACATCCGGATCGTGGGCGACATCCCGATCTACGTCTCCCCGGACGGCGCGGACGTCTGGTCGCATCCGGAGCTCTTCAAGCTGGACGAGAACAAGCGGCCGACCGCCATCGCGGGCTGCCCGCCGGACGGATTTGCTGCCGACGGCCAGGTGTGGGGCAACCCGCTCTACGACTGGGACTACCACAGGCAGACGAATTTCTCCTGGTGGGTCACGCGCATGTGGCACAGCTTCCAGCTCTACGACGTGGTGCGCATCGATCATTTCCGCGGCTTTGACGAGTATTTCTCCATTCCCTACGGCGCGGATACCGCGCGCGACGGCCACTGGGAGAAGGGACCGGGCATCGCGCTGTTCAACCGCATCAAGGAATGTCTGGGCGACAAGGCGGTCATCGCGGAGGACCTGGGCTACATGACCGACAGCGTGCGCCGGCTCGTCCGGGACACGGGCTATCCGAACATGAAGGTGCTTGAGTTCGCGTTTGATTCCCGCGATACCGGCGCGGCCAACGACTACCTGCCGCACAACTATCCGGAGAACTGCGTGGTGTACACCGGCACGCACGACAATGAGACGATCGTCGGCTGGTTTGAGGGCATCAAGGAGGAGGAGCGCAGGATGGCGCGCGAGTACCTCTGCGATCCGTATACCCCGGCGCGCGAGATGCACAAGCCCTTCATCAGCGCGGCGATGATGAGCCACGCCGCCACCTGCATCATCCCGATTCAGGACTACATGGGCCTTGACAACAGCTGCCGCATGAACCAGCCCTCCACCGTGGGCAAGAACTGGCGCTGGCGCGTGACGAAGGCGCAGCTCACCGATGCGCTCGCCGAGGAGCTCAATCGGTTTGCCAAGCGCTATGGCCGCATGAACTGGGATGCCGAAAAGCTGCTGGAGGCCGAGGCAAAGGCCGCGCAGGAAGAGGCTGAAAAGGCGGCCAAGCAGGCCGATGCCTGAGGCGCGGCGCGCGCTGGAGGTCGTCGCGGCGCTGATCGTGCGCGACGGCCGCTTTCTGGCCTGCCAGCGCCCGCCGGAAAAGGCGCGCGGCCTGTTTTGGGAATTCCCCGGCGGCAAGGTGGAACCGGGTGAATGCGGCGACCAGGCGATCGTGCGCGAATGCCGCGAGGAGCTGGGCGTGACGCTGCGCGCGATCGAGCGGGTGATGGACGTGACGCACGACTACCCCGACCTGACGGTGCATCTGACGCTCTACCGCTGCGAGATCGAGCGCGGCGAGCCGCAGAGGATCGAGCACCATGACCTGCGCTGGATGACGGCGCAGGAGATCGACATGCAGGCGTTCTGCCCGGCGGACCGCGCGTTCTGCGCGGCGATGCGGGATGGGCGGCTGACCTGCGCATCGCGCTGAATCCCGAAATGTACGAAACGAAGCGGCCCCGCTCCATGATGGAGCGGGGCCGCGCTCAGTGTATCGACAGAGTTGGCATGCGTGCCCTGGGAGGGATGAAGGGGCCGTACCTCATCTGTGCTTCCCGTAGCCCGGCTTCGCCGCGGCGACATATCCGGCATGCGCCGTGACGCTTTTGAATCGCGAATCGGCATCCTGTTGAACGCCCTCCGGCTGTAGCCGGAGGGCGTTTTTGCGCGTCCGCTGTCCGGCCTGCTTTTCCCATTTTGTGATGCCGATTAAAATGCAAATCATGCAGAACATAGAGGAAAAAAAGGAGGTATTCCCATGCATGCAAGCGTCTACGGCTACGTCCGGGTTTCGACCCGGGAACAATGCGAGGACAGGCAGCTGCTCGCCCTGCGGGCATTTCCGGTGGCGGAAACGAACATCTACATGGACAAACTCAGCGGCAAGGACTTCAACCGGCCGCAATACCGCGCGCTGCTGCGCCGGCTCAGGCGCGGCGACGTGCTGGTGCTCCCGTCCATCGACCGTCTGGGGCGCAACTACGAGGAGATTCTCAAGCAGTGGCGGCTCATCACCAAGGAGAAGCGGGCGGACATCGTGGTGCTGGACATGCCGCTGCTGGATACGCGGCACAGCGGGAAGGACTTGACGGGCACGTTCGTGGCGGATCTGGTGCTGCAAATCCTCTCCTATGTGGCGCAGACCGAGCGCGAGAACATCCTGCGGCGACAGCGCGAGGGCATCGCCGCCGCCAAATTGCGGGGCGTGCGCTTTGGCAGGCCGCGAAAGGCGGTGCCTGAGGCATTCTGGACGCTCAAGGCGCGCTGGGAGCGGCGGGAAATCTCTTCGCGCGAGGCTGCCAGGGCGATCGGCATCGCGCAGGATACGTTTCTGCGCTGGGCGCGTGAAAGCTGATTTGATCCGGTGCGTGAAAGCTGATTTGATCCGGATTCTTGACAGGAAAATGTAGGAAAATTCGTTCCCTTGAAACAGGAAAATGTAGGAAAATTCGCGCACCTGATTGCACATGTTTTTCAAACTTGCCGATGCGCAATACCTCGTCTTTTTGCAGATGCGCATATTCGATTACGCTTGTTAGTGATTATACATCATTTGAACGAAAAAGTCTGCTATATCGTGCGCGTACGGCAGGAGCGGCTCGCTGTATGCGGCCTTCGTGTGTAAACCTCTTTTTCGGGAAAACGTTGGAGTTTCGTGAACGAGGAAACAAAGACGGAAGAGAGGCATGCACATGAACACGAAGCAAAGATTCCAACGGTATGCGGCGTGGCTGCTGGCGCTGGTCATCCTGTTTGCCGTTGGTCTGACCGCGCAGGCGGCGGCAGAGGGCAACAAGACGCTGACGGTCGGAGCGGGCACGCAGTATCCGACCATTCAGGAAGCCATCGGAGAGATCGACAAGAAGCAGGACAAGGAGGGCTGGACCATCGTGGTCAAGGCGGGTACGTATCCGCGATTCACGGTGCTCAGTGGTCTGCATGGTCTCACCGTGAAGGCCGAGGCGAACGCAGAGGTCATCATCGAGACGTTGAATCGTTCTGACGCGCCGGTAGAGCCGAGCGGCGGGTATCCGGATACGGGCGGCATTTCCGTGCGCGAGGCAGACGGAGTGATGATCGAAGGCCTGACGATTCAAGTGGGAAACCAGAAAAATCCCTGGTATGTGGCGGCCGTCTCAAATCGTACGGAGTCCGCTAAGGGCCAAGCAATGACGGTGAATAACTGCGATTTTAAAGGTGTGGGTTCTGGATTCGGCGTGTTCATCGAATCGGGCACCGAAAAGTGGTACGTAACAAATTGTACGTTCGATAGCCTTCGGGAAGGCATCAGTATGTACGGTGACGGCACCATGATGAAGGGCGCCAACGTGACGGACAACACGTTCACAAATTGCTCGTTTGCACTGCATGGCTACTATGGCGGCACAGAAGGCAACGCCGGCATACTGACATTTGCCGGCAACACGGTGACCGGCTCCGATGCCCTGCGCTGCAAGGTTGTCATTCAGGATCAGGTCAATACCGGCGCGATTCGCGTGGACGTAAAAGACAACACGCTGACAGACGCGATGGTCGGGCTTGTCAACCTGCGCGAGCAGGGAGAAACCGTCTCCGATGTGCTCCGCAGCAACGAGCTGGGCGAGAGCAGCTGCTATGTAGAGGCGGTCGAACCCGGCACCATCGACTTCTATACCTCCTACCGCGCGCCGGGCAGTGGCGCAGGCTATTGGCAATTCAACGTGGACGAATACGACGAGGACGATCCGGAGATGATCCAATATGTGCGGGACGCCGTGGCCAAGGCGAACGAGGATCAGGCGAGGGAGCTCAACATTACAGGCATCTCGCCGGACAAGCTGATTCGGACGTTTACCTGGTTTAAGGATGCACTGTACTGGAAGAGCACGAGCGCCCTGACCGTCTCCAAAGAGGTGTCCGGCAAGGAGGGCGAGATGGACAGGGCATGGCACTTCACCGTGACGCTGGCGAACAAGGACATTGATGGCCTGTACGGTCAGATGCGCTTCAAGAACGGCGTGTCGTCCTTCACGCTCAAGCACGGCGAGAGCGCGACAGCGCTCGACCTGCCCACCGGAACGGCCTATGCGGTCACGGAGCAGGAGGCCAACCGGGACGGATACGTGACCACCAGCGTCCACGGCAAGGGGACGATTCGGGAGAACGAGGTGATCACGGCGGCCTTCTCCAACCAGAAGAATCCGGCCGCCATACCGATGACCGGCGACGGCACGGACCTGATTCTGTGGGCGGCGCTGGGCTGTGCGGGCCTGCTGGGCATTTGGGCCATATCGCAACGAGGCAAGAAGGAGCGCTGAAACGCACCGAAGCGGCGGTAGCCTGCCTGCTTGCGTCCGCCGAAAGGGAAGCACGGCCTGCCACAAAAGGGGAGAAGAAAAATGGGAAAGCGCGCCGATCTCGTCGGGAAACGGTTCGGAATGCTGACGGTTGTGCAGCGGACGGACGAGCGCCGGCAGGGATACATGCTCTGGCGCTGCCGGTGTGACTGCGGCGCAGAATGCCTGGCAAGCACGAAGAACCTGACGCGGGGCGCCGTGACGAGCTGCGGCTGCGTCAAGCGGGCGCCCCGTGAAGGCTTCGAAGAGGACCTGACCGGGCGGCGCTTTGGGCGGCTGACCGCGCTGCGGCGGGCGGAAGGCGCGAACGGCGGGGCGCGCTGGGTGTGCCTGTGCGATTGCGGAAAAGAATACACCGCGCTTGCCCGCGACCTCCGTGCGGGCAGGACGACGAGCTGCGGATGCAGACGCAAGCTGGATATCCGCAGCATCACGAACATCGCCGGGCAGCGGTTCGGGCGGCTGATTGCGCTCTGTCCCACGCCCAGACGGGACAAAAAGGGTTCCGTCTACTGGACGTGCCTGTGCGACTGCGGCAAGGAGCTGGAGATCACGGAGGACAGTCTCGTGCACGGCAATTACCGCAGCTGCGGCTGTCTCAAGCAGGAGATCCAGAAGGACATCGCCCATAAGCTTCACCGGATCGACGGCACCTGCGTGGAATGGCTGGAAAAGCGCAAGCACCGAAGCGACAACACCAGCGGATTTCGCGGGGTCAACCGCATGAAGGACGGCCGTTATCGCGCGTCCATCGGGTTCAAGAGGCGGCGATACCATATCGGGACATACGGGACGTTTGATGAGGCCGTCGAGGCCAGGCTGGAGGCGGAAGCGCAGATTCACGATGGATTCGTCAGGGCCTACCGGCTCTGGGCAGAAAGGCAGGACGGGGAAGCAGGCGAGCCGCTGATCTTTGAAGTGAAAAAGCAGGGCGGAAGGTTTGAAATCATCACGAACGCCCGCGGCGCATGCGGCGATCCGCAGGCGAGCTGACGCGCCCGAACGGGTGAGGGCCCTGGCATCGATGCCAGGGCCCTTTTATGCGTGTTATACCGATTTCTGATAAAAAGGTCAAATACGGCGCGAAGCGAGTCTGAGGGATGAAATCCCGGTTTCAGGGCGGCACGTCTTCTATGATCATGGCGTAAGCGGCGGGAACCGCAGCGGAGCGCAGCGACCATTGCGGTTCTGATGAGCCGTTTTCATCAAGAATGAGTATAAGGTGACGGCACACTGCTTCCCCATGAAAAAGGCTTCATCCGTACGTCGTCCATGCCGCTCTGGCGCTGCCTCGCTTCGGATACCGCAGCCCGGCTTCGCCGCGGCGACATATCCGGCATGCGCCGTGATGCTTTTGAGTTGCGAAACGCAAACCCCGTCAACCCGCTCAGCACTCCGCCAGCAGCGAGGCGTAATACTCGTCCCGCTCCGCCTCGCTGGAGCAATTGCACAGGTACATCATGTCCGCCATCGCGCCGGAGAGCGCCTTGGGCACGCGCTGCGCCATCTTGATGCGGGCGCCGTATTTCTTCATGATCGCGTCGTGGTCAAGCACAAAGCGCTTGCCGTCGCGGCGGCCGCAGTAGCAGCAGTAGTAATGCTGCGCGCCTGCGTCCGGCACGGTGCGCGTGTTGAAGGCGACCATGTCGGCCCAGATCTTGTAGACATCGCAGGAATTGGCGAAGTTGAACATGTCGGCGCTCCAGCCGCCGGAGGGGCGCATGTTGACCTCCAGCCCCAGGATGTCGCCCTTCTTGCCCAGCGCCGGCTGATCGTCGTTGAGCACGAAGAACTCCAGATGCACGAACCGGCTCTTCACGCCGAAGGCCGCCACCGTCCTGCGGCCGACGTCGCGCATGGCATCGGGCAGCGTCTTTTCGATGTAGTAGCAGGAGTTGCCGTTGGTGTTGACGATGTCCATGATGGAGTCCATCGTCACGTTGCCCGTCTCAAAGAGCGGCTTGCCGTTCGCGTCGATGATCGCGTCGTAGGTGTGCACCGTGCCGTTGACGAACTCCTCCATGATGTAGAGCACGCGCGGATCCTTGGTGGCGAAGAAGTAGTCAAGCTGTTCGTCGCTCCTGAGCTTGTAGGTGCTCGATGCGCCCACGCCGTTGTCCGGCTTGACGATGACCGGATAGCCCACCTCGGCGATGAAGGCCTTGCAGCCCGCATAGTCGTGCACCAGATGATAGCGCGCGGTCTTGATCCCGGCCTTGGCGTAGTACGCCTTCATCTTGGACTTGTACTTGACAGGCTCCATGTCGCTCTCCTGAAAGCCGGTGGTGATGTGGAACGCGGTGCGCAGCGCGGCGTCCTTTTCCAGCCAGTATTCGTTGTTGCTCTCCAGCCAGTCGATCTTGCCATGCTTGTAGGTGAGGAACGCGACGGCGCGGAAGACCTCCTCCCCGTTTTCCAGCGAGGAGACCTTGTAGTATTCGTTCAGAGAGGCCTTGAGTTCGGGCATCAGCTGCTCGTACGGGCAATCGCCGATGCCCAGCACGTTCATGCCGTTCTTCTTGAGCTCGGCGCAGAACTTCCAGTAATTGGTCGGGAAGTTCGGGGAGATGAATACGAAGTTCTTCATGGCGCAGCACTCCTTTATGATGGAAGTCGTCTTGCGGGGCCAATCGGCCCGCTTACGGGTTGCCCAGGATCATCGGCAGATAATGCGCGGTCTGCCTGTACCACCATGGCCAATCGTGGTTGACGTCGTAGCCCCAGAAGTTGACCGAGGCGTGGATGCCCTTCTGATGGAGCACGTGGGCCAGCCATGCGGTGCTGTCGCGCAGCACGTCCTCCCACGCCCCCTGCCCGACGCAGATGATGATGTTGCGCTCGTTGTACATCGGGATATACGGGTGATCGGCGGGCATGCCGGCAAGGTAGTCGCACGGGCTGTTGGCGTAGACGAGATCGTCCATGTAGCCGCCGAATGCGTCGCGCGAGTCGTACACGCCCGAAAGCGCCAGACAGCTGTCAAACAGATCCGGGCGGCGGAAGATGAGGTTTGCGGCGTGCTGCGCGCCCATGGAGCAGCCGAACGTCGTGATCGGTTCCTGATGCCAGTTGCGCTCGCCGGCGAGGTGGCGAATCTGCGGCACGACCTCCTCCACGATGTAGTTGAACCACGCCTCATGGCGCTCGATGCGCCAGCGGTTGTCGCCGCCCTTGTTGGCCCATGTCTCGCCGTCGATGGTGTCGATGGAGAAGACCATCGCCCTGCCGGCATCGATCCACGGGCGCAGCACGTCGTCCATGTGGAAGGCGTCAAAGTCCATGTGGCGGCCTGCCTGACAGGGGATGAAGAGCACGGGCTTGCCGTGATGGCCGTATACGTTCATCTCCATATCGCGGCCCAGACAGTGCGAGTACGTCTTGAAGTAGCGGATCTCCATATCCAATCTCCTTTTGTGGTCTTTACAGCCCCAGGCACGCCATGAACACGGGGATCTGCGCTTCCCAGCAGGCCTCGCTGTGCACGCCGTGGGGGACGATGCGGAAGGTAAGGTTCACGCCGCGCGCGTAGAGCGACTGCACGACGCCGGGCAGCACATCGCCCGTCTGCGCGTGGTTGCCCATCTCCTGCGCGCCGTAATCCAGATACAGCGTGGTATCCGGCGCAAAGTGCGCGCGGCGAAGCATGCGTTTCACCTGAGCGGGATCGACCCAGACGCTGGGCGAGAGGCAGGCGAAGCGGGAGAATGTGCGGCCATAGTGGCAGGCGGCGTACAGGGCCATCAGCCCGCCCATCGAGGAGCCGGCGAAGGCCGTGTGCTGCCGGTCGGGGAGCGTGCGCACGCCGGCGTCGATCATCGGCTTGAACACGCGGGTGATATAGTCCATCGTGATGCGCCCGCGCCCTTCGATGACGCCCAGCTCGTCGTCGCGATAGGTGAAGGGCGAGTACTCGCACAGGCGGTTGTCGCCGACGGGATTGGAGGCGATGGCGGCGACGATCAGCGGCGCGCCGGTGCGCGTGAGATAGTCGAGCATTCGCCACGAGCGGCCGAAGGACGCGTCCTCGTCGAGAAATACGTTCTGTCCGTCGAGTATATAGAGCACGGGAAACCGCGCGTCGGGCTGTTCGTCGTAGGCGTCGGGCAGATACAGGTAGGCCCGACGGGCAAGCCCCGCGGGCGGAAGCTGTGCAATCGTCAATTCCCAGGTGTGAAGCATGGTGCGCCTCCCAACGCAAGAGATCACGACGCGAAAAACGCGCATGTTGCGGGATGGAATATAAAGTTAAGTATAGAACAGCGGCGCGAGTCTGTCAATTCCAACGGCGCAAAAAAGGGTCGGAATTTGTCTTTTTGACAGCGTTTTCGCAGGATGCGCGCGCCGGCGGGCCGACGGAACGGGCGGATGTGGTTGACAGATGGTAAATCCATCGCCTATAATCAAAGTGAAGCCGCGTCGCACAGCGCGCGGCGGAAAGGAGCATGTATGCCCAACATCATTGATTACGTCCAGTGGCGGGGCGATTTGACGCTCAAGCAGGTGCCCCTTGGCGCCGTGGATGCGCTGGTGCTCAGCTACCTGTCCTACATGCCCTTTGACGGGCTCGTATCCGAAGCGTTTGACGAGGCGGGCGTGCCGCTCTCCGACGTGGTGGCGCACCTGCTTGAAAACGGCCTGTCCAGCGCCTGCATGATGGATTCCGGCAAGGACGACTGTCTCCTGCTGGAGGCCGTGCGGGACAGCGCGCGCTTTGGCACGATGCGCCTGACGGGCTATGTCAACCGCTTCAACGAGGCGGCCGAGGAGCAGTTTTCCGCCACGACGTTCCTGCTGCCCGACGGCGGCGCGTTCCTCGCTTTCCGGGGCACGGATTCCACCGTCGTGGGCTGGAAGGAAGATTTCAACATGAGCTTCGCCGCCGAGGTGCCCGCGCAGGGCGCGGCGCTTGACTATGTGACGCGCGCCGCCGGGGTGCTGGATGGGCCGCTGGTGCTCGGCGGCCATTCCAAGGGCGGCAACCTCGCGGCGTATGCGGGCATCTTCGCGCCCAGGACGGTGCAGGAGCGCATCCAATGCGTCTACAATTTCGACGGCCCCGGCTTCAACGAGGCCGTTCTGGCCACGGAGCAGTTTCAGAGCATCGACATGCGTATTCACACGTTCGTGCCGCAGACGTCGGTGGTGGGCATTCTGCTCTGGCATGCGGAGCCGTTCATCGTCGTCAAGAGCGACGGCGTCGGCGTTTTGCAGCACAATCCCTACAGCTGGCAGGTGATGGGCGGGCGCTTCATCACGGTGTCGGAGCGCACGCGCGAGAGCCGTCTGGCGGAGGAGACGCTCAAGAACTGGCTGTCCTCGCTCTCCACGCAGGAGCGCAAGCGCGTCATCGACGGCGTGTACGCTGTGCTCAGCGCGTCCGGCGGGCGCAACGTCGCCGACCTCTTTGAGGCGCGCAACGTCCGCGCCATCCTCAAGGCCGTCGGCTCCATGGACGAGGAGACGCGCGACGTGATCGTCGAGGCATTCAGGCGGTTGGGCAATTCCTTCCGGGAATCGCTGCCTGAGTGGGTGGAGAGCACGGCCGGACAGCTTCGCCTGCTGATCGGCCAGCGCGGCGCGGACAGGGTGCAGAGCCTGCCGGAAAGGACGGAAGAGCCGGAGGAAACGGAAAAGACGGCGGACGAGCGGCAGGAGAATGTCTAGGCGCCGCCTGATACAAGAGGGAGGGAGACCGATGAGAAGCGTGGCTTTGGCGCTTTGCCTGCTGCTGTGCGCCGGTGCGCAGGCGCAGGAGAGCGCGCTGCCGCAGGCGGTGACGGCGCTGTGCGCGGCGGCGCATCCGGGCTATGCCGTCGCCGCGCAGGACGGCTGGGGCGACGAGGAGCGCGGGCAGTTCGCGCTGGTGCTCAGCCGGGACGGCGACAACATCCTGTGCATGGCGGAGAAGGCGGAAGCGGACGCGGCCTATGCGCTGACCGTGGACAACACGAACGCCGTGCACGACGGCGATGCGCTGCCCCATCTGCTGATCGACGGCGGCGGGGACGCGCTGTTTTACAGCTACGTCGAGGGCGATGTCACCCATCACTACCACAGCGAAAAGCGGGACGGCACATGGCAGGCGGTGGACGTGACCGTCTATGCGCCCGTGGGCGAGGGATACCGCAGCGTCGTCAGCGGCGTCCGCAGCGGCAAGCTGAGCTATGAAGCATATATGGAGGATGAGAACGGCAACATCCTTGCCAGCGAGGCGTACATGCCGGTGTCCGTGAGCGAGGCGTTTGCGGCGCGCATGCAGCTGGCCTGCTTTGACATCCGCGCCTATACGGCCGATCCGGACGAAGGCATGAACGAGGCGATGCTGCCGGGGCTGGCAGATACGAAGCTGGAGGCGGGCGAGACGCTGGAAGGGCTGGACATCCAAAGGGAGGCGCTCGTGCTGCTCGTGCGCGGGGCGGACGGCTTGTGCCGCGTGCGCGTGGTGATGCAGGACGATTTCGGGGAGCGCACCGTGACGTCGCGGGCCATCGGCGCGAGCGCGTCGCTGGATGCGATGCACGCCGGAGAGGGGCAGCTCATCGTGTACACCGGCGGCGTGACGAGCGCGTTCAGGAAGGGCGAGCGTCAATGGCGGCTCGCCTACACGACGTCGCAGGAGACGATTCGCTACGGATACGACTGCGTCGTGCCGGTGGACGCGCCGCCCAACGGTCGCAACGACGGCTTTGTCTATGGCGCGTCGCCGTGGGGCGCGCTGGAGACGACCGACTTTGCCGCGCTGCCGGAGACGTTTGCCCAGGCCGTGGCGCAGATCGACCGAAGCGCCTACGCGCTGGTGCGCAACCCCGATCCCGCCGACCGTCTGCACCTGCGCGCGGCGCCGGACAAAGGCGCGCAGTCGCTGGGCAAGTTCTACAACCGCACGCCGGTGCGCGTGCTCGAACGACAGGACGCGTGGACGCGCGTGCAGATCGGCAACGAGGAAACCGGATTCACCGGCTATATGATGACAAAATACCTCGTCTTTGATGAGGCGGATCAGGCGGACGTCGCCTGTGCGTTCCCGCTCAAGCGGATGCGCGAGGAGGAACAGGCGCTGCTGGAAGCGCCGCAGGAGGGCGCGTTTGAAACGGCGGTCTGTCATGAGGAAGACGGATATCAGATCATCGGCGTTTCGGGCGATGCGTGGTACGTCGTGATGCTTTCGGATGGCAGCGTGGGCTATGCGCCGCAAAGCGCCTTCCGGGACGGAAACGGATAAAAGATGCCACGGCGGGGCATGGAAAAAACCGGCGTCGGATGCGTCTCTCACGAGGCCATCTGACGCCGGTTCTTTGGCGTTTTGGCGCTTTTTTGGAAGCGATCGGAAACGGGCGGAGCCCTGCGATCGCAAGGCGTATCCCAAGACGATGCGGGCTGAGTGCCCTCGGACTTCCGGCTTCGCGGCGGCTTGAAGGCGCTTTTGCTGGCGCATGATGGCGCCTTCGGCGCGCCCTGCGCCATGGGCGTTGGGGGGACGTTGGGCTGCCGCCCAAACCTGCTTGGGGCGCTGCCCCAAACCCCGCTGGGGACGCGTCCCCAGACCCCTTCTTCGCTTCGCGGCGGTTTAAAGCATCAGATGACCCGGCACGCATCGGCGATCTGCGCGAGCGCCAGACCGCCCGTGCGATTGACGATGGCGACGGTGGAGGTCGTGCCGGAGGCGAAGGGCAGCACGTCTTCGATGTAGATGTAGCCGTCCTGTCCGGCGACGGTGATCGTCCGGTTTCCGGCGGGGACGCGCACGTAGCCGGACGCCGTGCCCGCGTCGAGCAGATTGACCACGCGCGTGCCGTCCACGAAGATGCGGAAGGCGGGATAGCCGTGCGTGGCATTGAGGAAGCGCACCGCCGCGTAGCGCACGGGCACGACGATGGTCGTATCCGGCAGCGGCTGCACGACGATGCCGCCGGACGATCCGCCGTTGGGGGCGACGGGGCCGCCTTCGCCGGGGTTGGGCAGGGGGATGACGGGGATGCCCGCCTCATCATTGGGGGCGACGGGGCCGCCCTCGCCGGGGTTGGGCAGGGGGATGACGGGCGTGGCCGCGTTTCGATTCTCCATATGGCGTTTGGCGGAAGCGCGTATCTTCCGCCGGCCTCCTTTCAACGGGATACTCCATCGTATTCCGCCAAAGGCGGCCGCGTGCGGCTCAATCCTCCACGAACCAGTACGGCTCGTCGTGGAACAGGTAGAGCGTCCGCCCCTGCACCAGACAGGTGTAGCGCACGCCCTGTCCGCCCGCCTTGAGCGAGGGGGCCTCCCGCACGTCCGTCACCCGGTCGATGCGCACGGCGGGGCCGTCCTCGCTGCGAAACATCAGCGGCCGCGTGCTGCCGTCCGGCATGTGGTCCGCGCGCACCTTCACGTAGATTTTCTGCGGGTTCCTGCGCAGCGCCGACATGGCGTATCCCTCCTTGCGTTATCCCGCGTACATGTTCACGGGATGGATGGTGTGCTCCTCCACGGGGTTGATCCGTGCGTAGCCGCGATCGAGCAGCACCGTGCCGCGCTGCACGATTTGATGCCCATAGCGCGCGCGCAGGCCGTCGATGGCGTTCTCCAGCCGCTCCGCGCGCATGCGCCGCGTCTCGTCGCCCATGAAGTCGAGCTGAATCGGTTCGTCGTCCGCGGTGAGCATCGTGCAGCTCAGCCCCGCGCTGCGATAGGGAAAGCCGTGTGCGAAGCGCTCCGCAAACAGCGCCGTCGCCGCCCCGGCGATCTCGCCGGTCAGGTTGGTGGGGCGGGCGAGCGTGCACTGGTGGGAGCGGGTGATCAGCTCGGTCGTGCGGGCGCTGACGGACACGCAGCGCGCGTGCAGCCCGCTCTCGCGCAGCCGCGCCGCCACCGATTCCGCCAGCAGAAACAGCACGCAGCGCGCGTCGTCGGGCGTGCGCAGGTCGTGCGGCGGGGTGGTGCTGTTGCCCACGGACTGGATGCAGCGCCGGTGCGTGAGCGGCATCACGGGCGTGCGGTCCTCCCCGTTGGCGTAGGCGCGCAGCAGCGGGCCGTTCTTGCCCAGCAGGCTGTGGAGCACGCCCGCATCGCAGCGGGCGAGCGCCCCGATGGTCGTCACGCCCAGCCGCGCCAGCTTGCGCGCCGTGGCGGGGCCCACGAAGAGCAGATCCTGCACCGGCAGGTCGAAGATCATCTCCCGAAAGCCGTCCGGCGGCAGCGCGGTGACGGCGTCCGGCTTTTTCATGTCGCTGCCCAGCTTGGCCAATATCTTGTTGTTTGCCACGCCCACGGAGACGGTGATGCCCAGCTCCTCGCGGATGCGGCAGCGGATCTCATCGGCGATGCGCACGCCGTCGGCAAACGTCACGCCCGCGCCGCTCACGTCGATCCAGGATTCGTCCAGCCCGAAGGCCTCCACGCGCGGGGAATACTGCGCGTAGATGCGGCGCATTTTCTCGCTGAAGCGCACGTAGAGCGGGAAATCCGGCGGCACGCAGACCAGCTCCGGGCATTTCTCCTTCGCCTGCCAGATGGCCTCGCCCGTCTTGACGCCGCAGCGCCTGGCCAGCGCGTTTCGGGTCAGGATGATGCCGTGGCGCGCCTCCACGCTGCCGCTCACGGCCACGGGCTTGTCGCGAATCTGCGGCGTGTACAGGCACTCGACGGACGCGTAATAGCTGTTTGCATCGCAGTGCAGGATGACCCGTTCCACATCGCTCACCTCGCGTCATAAAATGGGAACAAACGTTCCTATATCCCATTATACCCGGATCGGCGCATTTGTCAACAGGAAATGTGCGGCAAATTCCCCGCAAAATGGCACAGGAAAGCGGTGGATTTTGCGTGAAGATGCACACTTGAAGGCGCGGGATGTTGGTGGTACAATACAGCACGGAAAACCGGGATACCGGCGCGTTTCCTCTCCTTAAAAATGAACGCAAAGAAGGCATGGCATCTATGGAAATCTATCTGATCAGCCTGTCCATCGCCATGGTGGGCGGGCTGCTGCTCTCCCGCTTGACCCGGCTGATGCACCTGCCCGCCGTCACGGCGTATCTGGTGGCGGGCCTGCTGCTGGGGCCGTTCTTCATCGGGCGGCTGCAAATCGACGGTCTGGGCTTTGGCTCGCTTGCGCAGGTGGAGGGCATGAAGATCATCACGCAGGCTGCGCTGGGCTTCATCGCCTTCACGATGGGCAACGAGTTCCGCCTCAGCCAGCTCAGGGCCATGGGCAAGCAGGCGGTCACCATCGGCGTCTTGCAGGCGGTGATCGCCACCCTCGTCGTAGACGTCGTGCTCATCGCGCTGCACGTCCTCTTCCCGCAGATCATCTCGCTCTCCAGCGCCATCACGCTGGGCGCCATCGCCGCCGCGACCGCGCCTGCGGCGACGCTGATGGTCGTGCGCCAGTACAAGGCGGACGGCCCGATGACCCGGCTGCTGCTGCTGGTCGTGGCCATCGACGACGCGGTCGGCCTGCTGCTCTTCTCCGTCTCCTTTGGCATCGCCACGGCGCTGGCCAGCGGGCAGGTGAGCGTGATGGGCGTCATCGTCGAGCCGATCGTGGAGATCGTGCTCTCCCTGGCGCTGGGCAGCGTGATGGGCTGGCTGCTGCACGCCGTGGAGAAGTTCTTCCACTCCCGCAGCAAGCGCATGACGCTCTCCGTGGCCTTCGTGCTGCTGACCGTCGGCCTCTCCATGCTCACCTTTGAGATCGGCCCGGTGCATTGCAGCTTCTCGCTGCTGCTGGTGTGCATGATGACCGGCACCGTCTTCTGCAACATCTGTCCCACCTCCGAGGAGCTCATGGAGCGCATTGAGAACTGGACGATGCCGCTCAACGTGCTCTTCTTCGTGCTCTCCGGCGCGGAGCTGGATCTCAACGTGCTCTTCCAGCCGGTCACGCTGCTGGTGGGCGTGCTCTTCATCCTCGCGCGCTCCGCGGGCAAGTACTACGGCGCGGCCTTCAGCTGCCGCCTGACGCACCAGCCGGAGCCGGTGGTGAAGCACCTGGGCATCACGCTGCTGCCTCAGGCGGGCGTGGCGCTGGGCATGGCGCTGACCGCCGCCAGCCTGCCGGACGGCGCGCTCGTGCGCAACGTGGTGCTCTTCGCGGTGCTCGTCTATGAGCTGATCGGCCCGGCGCTGACCAAGCGCTCCCTGCTGGCCGTCGGCGAGATTCGCCCGGAGGGCCGCACCAGCGCCCGCACGCTCAACGCGAACCCGTAAGGCTTTGGGCCGCCGGAGTTGCCGGCGGCCTTTTTGCATATAGTTTTTTCAAAAATCCGGGAAATCGCTTGTAATCCCCGCGGGGAATATGTTAAAATAAGGAACCCATTGAATGCAAAAGGGGCTTGACAGACATGCAGGCGCGCGGGACAATCCGCAAGCAAGCAAGCAAGCAAGCAAGCAAGCAAGGGATAACTGCGCCCTTTTTTCCTGTCAATTCCAAAGCAGCACAATTTTTCAAGGCGTATTCCGTTCGTTTTTCAGCGGACGGGACGCGCCTTTTTGCGTGTGAAGGCATGAAATGAGCAATTGCGGTTTGGACAGGGGCAAAGCCGCAGACTGAGAAACGGAGGCATTGAAATGAGCGGAAAAATAAAACGGGGACTGGGCCTGCTGCTGAGTCTGCTGCTGTGCGCGTGGCTTTTCCCCATGACCGCCTCGGCGGCGACTGCGGGGGATTACGAATATTACGTGATCGACGAGACAGCCAAGACAGCCGAGATCATACAATATACGGGCAATGCCGCAGACTTGGAAATTCCGAAAACGCTGGGTGGATATTCTGTGACGAGCATAGGAGAAGAGGCGTTTTCTCGATGCGACACCTTGACGAGCGTGACGATCCGGAAGGCGTGACGAGCATAGGAGACTATGCGTTTGAGCGATGCGACGCCTTGACGAGCGTGACGATCCCGGAAGGCGTGACGAGCATAGGAGACGGGGCGTTTGCTCGCTGCGACGCCTTGGCGAGCGTGACGATCCCGGAAGGCGTGACGAGCATAGGAAAAAATGCGTTTGCTGGATGCGGCGTCTTGACGAGCATGACGATCCCGGAAGGCGTGACGAGCATAGGAGCATCTGCGTTTGAGAACTGCGCCGCCTTGACGAGCGTGACGATCCCGGAAGGCGTGACGAGCATAGGAGACAAAGCGTTTGCGCTCTGTAACGAGCTGCAAACCTTAACCGTCCCCTGTACGCTGGACATCAGCAATGCGAGTGTCCCAAACTGGACGACGATCACAAAGACCCACGCCGGAACATGGACAAAATGGGAAAAGGATGACGCCGACCATTGGCATTCGTGCAAATGCAGCGAAGCGCTGAACAGGGCAGCCCATACCTTTGCGTGGGTGATCGACAGGGAGGCTACGACCGCTGAAAAGGGCGAGAAGCATGAGGAGTGCAGCGTCTGCGGATACAAGAGGGCGTCTGTGGAGATCCCGGTGATTTCGACCTATCCGCCGCAGGTGGAAACACCTGAGGGCGGCGATGCGGAGGTTACGCCGAAAGACCCGCAGGAAGGCGATAAGGTGACCGTCACACCGACGCCAGATGAAGGATATGAGACCGTCAAGGTGACGGTGACGGACGAAGACGGCAAGGAGATTGCCGTCGTGGAACACGCCGACGGCACGTACAGCTACGTGCAGCCGGACGGGCCGGTGACGGTCAAGGTGC
>CALVKT010000067.1 GCA_944333055.1 uncultured Clostridia bacterium
ACCATCGGCATCATCGCGCGCGTGAGCGCCGTGATCGCGCAACACGAGGCGAACATTCTGGACATCTCTCAGACCGTGCTCTCCGGCATGTTCAACATGATCATGATCGTGGACATCTCGCTCTCCCGCTTTGCGCAGCTCTCCGACGCGCTTGATGCGCTGGGCGCAGAGCTGGGCTTGCAGATTCGCATCCAGCGCAGCGAGATCTTTGACGCCATGCACAGGATCTGATCGGAGGACAATATGATTAACAAGTCGGAAGTTCTGCAAACGGTGCGCATGATCACCGAAGAAAAGCTCGATATCCGCACGATCACCATGGGCATTTCGCTCTATTCGTGCTGCCATCCGGACAAGAAGACGCTCTACACCAACGTCTACGACCGCATCACGAAGCAGGCGGCGGATCTGGTGAAGACCGGCGAGGCGCTGGAGCGCGAGTTCGGCATCCCGATCGTCAACAAGCGCATCTCCGTGACCCCGGCGAGCCTGGTGGCCGCGGCCTGCGGCGACCCGGTCGTCGTGGCGCGCGCCATGGACGCCGCAGCCAGGGAGACCGGCGTCAACTACATCGGCGGCTACACCGCGCTGGTGCAAAAGGGCATGACCGCGTCCGACCGCGCGCTCATCGCGTCGCTGCCGGAGGCGCTCTCCACCACCGAGCGCGTGTGCTCCTCCGTGAATGTGGCCTCCACCCGTGCGGGCATCGACATGGACGCCGTGCGCCTGTGCGGGCAGGCGGTCAAGGACATCGCCGAGGCGACGAAGGACACCGACGCCTCCGGCTGCATGAAACTGGTCGTGTTTGCCAACGCCGTGGAGGACAACCCGTTCATGGCGGGCGCGTTCCACGGCCCGGGCGAGGGCGACTGCTGCATCAACGTGGGCATCTCCGGTCCGGGCGTGGTCAAGCACGCGCTGGAGAAGGAGGCCAAGGGCCAGCCCTTTGACGTGGTGGCCGAGACGATCAAGAAGACGGCGTTCAAGATCACGCGCGTGGGCCAGCTCATCGCGCGCGAGGCGTCAAGCCGTCTGGGCGTGCCCTTTGGCATCGTCGATCTCTCGCTTGCGCCAACCCCGGCGATGGGCGACTCCGTGGCGCACATCCTGGAGGAGATGGGCCTGGAGGTCTGCGGCTGCCACGGCACCACGGCGGCGCTGGCGCTGCTCAACGACGCGGTCAAGAAGGGCGGTGTGATGGCGTCCAGCCACGTCGGCGGCCTCTCCGGCGCGTTCATCCCGGTTTCCGAGGACATCGGCATGATTCACGCGGCGGAGCGCGGCGCGCTCAGCCTGGAAAAGCTGGAGGCCATGACCTGCGTGTGCTCGGTGGGCCTGGACATGATCGCCGTGCCGGGCGACACCCCGGCGAGCACCATCGCCGCCATCATCGCCGACGAGGCGGCCATCGGCATGGTCAATCACAAGACGACCGCCGTGCGCATCATCCCGGCGCCGGGCAAGGATGTTGGCGGAGAGGTCGAGTTCGGCGGGCTGTTCGGCTGCGCGCCGGTCATGCGCGTGAGTCCGTATTCCGCGGAGGCATTCATCGCCCGCGGCGGCCGCATCCCCGCGCCGCTGCAGAGCCTCAAGAACTGAAGAAAGGGACCGATATGCAGGACGAACGCACCCGCGCGTCGGTCGATTCCCGCTACACATGGGATCTGACGCGCATCTTTGAAGACGACACGGCCTGGGAACGTGCTTTTGAAAGCGTGAAGGCGCAGGCGCAGTCGTTCGCCGCGCATGCGGGCACGCTTGTCGCGGGCCGGGACGCGGTGTGCCGCGCGCTGGATGCCTACATGGCGCTCATGGAGCGCATGGCCGAGGTCTACGGCTATGCGATGATGAAGCTGCACGAGGATACGACGGTCTCCGCCAGTCAGGCGATGCACAGCCGCGCCCAGTCGCTCTACAGCGAGGTCGCGGCGAAGACGGCGTTCCTCACCCCGGAGCTGCTGACGCTGGCGCAGGACGAGCTGGAGGACATGATCGCCGATCCGGCTTTCGCGGATTACGACGCGTTTCTCAAAGGCGTGCTGCGCATGAAGCCGCATACGCTCTCCCCGCAGGAGGAGAAGCTGCTGGCCATGGCTGCGGAGGTCGCCGGCGTGCCGGAGAACGCCTACGACATGCTCTCGGACGCCGACCTCAATCTGGGCACGATCCGCGGCGAGAACGGCGAGAAGGTTGCGCTGACCGACGCGCGGCTGGGCCTGTATCTGGAGAGCCCGAACCGCGCCGTGCGCAAGGCGGCGTACTGCGGCGTGATGAACGGCTACGGCAAGCTGGGCAACACGATCGCGGCGCTCTACGCCGGGCAGGTGAAGGCGGGCCTCTTTGAGAGCAGCGCGCGCGGCTACAAGAGCGCGCGCGAGGCGGCGCTCTATCCCGATGAGATTGAGGAGAGCGTCTATGACAGCCTGATCGAGGCGGTGCACGGGGGCATCGACACGCTCAGCGAATACCTGCGCATCCGCCGGGAACAGCTGGGCGTGCCGAAGCTGCATATGTACGACCTGTACGCCAGGACGGGCGACGGCTTTGAAGTGAAGATGGACATCGAGGAAGCGTTTGAGACGTTCCTCGAATCCGTCGCGCCGCTTGGCGAGGACTACGTGGCCGACGCCTCCCGCGCGCTTAAAGAGCGCTGGATCGACGTCTACGAGACGAAGAACAAGCGCGGCGGCGCGTACTGCAGCGAGGTCTACAAGACCACGCCGTATGTGCTGCTCAATCACACGAAGACGTACGACGGCCTCTCCACGCTCTGCCACGAGATGGGCCACGCGATGCACAGCTTCTATTCGAGCAAGACGCAGCCCTTCGCCAAAGCGGATTACACGATCTTCGTGGCAGAGGTCGCCTCGACCTGCAACGAGATATTGCTCTACGAGCACATGATGCGCAAGCACGCGGGCGACCGCAAGGCTCAACTGGCGCTGGTGGGCGCGATGCTCGAACACTTCCGCACGACGGTGTTCCGCCAGACGATGTTTGCGGAGTTCGAGCATCAGGCGCACGCGGCGGCAGAGGCGGGCGAGAGCCTGACCCGCGAGCGCCTGTGCGGCCTCTACTACGACCTCAACAAGCGCTACTACGGCAAGGCCGTCACGGTGGACAACGAGGTCGCGCAGGAGTGGATGCGCATTCCGCACTTCTACAGCCCGTTCTATGTCTACAAGTATGCGACGGGCTTCTGCGCGGCGGTGGCGCTGGCGCGGGGCATACTCAGCGGCGATGCCGGGAAGGTTGCGGCCTACAGGCGCTTCCTGACGCTGGGCGGCAGCATGCCGCCGGTGGAGGAGCTCAAGGTGGCGGGCGTCGACATGTCCACGCCGCAGCCGGTGTGCGAGGCGCTCGATTACTTCGCCGAGCTGGTGATGGCGTATCGCGAGCTGCTCGGTCGGGAGGACGCATGATGCAGGGATATGACGCGACGGCGGCCGTGGCGTTCATCGCCAGGTCGATGCGCAAGGCCGGCCACAGGGAGCCGCAGGCGGAGCTGGAGGATTTCATCCGCCGGGCGATCGACGCGGACATGCGCTACATGCGCGCAGCCGGCGTCATCGACGCGGACGGCCTGATGGGCGAGGGCGAGTACGACGAGGACGACGCATTTGAGGCGCTGCTCGACGACCTCGGCGCGGGCGTGGACGACGAGGACGCGATGGGCCGTCTGGCGCAGCGGCTGGACAGCTTCATGAACGCGCAGGCGGATTTCATGGAGGCGAGCGGCCTGGCGGGCTGATTCCACGAGAAGAGAGAGACATATGCAGGAGATCATCTACAGGCAGGTGGACGCGGCTCAGCCGCTCAACGGCAGGGCGTTTGTGCTGCGCATCACGCTCATCCTGCTCAAGCTGGCGCTTGCGCAGATCGTGTGCAACCTGCTCATCACACTCACGGGCGTGGGCCTGCTCAATCTGCTGTTTTACGCCTACGCGGTCGCGCTGCTGACCGGCTTCATGCGCGACACCGTCGCGGGCTACGCCTACACGCTTGAGGACGGCCTGCTGCTGCTGGAGCGCAAGCTGGGCGACAGCACGACCACGCTGGTGCGGATCCCGCTGGAGCGCGTGGTCAGCATGCGCGAGGTGCGCATGGCCGAACACCTCCGGACGACCTACCGGCAGGTGACGCACATCGATCCGGCCTCCGGCCCGTCGCGGCGCGTGCGCGCGGCGTTCGTCCTGTGCCTGCTCTCCGCGCGGCTGGCGCGCGCGCTGGCCGGCCGGCGCGCGCAGGCGGTCGTGGGGCACGTGCTCGTCTATGACGAGGGCGGCAGGCTCCGCGCCTGCACGTTCCGCCCGGATGCGAAGATGCAGGCGGCGCTGGCGGATGCGCTCGGCGAGCGATACGGCTTTGACGAGCGCATGACCCGCGCGCGCGTGGCCACGCTCCATGCGCGCGCGCTGGAACGCGCGTTTCCGGCGCTCTATCCGTTCGTCGATCCGCTGGTGAAGCCGGAGGACGTGCGCTGGGCGCAGGAGGAGATGGCGCGCCGCAAGGAAGAGAAGCGCTCGCGCAGGCAGCCGGGAAAACAGCCGGCCCGGCAGGACGGCGCGACCGGTGCAGACAACGCGCAGGCGGCGCGCCGCCGCAGAAAGCAGGGATAAACCATATGAGATATACGACGGTGCTCTTTGATCTGGACGGCACGCTGACGCGCAGCGAGAAGGGCATTACCCGCTGCGCGCTGTATGCGGCGGAGAAGATGGGCCTGAGCGGCTACACCGAGGAGCAGTTCAGATCGTTCATCGGGCCGCCGCTGTTCGCCTCCTTCAAGCGCGTGTGCGGCATGGACGACGCGCAGGCGGAGCAGGCCATCGCCCACTACCGCGAGCGCTACAACGCGGTGGGCTACGCCGAAAACGAGGTCTACACCGGCATCCCCGCGCTGCTGCGCAGCCTCAAAAAGAACGGCTGCAAGGTCGCCATGGCCACGGCCAAGCCGCAGGCGTTTGCCGAGCGGATCGCGCAGATGTTCGGCCTTGCGCCGTACCTCGATGCGCTGGTGGGGCCGGGGTTTGACAACAAGCACGAGAGCAAGGCGCATATCGTGCGCCGGGCGATGGACGCGCTGGGCGGCACGGCGGTGATGGTGGGCGACCGATGCTACGACATCGACGGCGGAAAGGCAAACGGCATCGACACGATCGGCGTGTGCTACGGCTACGGCAGCCGGCAGGAGCTTGCGCAAGCCGGCGCGACGCACATCGCCGGGACGGTGGAGGAGCTGACGGAGATTCTGCTGGGCGGCGCGCCGCGCGCCCGTGGCGTGCTCATCTCCATGGAGGGCATGGACGGCTGCGGCAAGACGACGCAACGGGAAGCGCTGGTGGCGCATCTGATGCAGCTTGGCTGGGACGTGCGGTGCACGCGCGAGCCGGGCGGCGATGGGATCGCCGAGAAGATCCGCGCGCTCGTGCTCGACCCGGAGAACGAGGGGATGTTTGACGAGACGGAGGCGTATCTCTACGCCGCCGCGCGCGCGCAGAACGTGCGCGCGGTGATCCGCCCGGCGCTCATGCGCGGGCGGGCCGTCGTGTGCGACCGGTTCGTGGATTCCTCCGTGGCTTATCAGGGCGGCGGCCGGGCGCTGGGGGCCGAGGCGGTCGCCGCGCTCAACGCGCTGGCCGTGGGCGACACGCTGCCGGATGTGACGATCTACCTGCGCATGCCGCCGGAGCGCGCGCTCTCGCGCAGGCTGAGCGCCTCCGAGCCGGACAGGCTGGAGCGCGAACAGTCCGGCTTTTTTGAGCGGACGTATCGCACGTATGAGGCGCGCTTTGACGGTATGGCGCGCGTGGCCGCCGTGGACGCATCGCAGTCCATCGAGGAGGTCACGCGCGATATGCTGCGCGCCGTCGATGCGCGGCTGGGCGAGCTGACCCTGTAAACGGAGGCGTTATGGCAAAGATCGTGGTGGGCATGTCCGGCGGCGTGGATTCGTCGGTCGCGGCGCTGCTGCTCAAGCGGCAGGGACACGAGGTCATCGGCGTGTTCATGAAAAACTGGGAGGAGAAGGACGACAACGGCGTGTGTACCAGCGAGGCGGACTGGGCGGACGTGCGCGAGGTCTGCGCGCGCATCGACATCCCGTATTACTCGGTCAACTTCGTCAAGGAATACTACGACCGCGTGTTCTCCTACTTTCTGGAGGAATACCGGCGCGGGCGCACGCCCAATCCGGACGTGCTGTGCAATCGGGAGATCAAGTTCAAGGCGTTCCTCGACTTTGCGCTGGAGCTGGGCGCGGATCATCTGGCGACCGGGCACTTTTGCAACATTGGCACGGCGGCGGACGGCAAAAAACAACTGCTGCGCGGCGTGGACGCGGGCAAGGATCAGAGCTACTTTCTCTACATGCTCGGACAGCGTGCGCTTCAAAGGGCGATGTTCCCGGTCGGCGGCCTCACCAAGGCGCAGGTGCGCGCCATCGCCGGGGAGGCGGGGCTTGTCACCTCGCGCAAGAAGGATTCGACCGGCGTGTGCTTCATCGGCGAGCGGCGATTCAAGCCGTTTTTGCAGCAGTTCCTGCCCGCGCAGCCCGGCGACATGACGACGCTGGACGGCCGCGTCGTCGGACGGCACGACGGGCTGATGTACTACACGCTCGGCCAGCGCCGGGGGCTGGGCATCGGCGGCGTGAACGGCGAGACGGACGGCGGGCGCTGGTTTGTGCTGGCCAAGGACATGGAACACAACCGGCTGATCGTCGCCAACGGCGCGGATCATCCGCTGCTCTACAGCCGCAGCGCGCTGGGCGAGGGGGCGACGTGGATCGCCGGAGAGCCGCCTGCGGCGGAATTTGACTGCACCTGCAAGTATCGCTACCGCCAGATGGATCAGGCCGTGCACGTGCGCGTGCTGGACGGCGGCCGCCTGCACGTGACGGCGCGCGAGAGGCAGCGCGCGGTGACGCCGGGGCAGAGCATGGTGCTCTACGACGGGGACGTCTGCCTGGGCGGCGCGGTCTGCGCGCAGGTGCTCGACGCGGGCCGGGCGGATTGAGGTGCGCGCGATGAACGGCATAAAGCGCTTTTTCGGCCACCTGATCACCATCACCCGGCACCGGCACCGCGTGATCGCGCACTGCGCGAAGGCGGGCATCCTCTGGCAGGGGCTGTTTCACGATCTGTCGAAGTACAGCCCGACGGAATTCCGGCAGGGCGTGCGCTTTTACAGCGGCGTCCACTCGCCCACGGAGGACGAGCGCCGCATGAGCGGCTATTCGCTGGCATGGATGCACCACAAGGGGCGCAATCGGCACCACTGGGAATACTGGACGGATTACGACGCGCAAAAGCGCGCCTATGCCGCCGTGCCGATGCCGCGCCGGTATCTGGCCGAGATGATCTGCGACCGCGTGGCGGCCAGCAAGATCTACAAGGGCGCGGCGTATGAAGACGGCGCGGCGCTTGACTATCTGATGCGCGGCGCCATGCGCGACAGCATGCACCCGCAGACGCTTGCGCAGCTCGTGCGCTTTCTCACGCAGCTTCGCGACGAGGGCGAGGACGCGATGTTCGCCGCGCTGCGTCGCTGGGTGCGCGAAGGGCGATAACCCGGCCTCCCTTCCCCTCATACCATAGAGGGAAGGGAGGTCTTTTGTATGCAGACAAAACGGGAGGCGATGACGGCCAGGGCGATTTCCCTGCTCGGCTGCGGCTATATCTACGGCGCGACGGGCTGGATCTGCACGCGCGCGCGCATGGCGCAGCAGAAGAAGCAGTATCCGCAGTACGCGTCGCTCATCGACCGATATGGCCCCAAGTGGCTGGGCAAGCCCTGCTACGACTGCGCACAGCTCACGCGCACGGTGGCCAGGGCGGCGGGCGTCTCCCTGCCCAGCGGCTCGAACAGCCAGTGGCGCGCCCAAGGCGTCTGGAAGGAGCGCGGCACAATCGATGCCATGCCCGACGAGGCGGGGCTGTTCCTCTTCACGGTGCAGGGAAACAGCGCGTCCCACGCGGGTGTGTCCATCGGCGGCGGCGAGGAGATCGACGCGCGCGGACACGCCTACGGCGTGGTGCGGCGGCCCATCGCGCGCACGTCGTTTACGCACTGGGCGCGGCTGAACGTCGATTACGACGCGCCGGCGGGCGAGGAAAGTCCGCAGCCGCACGCGACGGCGGAACGGCGCATCCTGCAGCGCGGCATGCGCGGCGAGGACGTGCGCGCGCTGCAGGCGCAGCTCATCGGGCTGGGGTACGCGCTGACGCCCTACGGCGCGGACGGCTACTTCGGCGCGGTGACGCACGCGGCGGTTCGCCGCTTTCAGCGCGACGCACACATCCGCGAGGACGGCACGGTCGGCCCGCAGACGTGGGCCGCGCTCAAGGAAAGGGCATGACAAAGCGAAAAACGCGGATGCATGAAGTGCCGCAGGCCCTTCACGTGGAATCTGCGGCGGGGACGTGCGCGCCGCGGGGAGCGGCTGCAAGCCGCTTCCGACATCGGGCCATGCGCATCGCGCGCAGGGGCATGATGTTTTCTTCGCTGCAAGGCTGTGCATGCAGCCTTGCAACGACATCGGGCCATGCCGCCTGGCGGCATGGCCCGTGCGCGTCATCCGATGCGCAGGAAGGAGATGGATGCGAGGACGTCGTTGATCTGTTCGCCGGTGTAATTGAGCGCGTTGGCGGCGGCGAGACTGACGGTCGTGTTGCCGCCGGAGATGATATGCGCCTGAATGAACGTCGTGCCGGTGTTTTCGGCCGAGCGCAGGCGGGTCAGCGAGGCGGGCAGGATGATGCCGTCCACCAGCAGGTAGACGTTCGTCGCCGCGCTGCACTGCTGGTTGTGGTGGCAGCAGTCGCGATCGTCCGGCGTGGTGCGCACATAATCCGGGTTGCCCACGCAGACCGGGGTGTTCAGCAGCGCCGTGACCAGGTACGTGCCCGGAGAGACCAGCTTGAACGTGCCGTTGCTGTGCGTGACGGAACCGACGGGCTGCGCGGTGAACGTGGAGAAGGGAATCGGCGAGTTCGCGCCGACGTTGACGGTGCCCGCAGAATGGCCGGTGGCAAAGGCGGCCAGCGACGTGCCCGCGGGGCCGGTGGGGCCGGTGGGGCCGGTGGGACCGGTGGGGCCGGTCGGGCCGGTGGGGCCGGTGGGACCGGTGGGGCCAGTGGGGCCGG
>CALVKT010000068.1 GCA_944333055.1 uncultured Clostridia bacterium
AAACGGCCTGCGCATGGCCGAAGCGCTGCCCTTTGAGGACGAGCTGTTTCAGGCGCCGCCGCTGCTATGCGCCGCGCGCGCCCCGGCGTATGAAGCGTGCATCCTGCGCTACCGGCAGCGCGCGGGGAGCATCATGGGTTCCTTTGCGCGCTCAAGCCGCTGGTGTGCCAGTTATCTCGCGGTCTGCCGCAGGCTGTGGGCCGTCAGCGACGCGCTGGCGGACGGCGCGCCGCGCGCCGCGCTGCGCCGGCGCGTCGGGCAGATCGCCCTGAGCATCGTCAAGAACGTGCCGGCCTACCGCCTGCCGCCGGATGTCGCCGGGGAGGCGATCGCCTTTGCGCGCGCAAACCGGCCCGAACTCGCGCGCTATGCGATGAAGAGCGGCGACGCCCTGGTCGCGGCGCAGGGGCTGCTCCTGCGGCTGTCCCTGCGCGCGTTCTTATGGATATACAGCCGGGTATAACGCGCGGCTTTTCCCCGCCATATGCACAAAAGAACGGGGGAATTTTCCTGTCAGCCTTGACAGCATTTTATCGGATAGCTATAATAGAAATGTCGAGAACTGTCTGTTATGGGTATGCTTGCGCATATGCGGTCCCGCAGCCGGTTCTCGCAAACATGGTAATCCTTGATTCATATAGGGGAGGTTATACCAATGGCTGTTAAGAAAATGACCGTCGACGGCAATACCGCTGTCAGCCATGTCGCCTATGCGTTTAGCGACGTGGCGGCCATCTACCCGATCACCCCGTCTTCCCCGATGGCGGAAGTCGCGGATGACTGGGCGGCGCATGACCGCATGAACCTGTTCGGTCAGACCGTGCGCATCGCGGAGATGCAGTCCGAGGCGGGCGCCGCAGGCGCCGTGCACGGCTCGCTCAAGGGCGGCGCGCTGACCACCACGTTCACCGCGTCTCAGGGCCTGCTGCTGATGATTCCGAACATGTACAAGATCGCCGGCGAGCTGCTCCCGTGCGTCTTCCACGTGTCCGCGCGCGCGCTGGCTTACCACGCGCTCTCCATCTTCGGCGACCACTCCGACGTGATGGCCTGCCGTCAGACGGGCTTTGCGATGCTAGCCTCCAACTCCGTGCAGGAGGCGGAGGACATGGCGCTCGTCGCGCACCTGGCGACGCTCAAGAGCTCCGTGCCGTTCCTGCATTTCTTCGACGGCTTCCGTACCTCTCACGAGATTCAGAAGATCGACGAGATCAGCTACGAGGACATGGCCAAGCTGACCCCGTGGGACAAGGTCGCGGAATTCCGCGCCCGCGCGCTCAATCCGGAACATCCGCATCTGGGCGGCACCGCGCAGAACCCCGACATCTACTTCCAGGGCCGCGAGGCTGCCAACAAGTACTACCTGGCCACCCCTGCGATCGTCGAGGAGGTCATGGAGGAGGTCGGCAAGCTGACCGGCCGTCCGCACAAGCCGTTTGACTACGTCGGCGCGCCGGATGCGGAGTACGTCATCGTCGCCATGGGCTCCGGCTGCGACGTCGCGACCGAAGCGATCAACAAGCTCGTGTCCATGGGCGAGAAGGTCGGCCTCGTCGCCGTGCACCTGTATCGTCCGTTCGACACCGGCCGCTTCGTGAACGCCATCCCGGCCACCTGCAAGAAGATCGCCGTGCTCGACCGCACCAAGGAATCCGGTTCCCTGGGCGAGCCGCTGTATCTGGACGTCGTGACCGCGCTGGCCGAGGCCGGCAGGCCGATTCCGACCGTCGGCGGCCGCTATGGCCTGGGCTCCAAGGAGTTCACGCCGACCCACGTCAAGGCCGTCTTCGAGAACCTCAAGCTCGACGCGCCCAAGAACCACTTCACCGTGGGCATCGTGGACGACGTGACCAACACCTCTCTGCCGGTGGGCGACATCTTCCACGCCGCGCCGGAGGGCACCATCGCCTGCAAGTTCTACGGCCTGGGCTCTGACGGCACCGTCGGCGCCAACAAGAACTCCATCAAGATCATCGGCGACCACACGGACATGTACGCGCAGGCGTACTTCGCCTACGACTCCAAGAAGTCCGGCGGCCTGACCGTGTCCCACCTGCGCTTTGGCAAGACGCCGATCCAGTCCCCGTACCAGATCGACGCCTCCGACTTCACCGCCTGCCACAAGGGCGCCTATGTCACCCAGTATGACATGGTGTCCTCCATCAAGGACGGCGGCACCTTCCTGCTCAACTGCGAGTGGTCCGACGAGGAGCTCGACGCGCAGCTGCCCGCTTCCATGAAGCGCCTGATCGCCAGGAAGCACATCAAGTTCTACGCGATCGACGCCATCAAGCTGGCCGCGCAGGTCGGCATGGGCAACCGCATCAACACCATCATGCAGGCGGCCTTCTTCAAGCTGGCCGACGTCATCCCCTACGAGCAGGCGGATGAGTACATGAAGGCGTATGCCAAGAAGACCTACGGCAAGAAGGGCGACGCCATCGTCAAGAAGAACTGGGACGCCATCGACATCGCCATCTCCGGCCTGCGTCAGGTGAACTATCCGGCCTCCTGGGCGGATGCCACCACCGGCGCCGAGGCGGTCAAGATCGACGGCGGCGAGTACTACGATGCGTTCATCAAGCCGGTGCTCGCTCAGGAGGGCGACAAGCTGCCGGTTTCCGCCATCGCTGCGGACGGCACCTGCCCGACCGGTACCACCAAGTACGAAAAGCGCGGCATCGCCGTGAACGTGCCTGAGTGGGAGGTCTCCAAGTGCGTGCAGTGCAACATGTGCGCCCTGGTTTGCCCGCACGCCGCCATTCGTCCCTACATCGTGGACGAGGGCGTCGCGCCGGAAACCTTCGCCACCAAGAAGGCGCTGGGCAAGCAGTTCGCCGGCAAGCAGTTCCGCATTCAGGTCTCTCCGCTGGATTGTACCGGCTGCGGCAACTGCACCGACGTGTGCCTGGGCAAGTGCCTGACCATGAAGCCGCTGGCCACCCAGATGAAGGAAGAGGCCAACTGGGAGTACGCCCAGACGCTGCCTGAGGTCGATGAGACGATCCTCAACAGGGCGAACGTCAAGGAGTCCCAGTTCCTCAAGCCGCTCTTCGAGTTCTCCGGCGCCTGCGCCGGCTGCGGCGAAACCCCGTACGTCAAGCTCGTCACGCAGCTCTTCGGCGACCGCATGTTGATCGCCAACGCGACCGGCTGCTCTTCCATCTACGGCGGCAGCGCGCCCACCGTGCCCTACACCACCAACGACAAGGGTTATGGCCCGGCGTGGGCGAACTCCCTGTTCGAGGACAATGCGGAATTCGGCTTCGGCATGAACCTGGCGACCACGCAGCGCCGCAACAAGCTGGCCGAGCTGGTCACCGAGCTCGCCGGCAAGCTGGAGGGCGAGGAGAAGGCCGTCTGCGAGAACTGGCTGGACGTGATGATGGACGGCCAGAAGAGCAAGGCCGCCTCTGAGGCGCTCTACGCGCTGGTTTCCGGCAAGGACTGCGACCTGTGCAAGCAGATTGCGTCCATGAAGGACATGATGGTCAAGAAGAGCCAGTGGGTCTTCGGCGGCGACGGCTGGGCGTACGACATCGGCTACGGCGGCGTCGACCACGTGCTGGCGCAGGGCGAGGACGTCAACATCCTCGTGCTGGACACCGAGGTGTATTCCAACACCGGCGGCCAGGCGTCCAAGTCCACCCCGACCGGCTCCATTGCGAAGTTCGCTGCCTCCGGCAAGAAGACCCGCAAGAAGGATCTGGGCATGATGGCCATGTCCTACGGCTACGTCTACGTGGCGTCCGTCGCCATGTCCAACCCGGCGCAGCTGCTCAAGGCCATGAACGAGGCGGAGGCGTATCACGGCCCGTCCCTGATCATCGCCTACGCGCCGTGTATCAACCACGGCATCAACATGGCGCACTCCCAGCTGGAGATCAAGCGCGCCGTCGCCTGTGGCTACTGGCCGCTGTATCGCTACAATCCGTCGCTGGAGGCCGAGGGCAAGAACCCGCTGATCATCGATTCCAAGGATCCGACCGAGTCCTATCAGGACTTCATCAAGTCCGAGGTGCGCTACGCCTCCCTGGCGAAGCTCTTCCCGGGCAAGGCCGAGGAAGCGTTCGCGATCAACGAGTCCGACGCGATGCGCCGTCTGGAAACCTACAAGAAGATGGCTCAGTAAACCTCAATCCACCTCAATACGACGCGCCCCGTTCCGTTCCCGGAACGGGGCGTTTTGCTGCCAATATTGGGCGGTGTGCAGAAAAGGCTTGCATCCCATGGAGAGAAACTTTATAATGGATGTACTAGCAGGGGTGAGGAGGGTCATGAAATGGCCAGAAGACGCGAACCGCGCGAAGACATCGAGAAGAATGAACGGATCAGTCCCTATGAACAGATAGACGATCCGCAGGCGGACGACGACGTCTACGACGCCTATGATGACGCTTACGACGACGCTTACGATGAGGACGAGACGGATGGCGCCGCGAAGAAGCGTGGCTCTCTGGTGACCGGCATCGGCAAGCTGATCGCCGTGCTGATCGCGCTGGTGGCGGTCGCGCTGATCGCGCTGCTCGTCGTGCGCTTCCTGCCGGGGCAGACGAAGACGCTGCCCAGCGAGCAGACGGGCGGCGCGCAGAGCACACAGGCCCCCGTGCAGTCTGCCGAGCAGACCGCCTCGCCCGGCGCGCAGAGCACACAGGCCCCTGTGCAGTCTGCCGGGCAGACCGCTTCGCCCGGCGCGCTGATCTTCGGACCGTCGTCGGAGGAGACGCCGACGCCGACGCCCGAAGCCACGCCGACGCCAGAACCGGAGCCGACAGACACGCCGCTGCCCATCATTTTGACCAATACGCCGACGCCGACGCCGACCGCGACGCCCACGCCGACGCCCACGCCGACCCTCGTGCCCACGCCGACGCCCACGCCGGCGCCGACGCTGGTGCCGGAGCTGGGCACGGGTGAGGTCAACCGCAAGGCGAACCTGCGCGAGAGCGCGTCTTCCAGGGGCAAGGTCAAGCAGACGGTCGATGCCGGCGAAACGGTCACCATCCACGAGGCCGTGCTCGACAGTTCCGGCAAGATCTGGTACGGCGTGACGGTGGACGACGAGGCCGTGACCGGCTGGATGCGCGATTACGTCGTGGACGCGGCGCAGAAGATCGTCAGCCCGACGTATACGCCGGCGCCGTCCGCGACGCCGGGCCCCGACGGCGAGACGCCGCAGGCACAGGGGGCCGAAGCGACGGCTACGCCGAACCCGGATGTGATCGGCACGGGCGAGACGAACAAGGCGGCCAACCTGCGCCGCGTGATGAACGGCAAGGTGATCACGCAGGTCAAGAAGGGCACGCGCCTGGATATCTTCGCCGTGCGCGAGGACAAGAACGGCAAGATCTGGTACGAGGTGAAGCCGCAGGGCAGCAGCACGACGGGCTTCATGCGCGACTATCTGGTCAACCTCGATCCGGGCGTGGAACTGACGCTGACGCAGGACGAGGCGACCGCCGCGCCGGAGGGCGAGGCGGACGCGCCGCAGGAGACGCCGGACATCCTCGATCGGGAGATCGTGGGCAAGGCGAAGACCAACCGGGAGGCCAACGTCCGCGAAAAGCCCGAATCCGGCGCCAAGGTGTTGCGCCAGCTCAAGAAGGGCACGCAGCTGATGATCCTGGACAAGTATCAGGACGGCGACAAGCGCATCTGGTACGAGGTGGCCACGGAGAGCGGCAGCACGCACGGCTACGTCCGCGACTACGTGATCAACATCAGCGAGATGGATCAGACCGTGGAAGCGAAGACATACGAGGAACCGTAAATCAAAGGCCGGACGGCGACCGCAATGTCATTTCATTCAGGCGAAAAGACAAAGCGAATCATGATCAATAGCAGATGAGAGCCGGAAAGCACCTCGTCTGCTATTTTTGTGAATGACAAAAAGCCAGACAGACATCTGCCTGAAAATCGGTTCACACTCATTTCTAATCAAAACAACCCACAACCCATTCTCGCAAAGAGATGGATCGGATCGTTTCGGCAGAAAGATTGCATATCGTCTCGCAGAGCCGATTTACAACTTGAGTCAAGGAAGGAAATATCCGGTTCCGAAATCCACGGCGCCGTATTTCCTTCCATATTTGTTCTATGGGATTCATTTCCGGTGTATAGGGCGAAATTGGCATCAGCTTTGCAGATTTGTGCCGTGCAGCGCCATCGCAGCACAAAAGAATCGTTTCATTGGGATATGCTTCACAGAGTGCGTTCTCAGAAAGACATTCATACATCCATTGTCACAGTTGGCATAATCAGAAAATGGCTTTCTCCCGTCAGCGGCGCAATCGCCCCATATACATAGCGATATACACGGATGTGATGACAGGGTACGCCTGGACGCCGCCTTTTCTGCACCAACTTTGGTCACGGTTGCTTTCATTTTTTTGAGGCTTCGACAGCCTCTTCGTCTGCTTTTTTCGTGCTCTCTCTATTTCGATTCTCTGAGCCTCTGTGATTTCGTATGCTTTTGCCATCTTTCATCACCCAGTTTATCATGCCGCAGATGGCCATTTTCGCTCGATGCTTTTATCGGAAAGTAGTATCACCGATGTTTGACACTTCTGCAATCTCAAAAAATAAAAATGTCAAAATCTCTTGACATTTTGCCCTTGCTCTGATAATATGAAAAATGTCAAAAGTATTTGACATTTCAAGACCGATTTCATATCGAGAGGAGCGAAGTATGATGTCAGTAGGAGCCATGATGTTTCTGGGAGTCGTTTTAGTCCTGTTTACTGTTCTTGACATTTTTATGTTGGTATCATTTTTAAAACCGGGAGATGAACGCAATCAAATCATCGTGTGGAAAGCCGGTTCGTTTACCTTGTGTGGATTGGTTGGAGCCAATATTTTAACTGTCATTGAAAAGTTTGTCACGTCACAGCCCATGACACAAAACCCTTTTGTCCAACTGGAAGTTGCCGCTATTATTTATTTTGTATCCTTCATGTATTACAAAAGGAGGCATGGTGGTTGATATGGAGAACATCATCCGTAATAGACGAAAGGAGTTAGGGCTGTCACAAGAGGAATTGGCAAAAAAGTGCGGTGTTTCCAGACAAACTGTAAATGCAATCGAAAACAACAAATATGACCCCACATTGGCATTGGCTTTTCACCTTGCGGGTGCATTACAAGTTACAGTCGATGAATTATTTGTGCATGGATAATCTCTGTCTTCCAGCGGCCACGCTCTCCGGCGTGACCGCTTTTCCCATGCTCCGCTTATGCCGGATAAGTCGGCTCCTGTGCAGCAACGGCTTTTGCTTCCAATTCTTCGCAGCGTTGTCAACTGTTTTTTGAAAATTGTATGAAAAAAGAACCGAAACGATTTCAATGCCTGTTTCGGTTCTTTGAATATTGTGCTTGAGCTTCACTCCATGACATGGACGGCGACCGTCCGGCTTTTCGAGCGCTCAGCGCTTCATGTGGGCGTGGATCTGCGCGAGCACGGCCTGCGTGCCGTCGGCGTCATCCAGCGCGCTCAGCCGCTGGGACAGCAGCGCGCGGTCCTCCCAGAGCGCGTCGATGGCGGCGGGCAGGGAGGTCTCGTTCATGTCGGCCTGGAGCATCACGTGCGCCAGCCCGCGCGCCTTGAGCGAGTTGGCGTTGAGCACCTGATCGCCGCGGCCGCTGTGGTAGGGGATGAGCAGCGCGGGCTTGCGAAGCGCCATCAGCTCGGAGAGCGAGTTGGAACCGGCCCGCGAGAGCACGATGTCCGCGCAGGCGAAGGCGTCGGGCAGCTCGGCTTGCAGGTATTCAAACTGCCTGTAGCCGGGCGTATTTTGCAGCGCGGCGTCCAGATTGCCCTTGCCGCAGACGTGGAGCACGTCGTACTTCTTCGTGAGCACGGGCAGGCAGGCGCGCAGCGTCACATTCACCGTCTGCGCGCCCAGCGAGCCGCCGATCATCATGAGCACAGGCTTGCTGCCGTCAAATCCGGCCAGCGCGAGGCCGCGCGCGCGGTCGCCGCTGAAGATCTGCGCGCGCAGCGGCGTGCCGGTCTGCACGCCCTTTTTGCCCAGCAGCTTCGCACATTCCGGGAACGTCGTGCACACGGCTCTGGCGAAGGGCTTGCACAGCTTGTTGGCCAGACCCGGCGTGATGTCGCTCTCGTGCATCACCACCGGCACGCAGCACAGCGCCGCGCCCACCACCACGGGCACGCTGACGAAGCCGCCCTTGGAGAAGACGACAGACGGTTTGAGGCGGTGGATGAGCCGGAAGCTCTGCGCCATGCCCGCCAGCACGCGGAACGGATCGGTGAAGTTCTTGAGATCGAAGTAGCGGCGCAGCTTGCCGGAGCTCACCGCGTGATACGTGACGCCCTGCATCGGCTCAATCAGCGTGCGCTCGATGCCGGCTTTTGTGCCGATATAGTGGATCTCCCAGCCCTCCTCAAGCAGCGGCGGAATCAGCGCCTGATTCGGGGAAACGTGGCCGGCCGTGCCGCCGCCGGTCAGAACGATGCGCTTCACAAAAAGACCTCCTCGTTGGTCGTTTGCCTTATTATACCAAGGGGCATACGGCGGGTCAAGCGTGCGCGGCTTGCCGCGGGGCGAAGAAAGCTGGATAAGAGCGATGGAATGTCGCGGGGTTTCCTTGTCGCAAGCCGACAAAAATCGCATAAACGGAAAAGTCCGCATTTATTCTGACTGGAAGTGTGCTATAATATAAGCGCTGAACGACACGCTTTTTTGAAGGCCACTGAAGAAAGGAATTCGTCATGAACGAGAACAGCAACCCCGTGTCTCAGAAGTTCCCGATGATGCCCGTCGCGCCGCTGGGCGTGGTCGCCATGCGCGGCTGCGAAGCGATGGGCGATGCCGTCAACCGCTACCTGACCCGGTGGCAGGTGGACAACAGCACCGACGAAAAGCTGCACAGCTTCTACGGCTCGGAGGCCAACGGCTTCCTGATCCGCGCCAATTGCCCGCGCTTTGGCACCGGCGAGGGCAAGGGCATGCTGCTGGATACCGTGCGCGGCTACGACCTGTACATCATCTGCGATGTCGGCGCGTATCAGTGCACCTACAAGCTCTACGGCAGGGAGATCCCCATGACGCCGGATGAGCACTATGCCGACCTCAAGCGCATCATTGCGGCGGCCAGCGGCAAGGCCAAGCGCATCAATGTCATCATGCCGATGCTCTACGAGGGCCGCCAGCACAGGCGCACCGCCCGCGAGTCGCTCGACTGCGCGCTGATGCTTCAGGAGCTCGTGGCCATGGGCGTAGAGAACATCATCACGTTCGACGCGCACGACCCGCGCGTGCAGAACGCCATCCCGCTCAACGGGTTTGAGAGCATCATGCCGACCTATCAGATGCTCAAGGCGATGTGCGCCACCTACGACGATCTGCAGATCGACAAGGAGCACATGATGGTCGTCTCCCCGGACGAGGGCGCCATCGGCCGCAACATCTACTACAGCTCCGCCATGGGCGTGGATCTGGGCATGTTCTACAAGCGCCGCGACTACACCCGCGTGGTCAACGGCCGCAACCCAATCGTCGCGCACGAGTACATGGGCGTGGACGTGTCGGGCAAGGACGTATTCGTCGCCGACGACATCATCGCCTCCGGCGATTCCATCCTCGATCTGGCGTACAACCTCAAGCGCCGCGGCGCCAAGCGCGTGTTTGCGGGCGCGACGTTTGCGTTCTTCACCAACGGCCTGGAGGACTTTCACAAGGCGCACGCGGAGGGCGTGATCGACCACGTCTTCGCCACGAACCTGACCTACGCCTCGCCCGAACTGCTCGCCGCGCCCTGGTTTGCGCAGGCGGACATGAGCAAGTACATGGCGTTCGTCATCGCCACGCTCAACCACGACCAGTCCATCAGCTATCTGCTCGATCCGTGGTCGCGAATTGAAAAGCTGCTGCACAAGTATCGCGAAGCGCACAGCCAATCCTGATTTCTGATGAAGAGGTCAAATACAGCGCGAAGCGAAGAAGGGCGTCTGAGGGATGAAATCCCGGTTTTATGGCGGCAGCCCTAACGTTTTCCATGATCACGGCGTAAGCGGCGGAAACCGCAGCGACAATTGCGGTTCTGATTCGCCGTTTTCGTCAAGAGTGAGTATGCACAACGGGCGGCGGCCGGAACTTCCGGCCGCCGCTTTGTCATGCCGTTAAAAAAGAGCACCCGCACGCGGTGCGGGTGCTCAGGGGAATCGGATCAGCCGCCGAAGGAGATATCCTCGTCGCTCTCCGTCTCCACGGACTGGACCGGCGCATTGCGGTCAGCGCGCGGGGTGCGGGTCGGCTTCGGGGTGCGGGTCGGCTTCGGGGTCGCGGTCGGCTTCGGGGTGGCCTGCGCCGTGGCGCCTTCGATCTGCTCGTCAGCGGTCACGATCACGGACTGATCGTTGTTGACGATCTGGATGAAGGTCTTGCCGACCTTGAGCGGCAGCTCCTGGCCGTTCTCGTCGAGGAAGATCAGGCGGGCGGACTGGGAGTCAAAATCGTCCGCTTCCTTGTCGCTGTGGGAGCGCACCCAGGTGCCGCGGATGTACTTGCCGTTCTGGAAGATCTCCGCCACGCCCTGGCCGACGGTCTGGATGACCGGACGGGAGGGGTTGTTGTTGAACCAGCTGACGTCGGTGCGCATGACGATGACGTTCGCATACGCGGTGGACATGCCGTTGTTCGCGTCGTAGTAGACCTCGCCGTTGCGATAGCGCTCGTAGAGGCCGATCATCTCGTTGTACTTGTAGTTGACGACGTACTGCGGCTTGGTGGTCTTGTAGTTGATGGTGATCTCGGAGACGTTGATGCCGGTCTCCAGGCCGGTATCCGTGAAGAGGAACGGACGCATGGCGGGCTCCTCGGTGAAGAGGTTCTCCACGGCCTTCATGTCGATCTGCACGTTGTAGGGCGCGACGTGCTGGCCGTCATTCTCGCGATGGAAGAGGTCGTCGTAGTTGCGCTCGGTGCCCTCGATGTAGGGGAAGACCCAGCGGCCGCTCACGCGCGCATCGTCGTGCAGGTTCAGCGCCCAGCTGTCCACGTCCACGATGAGCTTGCCGGAGTTGACGACGGTGTTCTGCCAGCCGTAGAAGACCCACGCGCTGTCCCAGATCTCGCGCAGGGACGCCATCGGCACGCGGCCGGAACGAACCGGGCCGGCGTAGTCCGGGATGTCGCCCATGAACAGCGCGAAGGCGCGGGTGGAGCCGTCGGACTGGATCGGCATCTCAAAGATGATGTCCGCCGAGGCGACGCCCCAGTTGGGGAGCGCTTCCGGATGCTGGTCGATATTCACGCCGATCGGGCGATACGGGCCGGACCAGACCTCGCCGGACAGCGGGTTGATGCCGTCGATGACTTCGTTTTCGCCGGGGATATCCACGGTGATCTTTCGTGTAGAGGTAATACCTTCGCTGGGCAGTTCCTGGTAATAGCTCTCCTCCGCCATGGCCACGCCGGTCGCGCACAGAGAAAGCGCCAGAACGCTTGCCGTGAGCCATTTGATTGTGCGATGCAAAATGAAACACCTCCACATAGTCTTGAGAAATTACACTACATATCATATCATACCGCAAAATGCCGTTTCTTGCAAGGACTTTTGGCGCAAAAGATGGAAAACGGCGGCGAAGCGAGCGGGCTTTTGGACCCCGTTTGGAAAAAACCGGCGACTGACCAAATCTGAATTGCAGGAATGAAACAGGAAATATGCAAACAAGTTTGAAAAAATGAGAAAATCTGGCGCCAAACGGGTTGCAAAAATGGGATTCTGGTCGTATAATGATTTTGAAATTCATTTTCAGGATTTGATCCCCGAAGGAGGAGTTCGGTTTGTCTCTTGAGCTTTCCCGCGTGTGCAGCGCAATCTCCCCGTCCCCGACCCTCGCCATCGACGCCCGGGCGAAGGAAATGGCCGCCAATGGCCGCGATGTCGTCTCCTTCTGCGCCGGCGAGCCGGACTTCGTGACGCCCCAGTACATCCGCACGGCGGCGCACGAGGCGCTGGACATGGGCCTGACCAAGTATACGCCCGCGGCGGGCACGCTCGCGCTGCGCCAGGCCATCTGCGACAAGCTGCTCTGCGACAATGCGCTGTCCTATACGCCCGCGCAGATCGTCGTCTCCAACGGCGCGAAGTTCTCCATCTATGCGGCGCTGTGCGCGCTGCTCAATCCCGGCGACGAGGTCATCATCCCCACGCCGTGCTGGGTGTCCTATCCGGAGATGGTGCGTCTGGCGGGCGGCGTGCCGGTGTTTGTGCAGACCAGCCGGGAGAACAACTATATCGCCGAGGCGCGCGACCTGGCGCCCTACGTCACCGAGCGCACGAAGGTGCTGCTCATCAACACGCCGGGCAACCCGACGGGCGCCGTCATGAGCCGCGAGCAGCTCTGCGAGATCGCCAAGCTGGCCGTCGCGCGCAAGTTCTACGTGATCTCCGACGAGATCTACGAGAAGTTGATCTACGACGGCGAGCAGCACGTGTCCATCGCCTCCTTCGGCGAGGCGATTTACAGCCAGACGATCGTCATCAACGGCATGTCCAAGGCCTACGCGATGACCGGCTGGCGCATCGGCTACGCGGCCGCGCCCGCGCCCATCGCCAGGATCATGAGCAGCCTGCAAAGCCAGGTGGCCTCCGGCTCCAACGCCGTGGCGCAGTATGCCTCCGTGGAGGCGCTCACCAGCTTCAAGGGCGTCGCGCAGGTGGAGGGCATGCGCGCGCAGTACGACCGCCGCCGCCGCTATATGGTCGCCCGCCTCAACGCGATGCAGGGCGTGCACTGCAACATGCCCAAGGGCGCGTTCTACGCGATGATGGACATCAGCGAACTGTTCGGCAAGTACTACGGCCACACGCAGGTGACGGACTCCATGTCCTTTGCCAGGCTGCTGCTGGAGTCGGCGGATGTGGCGGTCGTGCCGGGCAGCGCGTTCTGCTCGGAGGGCTTCTGCCGCCTGTCCTACGCGACATCGCTGGAGAACATCCAGCGCGGCCTTGTGCGCATCGCGGCGTTCGTCGATGCGATGACCGACGAGCCGCACGAATTGGTCAAGGATCTGCCGCAGGATAAGCTCGAATGAACGCTTGGACCCCGCGATTCGGGGTCTTTTTTTGTCTTCCTGCGCCGGTCAACGGTTATCGTTGACAGCGACGGGGAAAACATGCTAAAGTATAGTTTGCTGAATGAATCCACAACGGGAGCGATCGGATATGTTTGAACTGAATCTGGAAAAAAGCTGGTACGACGCGATGTACAAGCGCAGCTCCGTGCGCAAGTACACCGGCGCGCCGGACAAGGCGCAGCTCGACCGGCTGGGCGTGCTCTGCCGCAAGCTGAGCTGGCAGGGCATCACGGTGCGCATGTTCAAGGGGCCGGGCCTCAAGAATATGGTCAAGGGCACGGACGTCTACGCGGTGATCGTCGCCAGGAAGGGCACGCCGATGGAGCTGGAGGGCTTCATGGGCGAGGCGCTCGTGCTGGAGGCGACGGACATGGGCCTGGGCACCTGCTGGCTGGGCGCGGGCTTCTATCCGGAGATCATCCGCCGCAACGTGAACCTGCAAAGCGACGAGGAGGTGCACTGCGTCATCTCCATCGGAAAGTGCACGCTGCCGCCCTTTGCGCCCAAGCGCAAGGACGTGGTCAAGCTCTGCGGCCAGACCGAGGAGGCGCTCGGCGCGCTGGGCGCCTGGCAGAAGGAAGCTGTGCTCGCGGCGCGGCTGGCGCCCAGCGCGCTCAATCAGCAGCCCTGGAAGATCGTGGCCGAGAAGAACGGCGTGTCGATCCTGGAGACGAGCGTGCTCTACAAGAAGTACGCGCCGCTGGATCGCGGCATCGCCATGCTGCACGCGGCCGTGGGCGCGCACCACGCGGGCCGTCAGGCGGTGTGGAAGAAGGTCGACGGCGGCTATCAGATGCGCGCCTGAGGGAACTGCAAAAGGAGCCGGTCAGCGGCTCCTTTTTCATGCCCGACGCTCTTTTGACCGGCGCGAAGCGAGGTCAAGGGGCTGCCGAACAACGTTTCCCCGTCGCTTTCTTTGCGCCCTTTACCCGCATGAAGACGGCGCGCGCGGGGAAGCGTAAGGGGAAAAGGAGGCGCGTCCCTTGCTCACCGGCTTTCTTCGCACGATCATCCTCTTCTTTGTGACCACCGTCGTCCTGCGGCTGATGGGCAAGCGGCAGCTCGCGCAGCTTCAGCCCTATGAGGTCGTCATCACGCTGATGATCTCCGACCTGGCGACGCAGCCCATGAGCGACGTGGAGATCCCGCTGCTGGGCGGCGTGGTCGCCATCCTCACGCTGCTGCTGATGCACAGCCTGCTCAGCTTCCTCTCCTTCTGGAGCATTCGCCTGCGCGCCATCATCTGCGGACGGCCCAGCGTGCTCGTGCGCAATGGGCGCATCTGCGAGGACGAGCTCTCGCGGCTGTGCTTTGACCTCTCCGATCTGATGGAGGGCATCCGCGCGCAGGGCGTCGGCGGCCTGCACGAGACGGGCAGCGTGATCCTGGAGACAAACGGCGCGATGAGCGTGTTTCCGGCGTCGGACAACCGGCCCGTGACGCGCGCGGAGCAGGGCCTGCCGCCCGTGTATGACGGCATCCCGCTGACGCTGATCCTGGACGGCAAGCTGCAATCGCGCACGCTCGCGCTCTCCGGTCGGGACGCGGGCTGGCTGCGGCGCATCCTCAAGGGGCAGGGCATCGAGCGGGACAAGGACGTGCTCATCGCGCTGCTGGACACGCGCGGCGAATTGCTCGTGCAGGAGAAGGGGAAGGCGGGCAGGACGATCCGCGTGCAGGCGATGGCGGCCGAGGAAGTGGGGTGGTGATGTGAGCCGCAAGATCATCACGATGCTCCTGGCGCTGGCGATCCTTGTGACGCTGAGCGTCGTGGAGCAGATCGCCGTGCACAGGATCACGGGCGACGCGCTGCATGAGACGCAGCGCGTGCTCGCCGACATCCGCGCGGAAGCGTGGGAAGCCGCCTATGAAAAAGCCCACGCGCTGGATCAGGCGTGGGACAGGCGGGCAAGCGTGCTGGAGGTCATGGTGGACCACGGCTCCACGGACGAGGTGCGCTATGCGCTCTCCAAGCTGATGGCCGCGCTGGAGGGGCGGGACAAGGCCGCGGCGCTCATCTACGCCGGGGAGCTGGAAGGGGGCATCGAGCACGTCTACGAGCGCCAGGAGCTGACGTGGCAGAACATCTTTTAGACGCCCATCGCGGCGAGCTCGGCGGCGATGGCCGCTTCGTCCGGCTTCATGGCTTCAAGCGTGCGGGCGAGCAGGTCATCGAGCGTCCAGCCGAGCATCTGCGCGCCCTGCGCAATGACCTCGCGCGAGCAGCCCGCGGCGAAGCCCTTTGACTTGTACTTCTTCTTGAGGCTCTTGAGGTCCATGTCCGCGATGCTGCCGGAGGGGCGCATCTTGGCGCACGCGCCGATCAGGCCGGTCAGCTCGTCGCAGGCGAAGAGCACCTTTTCCATCTCGTGTTCGGGCGCGACGTCCGTGCACAGCCCGTAGCCGTGGCAGACCACCGCGTGAATCAGCCGCGCGTCGCAGCCGTCGAGCAGCTCGACGCACTTCTTGCAGTGCGCCTCCGGCCAGCGCTCAAAGTCGATGTCGTGCAGCAGGCCGACGACGGCCCAGAAGTCGGCCTCGTCGCCGTAGCCCAGTTCCGCCGCCATGCGGCGCATGAGTTTTGAGACGGTGAGCGCATGGGTGATGTGGAAGGGTTCGCTGTTGTACGTTCTCAGAAGGGCGAGCGCCTCGTCATATGTCATCTGGAAAGACTTCCTTTCATCTGAATTATCCGTATTATAGCAACGGACGGACGGCCTGTCAATCGCCATTGACAAACGGCCGCAGGCTCAGTATAATGAGCTGTTTTCAGTGCGATGAGCTGTTTTCATTTGCCTGTTTCCCCGTTCACATCATCCGCATGAGAAGGAAGAAGACGATGCAGGAAAACGCGCAGACCCGCGCGGCGCAGGACGCGCCGCTGTTCACCGGGCACGATCTCAAAACGCTCCTGATCCCGCTGGTCGCGGAGCAGTTTCTGGCCGTCTCCATGGGCATGGCCGACACGCTGATGGTCTCCTCCGTGGGCGAGGCGGCCATCTCCGGCGTGAGCCTCGTGGACACGCTCAACACGCTGATCTTGCAGGTGCTTCTCGCGCTGGCCACGGGCGGCGCGGTCGTCGCCAGCCAGTATCTGGGCCGCGGCGACCACAAAAGCGCCCGCAAGGGCGCGTCCCAGCTCTACACCTGCCTGCTGACGGCCACCACCTGCATGGGCGCGCTGTGCATCGCGCTGTGCACGCCGCTGCTGCGGCTGATCTTCGGCGCCATCGACGCAGAGGTGATGCGCCACGCGCGCACGTACTTCCTCGTGAGCGCCGTGTCCTATCCGTTCATGGGCGTCTACGGCGCGGGCGCAGCCCTCTTTCGCGCGCAGGGCGACAGCCGCACCGCCATGTACGCCAGCCTTGTGATGAACGTGATCAACATCTGCGGCAACGCGCTGCTCATCTACGGGTTCGGCCTCGGCGTGCTGGGCGCGGCGCTGGCCACGCTGGCGGGCCGCATGTTCGCTGCCGCGTATGTCACGCGCCAGCTCCAGCGCCCGGCCAATCCCATGCGCATCGCCTCGCTCGCATCGCTCAGGCCGGACGGCGCGTACATCCGCCGGATACTGGCCATCGGCGTGCCCAACGGCCTAGAAAACGGCATGTTCCACTTCGGCAAGCTGATCCTCAGCAGCCTGGTGAGCACGCTGGGCACGTCGGCCATCGCGGCCAACGCCGTGGCGAACACGCTCTCAAGCCTGGCGAACATCCCCGGCAACGCCGTCTCCATGGCGATGACGCCGGTCGTGGGCCGCTGCCTGGGCGCGGGGCGGCGCGAGGAGGCCATGCGCACGACGCGCACGCTCATGAAGATCGCCGGCATTGGCCTCGCCTGCACGAACCTCGCGCTCTTCCTGCTTATCCCGCACATCACGCCGTGGTTCAGCCTCTCTGCGGAGGCGGCGGCGCTAACCGTGTTCGTCGTGCGCACGTTCAACGCGGTGAGCATCCCATTCTGGGCGCTGAGCTTCACGCTGCCCAACGCGCTGCGCGCCGGCGGCGACGCGACGTTCACCATGGCGGTGAGCATGGCGAGCATGTGGCTCTTCCGCGTGCTGGCGTGCTATGTGTTCGTGCTGCGCTTTGACATGGGGCTGTTCGGCGTGTGGCTGGGCATGTACATCGACTGGATCTGCCGCAGCGCGTGCTTCGTCGTGCGCTATTTCAGCGGCAGATGGATGGAGCACAAGGTGATCTGATGGGCAAAGAGGAAAGAGACGGCCTGCGCGCGGCGCTGCTGGGTCCGTTCGCGGTGCGCAGGACGCGGCGGCAGAAGGACGCGTTCATCGCGTTTGCCAGGGATTACGGGGAAGCGCGCGGCCTGCGCGTGACACTGGAGGAGAGTGGGCGGACGATCCGCTCGCGCAACATCGTCTTTGGCGACGTGGACACGGCGCGCACGATCATCACCGCGCACTACGACACGGGCACGTGGATTCCGCTGCTGGCGAGCATGGCGCCCGGCTGCCGGGCGCTGCTCGCGCTGAACCTCGTCGTGCAGATCGCGCTGCTGGCGCCGCTGCTCCTGCTCGTGTACTTCGGCGTGCCCACGCCGCGCACGGCGAACGACAACACGTCGGGTGTGCTGCTCGTGCTGCTGCTGATGGAGCGGCTTGCGCAGCGGCACGACGTGGCCTTCGTGCTCTTTGACAATGAGGAGAAGGGGCTGCTCGGCGCGCAGGCGTTTGCGCGCAGCCACCCGCGCGCGTCCGGGCGCTTCCTGCTCAACCTCGACTGCGTGGGCGACGGGGACACGCTGCTGCTCACCGGCAGCAAACGCGCGCTGTCCACGCCGCAGTCGCGCGCGCTGACGGCGGCGCTGGAGGCGCATGCGGCGCGCTGCGGCATGCGCACGGCGTTCGGGCCGTTCCCCAGGTGGGTGTACCCGTCCGATCAGATGGTGTTCGCGCGCGGCGCGGCCATCGCGGCGCTCAAGGGACGGCGCGTGCTGTATCTGGATCGGATTCACACGCCGCGAGACACGGTGCTGCGCGACAGGAACCTCGACTGCCTGACGGACGCCATCGCCGAGGCGCTGCACGGGTGAATGATCCACGCATCCATGGAATCCGCCTTGCGCGCCCTGCGCAGAAGGCTGCACGCAAAGGGACTGACCCGCTCCGGCGGATCAGCCCCGTTTTTTTGCTGCGCTTATTTGAGCACGACGTTCTTTGCGCCGAGCATCTGCGTGAGCTCGTCCATCAGCGCCTGCGTCGGGCGGACGAACAGCTCCCTGGGCGCGCGCAGCTTCGCGCCGGTCTGTTCGATGTAGAGCGTCACGGGCACGTCGCCGCGATGGCGGCTGAGCACGGGCTTGACCACGTCGATGGCGCTCTCCACGTTCAGGCGCAGATAGAGCGCATGGCCGGGGAGTACGGCCGCCCGCTGGGCGGACACGCCGGTTTTCGGCGCGCCATCATGCGCGGCCTGCGCGAACTCGGCATCGGTCATCAGCGGTTCCACGCTGTCCAGCAGCAGCTTGACGTCCTCGTCCTCGCGGATGGACAGCCTGCCCGCGAGCACCACGGCGCTGTCCACGGAAAGATCGGCGCTCACGCGTTCGAGCACGTTGGGGAAGACGAGCGCCTCGATCGTGCCGGTCATGTCTTCCAGCGTCACGAAGCCCATCAGGTTGCCGGAGCGGGTGGCCTTCTGCCGGAACTCCGTGAGCATGCCGCCCATGGACACGCGCATGCCGTCGCAGGCGAGCCCGTGATCCGGGGCCTCCGTCAGCTCGGCGAGCTTGGCGGTGTTCATGGGGAGCTGGGCGAGCACCTGCGCGTATTCATCGAGCGGATGGCCGGTGATGTACAGTCCGGTCATGCTCTTTTCAAAATTGAGCCGCGTGCGCAGGTTGAAGTCCGGGATGTCGGGCAGCGGGGGATTGACCTCTTCGAGCATGCCGTCGCCAAAGAGGGACATCTGCCCGGCGACGTTGCTCCTGCGCGTGCGCACCGCGCCCTCCAGCGCCGCCTCGTAGACGGCCATCAGCTGCGCGCGGGTGGCGCCCGTGCAGTCAAACGCGCCGGAGAGGATCAGCGATTCGACGACGCGCTTGTTGACCAGATCGGAGGAGAGGCGCTTGCAGAAGTCGAAGATGTCCTTGAAGGGGCCGCCGCGCCGCCGCGCGTCGATGATGGAATCGATGGCCTTCTCGCCGCAGGAGCGGATGGCGCCCAGGCCGAAGCGGATGCCCGGCTTGCCGTCCGCGTCCCGGCCCACGGAGAAGGGGCGGCCGGACTGGTTGATGTCCGGCGGGAGCAGCGGGATGCCGTGCTTGCGGCAATACTGCGAATAGCCGGCGACCTTGCCGCTGTCCCCGGAGACGGAGTTGAGCATCGCGGCGAAGAACTGCACCGGATAGTGCCGCTTGAGCCACGCCGTGCGCACGGCGACCACGCCGTAGGCCGCGGCGTGCGACTTGTTGAACGCGTAGGAGGCGAAGGCCGTCATCTCGTCAAAGAGCTGGCTGGCCGTCTCGGCGGGGATGCCGTTGCGCACGCAGCCCGGCACGACGACCTCGCCGTTGTCCACCATGCCGTGGATGAAGTACTCGCGCTCCTTGGCCATGACATCGTGCTTCTTCTTGGCCATGGCGCGGCGCACAAGGTCGCTTCGGCCATAGGAATACCCGGCCAGGTCGCGCACGATCTGCATGACCTGCTCCTGATATACCATGCAGCCGTATGTGACGTCCAGAATGGGCTTGAGCCGGGGGTGCAGGTAGCGGATGGAGGACGGGTCGTTCTTGCCGGCGATGTAGCGGGGGATGGACTCCATCGGGCCGGGGCGGTAGAGCGAGATGGCGGCGATGATGTCCTCAAAGTTCTGCGGCTTCATGTTCGCCAGGAACGCGCGCATGCCGCCGGATTCCAATTGGAACACGCCATCCGTCTCGCCCTCGGAGATCATCTCATAGACGGCGGGATCATCCAGCGGGATGTCCTCGGCGCGCATATCGACGCCCGCCTCGCGCATCAGATCCAGCGCGTCGCGGATGACCGTCAGCGTGCGCAGGCCCAGAAAGTCCATCTTGAGCAGGCCAAGCCGCTCGATGGTGCCCATCGGGAACTGCGTGGTGATGACCTCGTCGTTGCGCTGGAGCGGCACGTATTCGGTGACGGGCTTGTCGGTGATGAGCACGCCCGCCGCGTGCGTGGACGCGTGGCGCGGCATGCCCTCCAGCGCGCGGGACATGTCGATGAGCTTGCAGATGCGCTCGTTTTCCGCGTAGTTCTTCTTGAGTTCGGGGGAGATCGTCAGCGCGCGGTCGAGCGTCATGTTCAGCTCGAAGGGGATGGACTTGGAGACGGCGTCCACCTCCTGATACGGATAGCCCAGCACGCGGCCCACGTCGCGCACGACCGCGCGCGCGGACATCGTGCCGAACGTGATGATCTGGCTGACGTGGTCCTGACCGTACTTGCGGGCGACGTAGTCGATGACCTCCTGACGGCGCTCGTAGCAGAAATCCACGTCGATATCGGGCATGGACACGCGCTCCGGGTTGAGGAAGCGCTCGAAGAGCAGGCTGTATTTGAGCGGATCGAGCTGGGTGATGTGCAGGCAGTAGGCGACGATGGAGCCTGCGCCGGAGCCGCGCCCCGGACCCACGACGATGCCCTGGCTGCGGGCGTAGCGGATGAAGTCCCAGACGATCAGGAAGTAATCGACGTAGCCCATGCGCGCGATGACGCCGATCTCGTATTCCATCCGGTCGCGCGCCTCCTGCGTCACCGGCTGATAGCGCTCGGCGAGCCCCGTCTCGCACAGGCGGCGGAGCATCTGCTCGCTCGTCTCGCCCGGCTCGGTGGGAAAGCGCGGCAGCTTCGTCTCGCCGAAGACGAACTCCACCTGGCAGCGCTCGGCGATCTCCTGCGTGCGCGCGACTGCGTCCGGATACGCCGCAAACAGCAGGCGCATCTCCGCCTCGCTCTTGACGTAGAGCTCGCGCGTCTCCATGCGCATGCGGTTCTCGTCGTCGAGCGTCTTGCCCGTCTGGATGCACATGAGCACCTCCTGCGACTCCGCGTCCTCGCGGCGCAGGTAGTGGCAGTCGTTGGTGGCCACGAGCGGGATGCCGGTCGTTTCGCTGACGCGCACGAGCTGCGGCAGCACGCGCTTTTCGTCCTCCAGGCCGTGGTCCATCAGCTCGATGAAGTAGTTGCCCCGGCCAAAGAGCGCCTCCATCTCGCGCGCGTGCGCGCAGGCGTCGTCAAAGCGGCCGTCCAGCAGGAGCTTGGGGAGCTTGCCGGAGAGACACGCGCTCGTGGCGATGAGCCCCCTGGCGTAGCGGCGCAGGCAGGCCATGTCCACGCGCGGGCGGTAGTAATAGCCGCGCGTCCACGCCTCGCTGACCAGCTTCGTCAGGTTGCGGTAGCCCTCCTGCGTCTCGCACAGCAGGATGAGGTGGCTGTTGCCGCGCATGCCCAGCGCCGCGTTGCGCTCGTCCATGTCCTCACAGACGTAGACCTCGCAGCCGATGACCGGATGGATACCGCGCTTTTTCGCCTCGGTGTAAAAGTCGATCACGCCGTACATCGCGCCGTGATCCGTGACGGCGCAGGCGTCCATGCCCAGCTCCTTGACGCGGTCAAGCAGCGGGCCGATGCGGTTCGCGCCGTCCAGCAGGCTGTATTCGGTGTGCAGGTGCAGGTGTGCAAAGGCCATGGCGGACTCCTTTCCCGTTACAGAAATTCGATCGTGGCGAGGATGGGCAGCACGACGTCCGGAGCCATCTGCGTCTCAAAGGAGATTTGAAGCTGCTCGTCCCACGTCTCGTACGTGTCCCAGGTTTGCGTTCCCTCCTCGGTGGCCACGCTGACGCGATAGCAGATGAAACGACGGCCGCCGATGATGCGCGTGCGCACGCTGCCGGCGCCCGCGCTCATATAGTAGGAGACCATCTCCTGATCCGCATAATCCTCCAGCCGGTCGCCCGTTTCGTTTTCATAGCAGAAGAGATACAGCGCGCCGTCCTTGCCGGTGCTGGAGCCCGCGTAGATCGCGTTGCCGCCGGCCTGCGCGTTCTCGCGCGTGTGATCGAGGACTTCGGCGTCCTCCGGCACGCGCAGCGTCAGGCCGAATGCCGCCAGATCCCACGGCTGTCCGCCCGCAAGCGGCTCAATGCGTTGGCTGTCCGCGATGCGCAGGCCCAGCGCGACGGCGCAGCCCAGCACAAAGCAGCAAAGGAGCGCCAGAATGTACAACAGGGTGTTTTTCTTCATGGAAAACCTCGTCAGATGATGGGATGTCTCCTCTATTTTAAGCCCCGGCGGGCGCGCTGTCAATCTGCGCGCGACGATTGCGGACGGCGCGGGAAGTATGCTATAATGATCTATCCATGTACAACAGGGAAGGAAGCTGCCGATATGGCGTTTTGTGCATTTGACGAGAGCGCGGCGCTCTTTGACGCCACGCCCGTGGAGAACATGTTCATCACCGAATACATGCTGCGCGCGCCGGGGGACTTTGTGAAAGTCTACCTCTATGGCCTGATGCTCTGCTACCATGCCAGCGAGCGGATGAGCCTGGCCTCCATGGCGCGCGACCTGGACGTGACGCAGGAGGAGGTGGAGCGCGCGCTGCGCTACTGGGAGCGCGAGGGCCTCGTGCGCCGCACGGGCGACAACCCTGTGCGCTACACATTTTACAACCTCAAGCAGATCACGCTCACGCGCGCGGAAAAACCCGGCGAGCAGCTCTACAACCGGCATTTTATGGACGAGGTGCGCCGCACGCTGGACGCGCAGACGCTGGGGGAGCGCGACTATCAGACGATCCTGGATTGGGTGCAGGTTTACGAGCTGCCCGAAGAGGTCGTCATCATGCTGCTGCAAAACGAGAAGGAGAAGAGCCGCACGGGCCGCGTCTCCATGAAGATCGCGGACGGCGTGGCCAGGTCGTGGGCGCAGGGCGGCGTGCGCACGCTTGAGGACGCGGAGCGCATGCTGATTCTGAGCGCCGGGCGAGAGAAGGAGCTGCGCCGCCTGCTCGCGCGGCTGGGCAGCCGCCGCGCGCCCAGCGAGGACGAGAAGGCGCTCTACAAGAAGTGGATCGACGAATGGGGCTTCACGCCTCAGGCCGTGCAGGAGGCCTGCCGCGAGACGACCAAGGGCACGCCGACGATGGCGTATCTGGACGGCATCCTGCTGCGCCAGCACCAGCTCGGCCGCCACGGCGCGCAGGAGATTCTGGGCGGCATCTCGCAGGAGAAGACTGTGCGCTACTTCGCGCGCGAGGTGCTCGCGGGGCTGGGCCGCACGGGCGTCACGCCGACGGCGGAGGACATCGCGCTCATCGAGAGCTGGCGGCAGGAGGGCGGCAGCGACGCGCTCATCCTGCTGGCGGTCGCCGCGGCGCACAGGCGCACGGGCGGCGGCACCATGGACGACGTGGGCGCGTGGCTGGAGGCGTGGCGGCGTCAGGGACTGACGACGCCGGAGGCCGTCGCCGCGCACAACAACCGGCAAAAGGCGCTCAACGGCCAGCTGCGCGAGGTCTACGCTGCGGCGGGGCTGGAGAAGAAGACGAATCAGGCCGACCGCGACCTGCTCTGCCGCTGGATGGGCGAGATGGGCATGACCATGGAGCTGGTGGTGCTGGCCGCGCAGTACGCGCGCGGCAGCGGCGCGCCGATGATGACGGTCAACCGCATCCTCGGCGACTGGCAGCGCGCGGGCATCCGGACGCTGGAGGGCGCGCGCGCCGAGCACGAGCGCCACGTGCGCGGTGGACAGCAGCCCCTGCAGGCCGCGCGCGCGCAGGATGTGATGCAGCGATACACGCCGCAGGAGCGCCGGCAGACATACAGCGCGGCGGTGCTCGACTTTGACGAGGAGGAAAGCGGATGCTCAGTCGAGAAAACGTGATGCGCGAGGCGCTCTCCGGGCTGGAGGCACAGCGTGCGGCGAACATCGCGGAAGAAAAGCGCAGGCGCGCCGAGGCGGCGGAGAAATCCCCGGAGGTCGCGCGGCTGCTCGAAAAGCGCCAGCGCCTGTTCTTTGCGGGCATGCGCGATGCGTTTGCGCAGCCTGCCCGCTCGCAGGCGATCTCCGGCGACATGCAGGCGCAGATGGCGCAGATCAACGCGTCGCTGCGCGCGGCGCTCGTGGCAAGCGGGCTGCCGGAGGACTACTTGCAGCCCGTCTACCGCTGCGCGCTGTGCCGGGACACGGGCTACGTCGGCGAGCCGGTGCACGAGCCCTGCACCTGCCTCAAGCGCGCGGTGATGAACCGGCTCTATCAGTCCGAGGGCTTGCAGGGGCTGGAGCGGGAGAACTTCGCCGCCTTTGACGAGACGATCTTCCCGGACGAGCCGATCGAGGGGCGCAAGGGCACGCAGCGCGCGTTCATCCGCAAGTGCCGCGACTTCTGCGAGCATTACGCGGACGGCTTCGCCGCGGGCGAAGGAAACGGCCTGCTGCTGTGCGGCCGGTCGGGGCTGGGCAAGACGTTCCTGATGAACTGCGTCGCCCAGCGCGTGCTGGAGCGCGGGTATTCGGTCGTCGTCGTCTCCGCCTACAAGCTCATCGAGGCCATGCGCCGCTTCCAGTTCGGCGAAGAGGGCGTCGAGCGCGTGCAGGACATGCTCGCCTGCGACCTGCTGTGCATCGACGACTTGGGCAGCGAGCCCATGCTGCGCGGGGTGACGGTCAGCGCGCTGTATCACATCGTGAGCGAGCGGCGCAACGCCAACCGGGCCGTCGTCGTGACGACGAACCTTGACAGCGACCAGATCTACGAAAAATACGACGACCGCATCGGCGCGCGGCTCACCGATCCCGGACGGATGAAGGTGATCCCGTTCATCGGCGTGGACGTGCGCCGCTTTGCTGCGAGGGGATGAATCGTGCTGTACCTTGAATCGTTCACATTCCCGGACGCGGAGATCGAAACCGGCTACATCATGCACATCCTGCGCAGGTGCTACGGGTCGTTCTATCCCTTTAAGATCCTCTCGCGCAGGCGGTTTGAGCGCATCGACTTCGAGCCGGTGACCATCCTCTACGGCGGCAACGGCACGGGCAAATCGACCGCGCTGCACGTGATCGCCGAGAAGGCCGGGCTGGAGCGCGAGGCGCCCTACAACCGCACCGCCTTCTTTGAGGACTACGTGGCCATGTGCACCATGGCGCTGCGCAAGCCCATCCCGGAGGGGAGCTGCATCGTCACCAGCGACGACGTGTTCGACAGGATGATCAACCTGCGCGAGCTCAACGACGGCATCGAGCACAGGCGGGAAGCCATTTTTGAGGAATATCTGGACAACAAGACCTCGAAGTTTCAACTGCGCTCCATGGACGACTACGAGCAGCTGCGCAAGGTCGTGCTCGCCCGCAAGCGCACGCAATCGCGCTATGTGCGCGAGACGCTGGGCATGGACGTGCGCACGTTCTCCAACGGGGAGAGCGCCTTCCGCTATTTCACGCAGAAGATCACCGAGGACAGGCTGTATCTGCTCGACGAGCCGGAGAACAGCCTCTCGCCCGAACGCCAGATGGAGCTGTGCCAGTACATCGCCGACAGCGCGCGCTTCATGGGCTGTCAGTTCGTCATCTCCACGCACTCGCCGTTCCTGCTGTCCATGCGCGGGGCCAAGATCTACGATCTGGACAGCGACCCGGTGGACGTGCGCAGGTGGACGGAACTGTCAAACGTCCGCGCCTATTACGAGTTCTTCAAGCAGCACCAGCATGCCTTTGAGGAGGAATAAAATCGAATGGCCGCCCGCCTGGCCGGGCGGCTTTTTGCTGCCTGTCCGGCACCCAAAAAAGCAAGATAAAAATCGGAAAAACGCTGAAAATGTACGTCATAGGACCGAATGTTTATAAAAAGGAATAAAGAAATAGAAAGAAAGAACGCGTAAAGTTGCGGCGGGAATATGTAAAGACTTGTTTATTGTAGTAGAATATTTGGGGCCATTTTATGTACAATCATCCCAAGATGCCTGATGATTTGGGCGTACTTTCGGCGTGCCCAATCGCGCGCAGAACAAAGGAGGAACGATTCTTATGGCAACCAACAATGGAGCTGCCACGCAGCAGAACGGGTTCTGCGCGCTGCTGGTCAAGCTCAATCATCTGGTGCACAGGATCATGCTCTTCATCGCACAGGTCTCCATTCTGGCGATGATCGTGATCGTCACCATGACAGTGGTGATGCGGTATTGCTTCAACACCGGCCTGTCCTGGGCGGAAGAGGTGCCGCGCCTGCTGGTGACGGTCTTCACGTTCATGGCGTGCGCCATCGGCGTGCGCGACCACATGCACGTGGCCGTCAACGCGGTGTACAACCGGTTCCCGGCCGGCGGCAAGGCCCGCAAGTACATGGACGTGCTCACCGACGTGGCGACGCTGCTGTGCGGCCTGTTCATGCTGATCGTCGGCGCGCAGCGCACGATGAAGCTCTTCTCGCTGCCGGGCGTCATGCCCATCACCGGCATCTCCACCGCC
>CALVKT010000069.1 GCA_944333055.1 uncultured Clostridia bacterium
CCGGAATCGCGCGGCGGGTCGAGCTCCACGAGCGTCACGCGCGCCCCGCGCGCGAGCTTCTGCGCGATGCGGCTCCTGCACGCGCGCGCTTCGCCGGCCGGCGCGGCGTCGCGCGCCGCCCCAGCGCCGTGCGCCGCCTGCCGGGGCAGGCGCTCGGCGAGCCGGCGGATGTGCGCCGGCGTCGTGCCGCAGCAGCCGCCGATGAGGCGCGCGCCCAGCGCGGCGCAGGCCGCCGCCTGCTGCGCGAAGTAGGCCGGATCGCCGTCGTAATACGTGCGCCCGTCGATCACGTGCGGGTAGGCCGCGTTGGGCATGGCGATCAGCGGCTTTTTCGTATGCGGCAGGGCTTCCAGCAAGCGCCGCATGTGATACGCGCCGCAGACGCAGTTGAGGCCGACCGCATCCACGTGCGGGCAGCCGTCCATCCGCGCGATGAGCGAAGACGCCGCCTCGCCCGCGCGTGTGAACCCGTCCGGCCCGGCTGCAAAGGACACGGCGACAAAGGCATGCGGGTTCCGCTCCTTGATGCAGGCAGCCGCCTCGGCCAGCCCCTCGCAGGCGTGCATGGTCTCCATCAGGAAGCAGGAGACGCCGCAGTCAAGAAAGATCTGCGCCATGCGCACGTACGCCTCCGGCGCATCCTGCGGCGCAGGCCCGATGTCCGCAAAGACGAACGCGTTGCCCTGCGCGGCGCGCCGCGCGATCTCCACCGCCGCGCCGATCATGTCGCGCTGCTGCGCCTCGCTTTGCGCGGCGAGGCCGACGTGCGCGGCGAACGTGTTCGTCTTGATCGCCGCGCAGCCCGCGTGAAGATACGCCAGGTGCAGCGCGAGCACCTTGTCCGGCGCGCTCAGGCACGCCCGCTCGACGGCCTCCTCCGGCCAGCCGGGGATCGTCCGCGCATACGTGCCGGTCGCGCCGTCAAAGAGCAGCGTGCCGCCCGCCAGGTGCTCGCGCACCGCCTGTCCGTCCATGCTCATGCCTCCCCCAGAATCGCCCTGGCGATGTCCGCCGCCTGCTTGGCGTCCTTTGCGTAATGGTCCGCGCCGATCTCCCTGGCGTACTCCGCCGTGAGCACCGCGCCGCCCACGATGACCGGCGTGTCGAGTCCCGCCGCGCGCAGCAGCTCGATCGTGCGCCGCATGCCCGGCACCGTCGTCGTCATCAGCACGGAGAGGCCCACGATCTTCGCGTCGTTCTCCCTGACCGCCTGCACCACGCGCTCCGCCGGAACGTCGCGCCCCAGGTCGATCACGCGGAAGCCGTAGTTTTCCAGCACCGTGCAGACGATGCCCTTGCCGATGTCGTGGATGTCGCCCTCCACCGTCGCCAGCACGACCGGGCCCTTGCCCGCGCGCTGCGTGCCGTCTTTCGCCATCGCGCGCTTGACCGCGTCAAACGCCGCGCCCGCCGCGCTCGCCGCGTTCATCAGCTGCGGCAGGAAGATCTCCTGGCGCTCGTAGCGCTCGCCCGTCAGATCCAGCGCGGGAATGAGATGCTTTTCCACGAGGTCCAGCGGCGCGCACGTGCAGAGCATCCCCGCGGCGAGCGCCCCGGCCTCCGCCTTCATGCCCTTGCAGATCGCCTCTTCGATCGTCAGGTGCGACGGTGCGGCGCTCTGCGCCGGCTTGTCCGCCCGGCGTGCCGGGGCGTGGCGCGCAATGTACGCCGTGCAGGACGCGTCCTCGCCGCTGAGCACGCGGCAGGCGTCCACCGCGTCCATCATCTCCCGCTGGTTGGGGTTGAGGATGGGCAGCGTCAGCCCTGCGGCAATCGCCTGCGTCAAAAACGCCTGCGTGACCAGCTGGCGCTGCGGCAGGCCAAAGGAGATGTTGGAGATGCCCAGCACCGTCTCCAGCCCCATCTCGTGGCGCACGGCGCGCACGGCCTTGAGCGTTTCCATGGCCTGATCCTGCTGCGCGGAGACCGTGAGCGTCAGGCAGTCGATCGCGATGTCCTCGCGCGCGATGCCCATGCGCTCGGCTTCCTCCACGATCTGCCTGGCCATCTCGACGCGTTCTTCGGCCGTCTGCGGCAGGCCGCTTTCACCGAGCGTCAGCACGACGATGGCCGCGCCGTACTTCCTGGCCAGCGGCAGCACGCTCTGAAGCGACGCGCGCGAGGCGTTCACGCTGTTGATCAGGCACTTGCCCGGCGCGGCGCGCAGGCCCGCCTCGATGGCCTCTGGGTTGGAGGAATCGATTTGCAGCGGCAGCGACACCGCGCCGGAGATGGCCGTGACCACGCGGCGCATCATCTCCGGCTCGTCGATGCCCGGCAGCCCCACGTTTACATCCAGAATCTGCGCGCCCGCCTCCTCCTGCTCGATGGCCTGCGCGACGATGTAGGACAGATCGCCCTCGCGCAGCGCCTGCTGAAAGCGCTTCTTGCCGGTCGGATTGATGCGCTCGCCGATCACGCGCACGCCGCCGAACGCGCAAACCGTGCTCGCCGAGCAGATGCCGTGCAGCTTCTTCTCCGGCCATACGGCCTGCTTATCCGCCAGCGCGGCGCGCAGCGCCTCTATAAACGCAGGCGACGTGCCGCAGCATCCGCCGATGTACGCCGCGCCGACGTCCGTCAGTTCTGCGCAGGCCTGCGCAAACGCCTCCGGCGTCATGGCGTAAGCGCCGGTCGCCGGGTCGGGCAGGCCCGCGTTGGGCTTGAGGATCAGCGGCAGGTCGGTCGCCTCGCGCATGGCGCGCAGCACCGGCGCGACCTCTTCGGGCCCCAGCGAGCAGTTGACGCCCACGGCCTCGACGCCCAGCGCGGAGAGCGACATCGCCGCACACTGCGCGCGCACGCCCAGAAACGTGCGGCCGGAGGCTTCAAACGTCATGGACGCAAACACCGGCAGATCGCAGCACGCCCTGGCCGCCAGCACGCCCGCGCGCAGCTCCTGCAGATCGGAAAACGTCTCAAAGAACACGGCGTCCACCCCGGCCTCCACGCCCGCGCGGATCATCTGCGCAAAGAGCGCGTACGCCTCCTCAAAGCGCAGCGTGCCCAGCGGCTCAAGCAGCTCGCCGATCGGGCCGACGTCCAGCGCGACCTTCGCCTGCGTGCCCGTACAGGCGCGCCTGGCTGCCGCGACGGACGCGCGCACGACATCCTCCACCGAAAAGCCGGTGCCCGCCAGCTTGTGCGCGTTGGCGCAGAACGTGTTGGTCAGGATCATCTGTGCGCCCACCTGTACGTACTGGCGCTGAATCCCCTCCACCACGTCCGGCGCGGTGATGGAGAGCGTCTCCGGCCTGTCGCCGAGCTTTAATCCCGCGCGCTGGAGCATCGTGCCCATCGCGCCGTCCAAAAGGGTGATCGCCTGTGCGTTCATCGCGTGTTCATCCTCTCTTTTCCGTTCGCCCGCAGGCAAGCGCGCATGTGCCGCGCATGCCGCACGACGCGCAGCCGGACGGCCTGCGCCAGACGGGCGTATCGCAGATGCCCATGATGGCCGTCACCGACTTGCGCGGGATCATGATCCCGCTTTGGGATACGGTCAGGCCGATGGCGCGCTGCGCGCCCAGCACGGCGCAGATTTGGCCGGACTGCACGAGCGGCATGTCCCCGTAGCCAGGGCTGAATCGATCCGTCAGGTATCGCCCCTTGGCCGTGAGCGACGCGCGCAGCGCCGCCTCCTCCCGGTCGCAGACCGCCTCGATGGCCGCGCTGAGCACGGCGTCCAGCAGCAGCGCCTGCGCCCTGTCCTGCGCCTGCGCGCGAAGCAGCATGCGCTCGCTGTGCGCGCCCAGCGTCGCCGCCAGCAGCACGGCCTCGCCGCAGGGCGCGAGCATGGCCCGGACGTCCGCGCCCTGCGGGGCAAACGTCGTGCCGCGCAGGGCGTCATCTTCCATGACAAACCGGCGCATGATGGCGCGCGGCTGCACCTGCTCGCGCACGCGCGCGATGAGCGCCTCGATCTGCGCCATCAGCGCCGGTTCCACCGGCGTGCCGCGCCAGCCCAGAAAGTGCAGCGCCTCACGCACGGGAATCTCCGGCATCGTCACGTCGTTTCCTCCTTTGCCGCAAAGAGCTGCTCGGCCACCGGCCTGCGCGCATCCAGCCGCGCCGCGCCCCGCGCAAGAAGCGCGCGGTTGCCCTCAAAGTCCGCGCCGGGCGCATCAAACGCATACACCGGCGTATAGCCGCCGCGCAGGCAGAACGACGCGCCGCTCCACGTGCCGCCGACGCCATGTCGCGCCGCCACGACGACGGCGGCATCGCCCAGCGCGTAGATCGTGCGATTGCGGGAGAGCGCCTTCTCCGGGGAAAACACCTCGTCCGGCCACGTGTCGCACACGAGCAGCAGCCGTCCTTCCTGCATGGCGCGCAGCAGGACATGCTGGCGCAGCAGCACGTCCACCGGCATCGCCGGAACGAGCATCAGGCTGCCGTTCGCCTTCAAAGAACCGCGCTGCGCCGCCGTGTCCACGCCGACCGCGCCGCCGCAGGCCATCGCATAGCCCGCGCGCGCCAGCGATGCGCCGCACGACTGCGCCAGCCTTTCCGTCTCCGGCGCGATGCTCCGGCTTCCGGCGACGGCCACGGCCCGCCGCGCAAACAGCGCGCGGTCGCCCAGCGTGAAGAGGAACTGCGGCATGTGGATACCCAGCGCGTGCAGGTTCACGGGCCAGTCCTCATCCTCCGGCAGCACCACCGCGTACCCCCTGGCGCGCCATGCCTCCACCCGCGCGGCGATGGCCGCCGACCGCGTCAAAAGCGCCTCCGCGCGCGCGTAATGCGCCTTGTTGATCCCCGAAACCTCGCGCAGCGCCAGCCCGCTGATCGCGCCGCAGCGCAGCATCTTGTGCACGGTGGGGCGCGTCAGCGGCGCAGGCAGATCCGCCCGCCACGCCGCGCGCGTGAGCAGGCAGAGCCTTGCGCAGATCGTCTCCATGTCCGCCACGCCGCCGCCCCCTTTCCCAATGACCGTTTCATTATATCGCAAAGGCGAACGCGTGGCAAGGCGGGATTGCATCCCCCGGCGAAATGCCGTATACTGTTTTCAGCTGAACAAAGGAGAGAGCGCGATGATCACCCGTTACGAAAACGCGCGCGTGTTCACGGCGAACGGGCGCGACGCCGATTGCTTTGTGGTGCAGGACGGCGTGTTCGCCTTCGTGGGCTGCAAAGATGACGCGCATGCCGCCTTCCCCGGCGCGCGGCGCGTCGACCTTGCCGGGCAGTTCGTCTGTCCCGGCTTCAACGATTCGCACATGCACCTGCTCAACCTGGGCTGCATGCTCACGCAGGCGCAGCTTTCACCCGTCACCGATTCGCTCGCCCACGTGCTTTGTGCGCTGGGCCGCTATGCGCAGGCGCATCCGCAGGAGGCGTGGGTGCTCGGTCGCGGCTGGAATCAGGACGCCTTTACCGACGTCTCCCGCTATCCCACGCGCGAGGATCTCGACCGCGTCTGCCCGGACCGCCCCTGCCTGATCACGCGCGCCTGCGGTCACGTCGCCGTCGCCAACAGCGCGGCGCTCGCCCTCTGCGGCATCGACGCGCAGGCCAGGGCCGTCGAAGGCGGCCGCATTGCGGTCGACAGCGCGGGCCGCCCGACCGGCGTGCTCGAGGAAAACGCCATCGATCTGGCTACAGACGCCATGCCCGCGCCGGACAAGGCGCAGATCAAGCAGCGGCTGCTGCTGGCGATGCAGCACGTGAACCGCTTTGGCATCACCTCCGTGCAGAGCGACGACCTGGCCACGACGAAAGCGCCGTTTGAGACGGTCATCGACGCCTACCTGGAGCTCAAGGCCGAGGGCCGCATGACGGTGCGCGTCACGCAGCAGTGCCTTCTGCCCGACAGGCGGACGCTTGATCGCTTCCTGCGCCTCGGCTACACGACAGGCTGGGGCGACGCGTGGTTTCGCATCGGCCCGCTCAAGCTGATCGCCGACGGTTCCCTCGGCGCGCGCACGGCGCTGCTGCGCGCGCCCTATGCCGACGCGCCCCACACCCGCGGCCTCGCCATCTACGCGCAGGAGGCGCTCGACGACCTCGTCGGCACGGCGCACGCGGCGGGCATGCAGGTGGCCGTGCACGCCATCGGCGACGGCGCGGCCGACCGCGTCCTGCACGCCGTTTCGCGCGCGCAGCAGGCGCACCCGCGCGAGGATGCTCGGCACGGCATCGTCCACGCGCAGGTGCTCACGCACGAGCAGGCGCGGCGCATGGCCGCGCTTCGCATGCACGCGTACATCCAGCCCATCTTCCTTGACTACGACGCGACCATCGTCCGCAGACGGCTGGGCGAGCGGGCCGATGCGGCCTATCCGGCCGCGTCGCTGCTTGGCGGCGGCGTCAGCGCGAGCGGCGGATCGGACAGCCCGGTCGAGCCGCCGGACGTGCTCATGGGCATCCAGTGCGCCGTCACGCGCATGCCCGTCACCCGCCGCCTCGACGCGCCCTATCTGCCCCACGAGGCGCTCACGCCCGACGAGGCGCTTCGCCTGTTCACATCGTGCGGCGCATACGCCAGCTTTGAGGAGGGCGTCAAGGGGCGCATCGCGCCCCGGCGTTTCGCCGACTTCACCGTGCTGGGCGAGGACCCGCGCACGGTCGAGCCCGCGCGCATCCACGCCATCCCCGTGCGCGGCGTCTATCTGGCGGGCGTCCCGGTTTGAACGCTTTACTTTTCCCCGCAAAGCGCGTATAATGGGACGTACGTCTGTGAACAAATTGACGATTTTTTGCGAAGCAGAGGCGTGTTTATGAAGATCATCACCATCGTCGGCATCCGCAAGTCCGGCAAGACCAGCACCGTCACCGCGCTGGTGGAGGCCATCCGCCGCCGCGGCAAGCGCGTGGGCACCTGCAAGACCGTGTTCTGCCCCACGTTCTCCATGGACAAACCCACCAGCAACACGGCGAAGCACCGCCGCGCCGGCAGCGAGCTCGTCTGCGCGCGCGCGAAGTTTGAGACCACGTTCCTCTACCCGGAGGCGCTGCCGCTCTCCAAAGTGCTCGCCGCCTATGAGGGCTGCGACTACGTGCTGCTGGAGGGCGACTACGAAGCGCCCGTGCCGCGCATCGTCTGCGCGCACGCGCGGGAGGACGCGCTGCCCCGCATGAACAGCCGCACGCTCGCCTTTGCCGGGCGCGTCAGCCAGAAGCCGGAGGTCGAGCTGCCGCTGCCGCGCTTCAACGCGCTTTGCAGCGCGGATGCGCTGCTGGACTACATCGACGAGAAAATCCCGGACATCGCGCCCTGCGCGCTGCTGGATGATCCGCTGCCGCCTGTGGCCGGCGTGACGGACGACGGCTTCTGCCAATGCGGCTGCCATCATCACGACAAGCAGCACGAGAAGGACGCCCTTGAGGTGCGCTTTGAGGGAGAAAGCGTCGCGCTGACCCCGGCGCAGCGCGACACGCTGCTGCGCTGGATCAAAGAGGCCGGCCATGAACGGTGAGCTGCTGCGCATCCGCCGTCATCTGTTTTTGACCGGCGCGCGGCAGGTCGGCAAGTCCACGCTGCTGCACCGGCTCATCGAAGCCAAAGGGCTCGACTGCGCCGGATTTGAGACGCAGGCGTTCTTCCTTGGCGGCGAGCGGCGCGGCTTCACGCTGCACGGGCGCGTGGAGATGCCGCCGTATGAGAACGACTGCATCTGCTGCGCGCGCGTCGAGGAGAAGCGCAGCGTGCCCGTGCTGCCCGTGTTCGAGGAAAACGGCGTGAAGATCCTGCGGCGCAGCCTTGAATCGCCCGCGCCCTGGCTGCTGATGGACGAACTGGGCCGCCTGGAGCGGCAGGCCGAGCGCTTCATCGCGCAGGTGGAGGCGTGCCTTGACGCGGACAGGCGCGTGCTGGGCGTGCTCCAGCAGGGCGGCGCGGCGCACGTCGCGCGCATCGCGGCGCGCCCGGACGTCACCGTGCTCACCGTCACGCCGGAGAATCGCGACGGCCTGCTCGCCATGCTGATCGCAAGCGATCTGTAAAATCGACATCAAAAAAGCCGCCTTCAAGCGAAAGACGGCTTTTTTTGATACCTTACCGGCGGTCGGCCTCGCTGGTCTCGCCGTCGTCGGCGAGCGCCTTGGCGTACTTGGCGCTCATGATGTCCTCGGAATACAGATAGGTCTGGTTGTTCCACGTCGTGAGCGTCTTGATGTCCTTGTAGTCTTCCTTCTGGCCGATGACGCGCAGCGCGTAGTCGATCTGCGGCTTCGTGTAGTAGAACGGGTGGCGCGTGAAATACACGTACGGCGTCGGCGAGGGATAGAGCTTGCAGTTGTGGCGGACGATCTTGGCGATGGTGTACGGGATGTCCTTCTCCAGCACGAGCATCGCGTACATCGCGTAGTTGTTGGCCATGATCTCATCGGAGTAGAAGTACTCGTCCTTCTGCCCGACGACGCTCTTGATGTCCCGGCAGGATTCCAGCGCGTGCATCTCCTCGAGCATCTCATCGAGCTGCGGCTCCTCCTCGGCGAGCGGCTTTTTGGGCGTGAGCTGCACGGCGCGCGTGCGCTCGCGGATGTACGCCGCCAGCACCTCGCCCGGCTTGCGCTCGACCTGTTCCGGCTCGGCGTTCGGGTCCTCAATCATCGGGTTCTCGCTGGGGGTAAACGGGTCCTCCACATCCGGCAGCGAATCCATGTAGTCAAACACGTCGACGGACGCTTTGTCGTCCGGCTGCGCGGGCTTCGCCTCGCCCGCCATCACGGCCTGCGCCTGCGCCGCCATCTCCGCCTTCTCAAACTTGGGGTTGGCGTCCTGGCGCGCCGGGTCGTTGCGGTCGGAGAACTCGTCGCTGATGTCCTCAGGCCTGAGCTCCACTTCCTTGGAAAAACCCGGCTTGCGGCGTCCAAACAGCATAAGCAACACCTCTTTCTCATCGCGGAAAAAACCGGGAGGAATCCGATCATTCCTCCCGGCGATTCCTGCGATCAGGATATCACATGTTCACGATCAGATCAAGCCCAGCTCTTCGAGCTTGTCCGCGCAGTCATTCAGGCCGAACTTTTCGAGCGTCTCACGGGTCGGGATGCCGGTTTCGGGATTCCAGCCCATGGCCTCGTAGAACATCGTCTGCGCCTTCTCCATGTCGTCGCGATCCATCTTGACGGTGCCCTGCTCGAAGGCCTTGAATTCCGGCTCCTTGTCAAAGACCCAGGCCGGAATCGCGTCGTGATCCTTGCGCAGGTTGGTGCTGCCCAGGCGCTCCTTGAAGGAGACGGCGGTCATGACGCGCAGCAGGTTGGAGATGCGCTCGCTCTCGAACTCAAGGCTCTCGCGGGTGTACTCCTCGCCCACCACGGCGCTCATGTACTTCGCGTCCAGATCCAGATCGCCGGCGTAGCCGCGCTTCTTGCTGGTGGAGAGGGTCATCGGGTACATCCAGTTGCACAGCGTCGCAGAGTCGTGCCACTGCTTGCCGTTGAACGCCCACTTCGCCAGCTTGACCTTGTTCTCGTTGATCGGGGTGTACGCCTTGGGCGCATCCACGCAGCCCTCGCCAAAGAAGCCTTCGAGCACCGGTTTGATGACCTCCTCATACGGAGAGCCGGAGCGGCAGAAGTTGGTCAGGTGGTGAATCATGCAGTCGCGGTTGTACATGCTGTTGAAGAGCAGGCCGGACTGCCAGGCATCCTCGGAGGAGTGGTGCTTCGGATAGCCGTTGTAGGTGACGTTGGTGTTGCTGCCGTTGACCTCGTCGTAGTAGTTCTTGCCGGCGGAGTTCTTCGTCGCGTCGTCAAGGCCCCACGCGGCGTACAGATAGTAGGAACCCTTGCCGATTTCGCCGAACGCGGAGAAGTTCTCGGCGATCAGGCGGAAGAACTCCTCGCACCAGCGCGGATCGCCGTCCTTCATGTACTGCCAGTTGACGGCGTTCCACTCTTCCTCGGTCATGTGCTCCTTGAGGATGCCGTCCTTGTAGGTGCGGGAGAAGTCGGAGTACAGGTTGCCGTAGTTGCACCACACGCCGTACTCGTCCTGCGCGCGGCTCATCGCACCGCCCAGGATGATGCCCGCATCGCCCTCGTCCACGAAGTCATGCGTGCCTTCCGGATAGATGGACTTGCCGGAGATGATGGGCATGCAGGTGTTGGAGACGTGGGTCGGCAGGTCGTAATCGGCCAGCGGGTCCATGTCATACTCGGTGTAGCAGCGAACCGGGCAGGCAGAGCAGCCGCCCTGCTTGACGGTGTACTTCTCGGCGACCTCGCCGAAGTCGAACACGCCCTTGTTGCAGCGCATCGCGGCCACGTTGATGATGCCGCTGGGCTGCTCGCCGGTGTCGATCGGGCCGTTGGGGGCCTTGTCCCAGGTGACGCCCGGGCCACCCTGCCAGCGGTTCTTGGTGGTGGCGGTGTACTCGGACCAGGACTGCGGCACGGACGGCACGTTGTGGTTGTTGTTGCCGCCGACGAGATCCTTGATCATGTAGTTGGACAGGAGCTTGACCTCCAGCGGACGGGCGATCTTGACCGCGCCGGTGCCGCGAACGGCAAAGCCCTTGACCTTCTTGGAGCCCAGCAGCGCGCCGATGCCAGCGCCGCCGGAGTTGCCAAACGAGGTGATGAGCGTGGACATGGGCACGAGGTTCTCGCCCGCCAGGCCGATGGTCGCCACGTCGAATTCCTCGCCGCACTCCTTGCACAGGAGGGCGTTGGCCTCGAAGGTGCCCTTGCCCCACAGGTGGGAAGCGTCCTCGATGGTGACCTTCTCGTCCTCGATCTTGATGTAGACCGGCTTGTCGCTCTGGCCCTCGACGATCATCGCGTCATAGCCCGCGTACTTGAAGGCGTGCGCGATGTGGCCGCCCATGTGCGCGTCGATGATGGAATAGCCCTTGGACCAGCAGGAGAGCATGGAGATGTTCATGCGGCCGGAGCAGGGCACGCCGGAGGCGGTCAGCGGGCCGACGCCAAAGACGGCCTTCGCATCCGGGCCGAGCGGGTCGGTGGTCAGCGGCACCTCGTCCCAGATGATCTTGTAGCCGATGCCCATGCCGCCGATGTACGGCTTATACTTCGGAAGCGTATCTTCGGTGGTGATCGCGCCGGTGGTCAGGTTGACGCGCAGAATCGAACCCGCCCAGCCGTTGATGCCATTCTTAACAGACATTGTCAATTCCTCCTCTGATGATTGCTATGCTGTGATCAGATCGCCTGAGCCGCAGCGGAGACCTTGTCCCACGGGATGATGGACAGCGCGCCGGACGGGCAGCCTTCGACGCAGGCGCCGCACATCACGCACTTGGAGGACTTCTTGGTCACCGGGTTGACGGTGGGCATGTGCCACGGGCAGGCCTGCGTGCAGGCGCCGCAGCCCACGCACTTGTCGGGATCGACCCTGCGGATGCCGCTCTCGTCGGCATAGATGGCGCCCATCGGGCAGGCGTTGCCGCAGGCCGGATCTTCGCACTGGCGGCAGGTGTCCGGGAAATACACCCAGTTGTTCTCGGTGTACAGGCCGTTGCCATTGCGGCTGGAGTACAGGTTGCGCGTGATCTTCACGCGGGAGATGTAGCTGGAGCAGCAGCCGTCGTTGGTCAGCGTGCAGTTGATCTCGCAGCGCTGGCAGCCGACGCAGCGGTCCGGATTGACCACGAGCAAGCCCTGAGGGAACGCCCAGACCTTGACCTTGTCCTCGGCCAGAGCACTCGCCGTCACACCGAGTGTAGAGAGCATCGTCGAGGACATCGTGACGCCTGCCAGGCTCTTGCCAGAGAGCTTGAGGAACTGACGGCGCGTGTAGTCCTTGTCAAGGAAACGTTTCTTGTCAGACATGGTTTTTCTCTCCTCCTTAATGACTCGTATCCCCGTATCGGGGAAAAGCGCAGGCAAAATGATAAGGAGTACGCCAACCGGAACGGACGCAAGCGCCCGTTCCAATCACGTACTCCTTCGCATCAGGCAGGCAGCGCGGTTGCCCCCGCTACCCATTGGCCGCATATACCCGGAGGGCAACGGCGGCTTGGAGCATATGTCAGTCTGCCCGATCACCCAGACCTACTTCTTTGTCTGTATTATAGTGTATTTCACTCAAATCGTCAAGCTTTTTACAATGTGAAATTTCATTGATGCATTTACAATGTGAAATTTCATTGATGCACATATACGGCGTTGTTTTTCCCCCGCACGCCCGTATATTGGCCCCTGATCACTTCATGCCTGCGCACGCTGTGAATTCTTTCTCATTTGACTTTACAAAATCGGCGTGACTGGTTTATAATAGGCTGCGTAACCACTGTGCAGGAGGAGGAGGACATGTTCAACATCGGCATTGCCGAACTCATTTTAATCCTCTTGATCGCGTTTGTCGTCGTCGGCCCCAAGGATCTGCCCCGGATCGCGCGGGCGCTGGGCCGCTTCGTCAAGTACATGCGCAAGATGATCGAGGAAGTCAAGCGCGAATCCGGACTGGATGAGGTTGAAAAGGAGATCAAGACCATGGAGCGCTCGATCGACGAGGGCGTGCGCGAGATGGATATCCGCCCGGAGATTCAAAAAACGCAGCTTTCCATCAACAAGGAGCTGAAGAAGATCGAAAAGGACATCAGCTTCAAGGACTTCAAATCCAATAATCAAAATCAAATGGGAGGAAAATAAACTATGAGACTGGGTACTATGGAAATTCTTCTGATCGTCGTGCTGGCGCTCGTGCTCTTTGGCGGCAACAAGCTCGCCGGCGTGGGCAAGGCGCTCGGTCAGAGCATCAAGGAATTCAAGCGCGAAGTGAAGGACGTCGACGCCTCCGCCGCCGAGGCCAATCCGACGGACAAGAAGGATGAGTAAAAAGAGCGGTCGGGTCAGCGCGCATGACGTGGGCGTCAAGGAGAACACACAGCCGCTCATCGCACACCTGATGGCCTTTCGCAAGCTGGTCATCGCGATCCTCATCGCGGTGCTCGTCGGCTTCGTCGTCGCCTTCTACTTCCTGTGCGATCCGCTGATGAAATTCATCACCAGCCCCATCGAGGCGCGCGGCATCCAGATCATCTACACGGCCGTCAGCGAAGCGTTCACCACACAGCTCAAGATCTCGCTGCTGGCGGGCGTCGTGCTGGCCAGCCCGTTCATCTTCTATCAGATCTGGGCGTTCATCAAGCCGGCGCTCTATGAAAGCGAGATCTTCCTCTTTCGCCTGCTGTTCTTCGTCGCGCTGCTCCTGTTTTTGAGCGGTATCGTCTTTTGCTACTGCTACGTCTACGAGCTGGCGCTCAATCTCTTCCTCGTCGCAGGCGAAGATCTGGCCACGCCCATGCTCTCCATCGACAAGTACGTGGGCTTCCTGTTCTCGTTCCTGCTCCCCTTTGGCATCGTGTTTGAGCTGCCTGTGGCCATCTTCGTCGCCGCGCGCATGGGCCTGGTGACGTACACGCAGCTCACCGCATCCAGAAAGTTCGTGTTCTTCGGCATCTTCGTGCTCGCGGCAATCCTGACGCCGCCGGACATGATCTCCCAGATCATGCTCGGCGTGCCCATGTATCTGCTCTACGAGGTCGGCGTGCTGGTTGCGCGCTTCACCAGGCCGCGCCAGCACGAGGAGACGCCTGCGGAAAGCTGAA
>CALVKT010000070.1 GCA_944333055.1 uncultured Clostridia bacterium
GGCGCCATCATCTGCGGATTCTGCACCGCGATGCCGAACTCCCGGTACTCGATGGGCTCGATGGCGCACACGTCCACGTCGCCGTGCGCGCGCGTGAGGATCAGGCTGGGCAGGATGCTGATGCCAAAGCCGCTCTCCACCATCGCGATGGTGGACAGATCGTCCACGACCCGGCAGCTCGCGCGCACGTTCAGCTTGTACTTGGCCAAAAACGCCTGCGTGTCCGCGTCGGTGGAATCGTCCTGCACGACGAACGTGTGGGCGCGCATCTCCTCCACGGTGATCGTGCCCGGCGTGTTCGTGCGGAAACCTTTGGGCACCACGCACATCATCCTGTCGCGATAGAGCGGATGGACGCGCAGCTCGCGCGTGCACTTGGTGGACAAAAAGCCCAGATCGACCACGCCGGTCTTGATCCAGTTGATCACGTCGGCGTACGTGCCCTGATAGATCTCGATCTCCACGCCCGGATACTGCCGCTTGTAGGTGGTGACGATCTGCGGCAGCCACGTCATGCACACGCTGTTGAACGCGCCGATCTTCACCGTGCCGCGCTGCACGCCCTTGAGCTCGTCCACCGTCTGGGAGAGCGCCTCGTCGGCGTTGAGCACCTGACGGATGACGGGATAGAGCGCCTCGCCGCTGCGCGTGAGCGACACGCCGCCCTTGCCGCGCACAAAGAGCGCAAAGCCGCACGCCTCCTCCATGGAGCTGACCGCGTGGCTGATGGCGCTGGGCGTCAGATGCAGCACCTGCGCCGCGCGCGCAAAGCTGCCCTGTTCGATGACCGTATGAAAGATGCGATACTCCAGCAGCGTCATATACATCTCTTCCTTTCCATCTTTTTGCTCATGTTTTCATCGCCACAGATGAATTCTATTCCCCTATAAGGGTACACCCGCGGCGGCCGTTCGTCAACAGAAAATTACGGGATTGCGCAAACGGCGGTTTTCTGCTATAATCACCTGCGGACAACCGCATGGACTGTTCGAAACCATCCAGTCCTAAAACAAAACTATGGGCCGAAGGGACGCGCTGCGCCCCTTCATCACGGCCGCGCGCCGTTTTTTTGTTGCGCGCGCGCCGCGCCCGAAAGGGGAACACGCATGACCATCCAAAACACCGGCGCGCTCACCCGCGCCGCGATCATCGCCGCGATCTACGCGGCGCTGACGCTGCTGCTCGCACCCATCAGCTACGGCGAGGTGCAGATTCGCCTCTCGGAAGCGCTGACGCTGCTGCCCATCCTGATGCCGGAGGCCATGCCCGCGCTGTTTGTGGGCTGCCTGCTCGCCAATGTCCTGGGTGGCTGCACGATCTTTGACATCGTGTTCGGCTCACTGGCGACGCTGCTGGCCGCCCTGTGCACGCGCCGCCTGCGCGCGCGGCCCATGCTCGCCGCCGCAATGCCGGTGCTCTTCAACGGCGTGATCGTGGGCGCCGTCGTGCACGTCTGCTACGCCCCGGCCATCGCGCTGCCCCTGTGCATGCTCTTTGTGGCGGCGGGCGAGGCCGTGGCCTGCTTTGTCGCCGGGCCGATCCTGCTGCGCGCCGTCCGGCGCATCCCGCAGAGGCTGCTGTACGCCGATTGACCCTTGACAATCGCGCCCGCGCGCGGTACGCTTAAACCGTATACAACCGACACATTCGGCACAATCAGGGAGGGTTTTTACCATGCGTATCGCGCTCATCAATGAGAACAGCCAGGCCGCCAAGAACGCGCAGATCGAAGCCGCGCTCAAAAAGGTCGTCACGCCCATGGGCCACGAGGTGGACAACTACGGCATGTACGGCACGTCCGGCGAGCCGTCGCTGACCTACGTGCAAAACGGCATCCTCGCCGCCATCCTGCTCAACGCCGGCGCGGCGGACTACGTGATCACCGGCTGCGGCACCGGCGAGGGCGCCATGCTCGCGCTCAACAGCTTCCCCGGCGTGATCTGCGGCCACGTGGTCGATCCGTCCGACGGCTACATGTTCGCCCAGATCAACGACGGCAACGCCGTGTCCATGCCCTTTGCCAAGGGCTACGGCTGGGGCGCAGAGCTGAACCTGGAGTACACGTTTGAAAAGCTCTTCGGCTTTGGCAGCGGCAACGGCTATCCGGCGGACCGCGTCATCCCCGAACAGCGCAACAAGAAGATCCTCGACGCGGTGCGCGCGCACACGCTCAAGGACCTGATCACCTGCCTCAAGGGCATCGATCAGGAGCTGGTGCGCGGCGCGATTGCGGGCGAGAAGTTCTCCGAGCTGTTCTTCGCGCACGCCAAAGACGAGGCGATCATCGCCTACGTCAAGTCGCTGCTGGCGTAAACGGCACAAACGGACTGTCCGAGGACAGCCCGTTTTTTGCTTTTCCACGGCAGTTCGCCGCCAAGCGGGGCAAGGGCACTGCCCCTTGCGGGGTCGGGGCGGCGTCCCAGGCGGTTCTTTGCGGCAGCCCGGCGCTCCGCATGCGCGCCGCGATGAAACGCGCCGCCGAAGAAGTAAGCGGTGCGGACGGCCTCACGGAAGTGTGGCTTCGCGGCCGGACGCTCGACGTGCGCGAACCCGACGGCGAGGATTTCCTGCTGTATCGGTACGGGCGGTGAGCGGCGACGGCACGTCCTCGTGCCAAACGGGAGAGGGCGTCTGAGGGATGAAATCCCGGTTTCAGGGCGGCACGTCTTCCATGATCACGGCGTAAGCGGCGGGAACCGCAGCGGCGCGTAGCGACCATTGCGGTTCTGATTGGCCATTTCATCAAGAATGCGTATAAACACGAAAAAGGGCGTGCTGCTGATCCTGCAACACGCCCGTCTTGTCGTATTCGATGGTCTGTGTGCTTCGCGGCGCTCGTCTCACAGCGCCGCTTCAAACGCCTCAAAGAACTCCGGACAGCTCCAGCCGCCGCAGCCGCACAGCGTGTCGCCGGAGACGCCCAGCTGCAACTGAATGCCGCTTTCAAGCGTCACCGTCAGCGTCTGGCTGCGGGCCGAGGCGTCGGCGGATTTGAGCGTGGCGTTGTCCAGCAGCACGTCGATGACCGCGTTGGCCGCCTCACCCGTGAGCGTGCCCACGCCGGAGAGCGCCGCCGTCTTCACCTGTCCGCGCACGCCGAACGTGTCCTCCAGGCTGCTCCCGCCGGGCCCTTTGCCCGCGTAGCTCACCCGCTGGAACACGCGCACGCTGCCGTCCACGTCGGCGGCGACCGCCGTGCCCGCCGGCAGGCCGTCGATCGCGTAGATCGCCGTGCCCGCCTGCGCAGCGTTGGAGAGCCCCTCGCGCATCGCGTCGGCGGAGGCCAGCGACGGCTCCTCGTCGTGATGCTGCACGCGGCCGATTTCGCCATCCAGCAGCGCGCTGGCGTCCGCCGGCTCGGTCAGCATCTGATAGACCGCGCCGTCCACCGCCACCAGCGGAATGTCCCCGCTGCCCGCGGCAAAGAGCGATTCGCCCGCGTCCATCGTGCGGCGCACGACCGCATTGCCGCCCAGGTCGGCGACCAGCGTGGAAGCGCCTTGCGCCGTGCCCTCGCCTGCGGCGATGGTGTCGATCGCCACGGTCGCCGGCTCCGCGGCCAGCGTCAGGGACGCGGGATTTTCCTTTGCGTCCAGGCGCGCATGGAACACGCCCACGCAGGCGACGGCCAGCGCCGCGCAGCACAGCGCGGGCACCAGACGCGCCGCCGGCCTTCTGCGGGCCGCGCCGCCCCGCGCCGCCCGCAGGACGGACAGGCGCATGCGCTCGTCGGCATGCAGGCCGCCCAGCATTTCACTTGCAATCGGGCCCAGTTGATCGAGCGATTTGAGATCATTCACCGGTTTCTTCCCCCTTCAGCAGGACTTCCAATTTCTTCCTTGCCCTCGACAGGCGACTTGAGATCGTCCCTTCCGGAAGATCCAGCATTTGTGCGATTTCGGAGATGCCCAATCCCTGATAGTAGTGCAGCAGGACGGTTTCGCGGAACACGGCCGGCAGGCGGTTGACCGCGCGCATCAGCGCTTCCTTCTCCTCGCGCTGCTCGATGGTCTCATCTTGCGCGGGTATGAGTTCCAGCGAAGGCGCGCCCAGCACCACGCGCTTGAGCCACGCGCCGCGCCACAGGTCGCGGCAGCAGTTGACCGTCACGCGCAGCAGCCACGCCTTCTCCTTGCCCGGTTCGATGGTGTGCCCGTGCGTGTAGAGCTTGATAAACACGTCCTGACAGACGTCCTCGGCCTTGTGCCGGTCCGCCAGATAGAAATACGCCATGCGCAGCACGTCGTCCGCATACTGCGCATACAGCGCCTCAAACTGCGCGTCGTCCTGCCGCGCGCTCACGCTTTCTTCCAACTGTTTTCACATCCTGCCTCTTCAATCATATAAACGAATGAACGGCTCCATTTCATCCGTTCTCATGCCGGTTTTTTTCAAAAATATTATATACGAATCGCGCTCTGCATGCAAGCGCGTTCGCTTCGCAAAAAATTGGCAGGCGAACCGCGCCGTCCGCCTGCCCGTATGCGATTAAAAGCTGCGTCCGCCGCCGCCGCCCCGGGAACCGCCGCCGCCAAAGCCGCCGCCGAATCCCCCGCCGAAACCGCGTCCGCCGCCGCCACCGCGGGAGCCGCCGCCGCCGAAGCCGCCGCGCGGTCCGCCGAAGCCGCCGCCAAAGCCGCCAAATCCCCCGCCCATCGGCGGACGCGGCGGCCTGCGGCGATGATGCCGGTCATTGCGGCCGCCGAACAGCCAGCCCAGGAACAGCCACTTGAAGCAGCCGTCGCCCTTGAAGACGGCGTTGACGACGATGGAGATGATCACATACACGAAGAGCAGGTTGAGCAGCCCATCGAGCAGGCCGCCCCCGCTGCGCTGCGTCTCGCGGTACGGCTCCTCGTCGTATTCGGACTCGCTGTAGACGACGTTGTCCGTGTTCGCGCTGCCGCTCAGGTCGAGCGTCCGGCCCTTTGCGCGGGCCACGTATTCGCACACGCTCTCATAGAGCGCGACCATGCCCGTGTCAAACGCGTTCCGGGAGAAATGGTCAATCTGCGCGTCGATCAGCTCGCCGCACGCGCTGCCGGTGAGCACCCGGTCGATGCCCCGGCCCGTGCCGATCTGGATCTGCCGGTCGCCGGTGGAGAGCAGCACGACGATGCCGTCCTCTTCATCCGCACGGCCGACGCCCCATTCGTTGATCAGGTCGGTCACGTAGTCCTCCGGCGCCTCGCCGTCCAGGAAGTCCACGACGACCGCGATCGCCTGCGCGCCGGTCGCCTCCTCCAGCGCCTGGCCGTAGCGCGCGATCTGCGCCATGTCCTCCTCGTCCAGCACGCCGCCGTCAAAGTCGTAGGCATAGGCGAACGTCTCCGGCTTGTCCGGCACGCCCGCCAGCGCCGGGCAGGCCAGCACAAGCGCCAGCAGCGCCGCCAGGCAGAGCGCAACGCCCTTTTTCATCGTCATCCTCCTTCGCATGTCCGCGTTCAGACGCCCTCATAGACGTCCGGTTCGCGCAGCAGCGCCTTCGTGGGCAGCTTTTCGTAGAGCGCTTCGGCTTCCTTTGCCTGCTCGTTGTAGGCGCGCGCCTCCTGGCGCAGGAAGCTGCCCTGCTCGGCGAAGTCGTCCGCCGCGCGGCGCATGGCCGTCTCGTCCGCGCCGAGGCCCTCCGCCGCCGTCAGGCGGCTGATGGAGGCGCTCAGCGCCTGATCCGCCCGGCTGATGTCGCGCGCGGCCGTCGCCTGCTCCATGTCGCCGATGGCGGTCTGCGCCGCGCGAATCTCGTCTTCGTCCAGTCCCGCGCGCCCGGCGACGCTCAGTACGTTTTCCGCCGCGTCGATGCGGTCCTCCACGATGCTCGCCACGTCGCCCTGCCGCAGAAACGGCGTGGGCGTGGCGCGCTGCAAGGCGCGCATGTTGCCCAGCGGCAGTGCGAGGGCCAGCATCGCGATGAGCAGCGCCACGCCCGCCGCCGGCGGCAGCCGGTGCAGCCGCTCGCGCAGGCCGCCCTGCGCCTGTTTTTGCTCCGACGGCCCCTGCGCCGCCGGTCTTGCCGTCCGCTTCTTCGCCTGTTCAGCCGCCATACCCGGCATGTCAAGCGCCTCCTTCCGTCTGCGCGCGCGCCAGCGCGCGCTTCTCGCTGCGCAGCGCCTGTTCGATCTGCGTCAGCTCTTCCAGCAGCGCGTCCGCCGTCTCCTCGGCGCGCGCGCGATCCGCTGCGCCCGCCTCCCGGACGAGCGCGTCCTTCTGCCTGTTCAGTTCCTGCGCGCCCGCGCGGATGCCCCGCGCCGCCTCCTGGCCGATGCGCCGCTGCGCCGCCAGCGCGTCCGTCGCGCGGGCCATGCCCAGCGCCGCCGCCATCTGGCTCTTCCACAGCGGGATCGTCACCTCCAGCGCCGTCTTGAGCTTCTCGCAGGCCACCTCGTCGCTCTGCTGAATCAGGCGAATCTGCGCGGCGAGCTGCGTGCTCGCCACCTGCGACACGCGGATGTCCTGCACCCGGCGCGCCATCCGCTCGACGGCCTGCGCGTCCGCGCCGCGCGCCTTCGCCTGGCGAAGCGCCTCCTCGCCCACGACGATCAGCGAGCACAGCTCGCGATAGACCGCCTCGTTGCGCTCGTAGAGCCGCTCAAGCAGCGCGCTGTCGCGCATGAGCGCCACGCGCCTGTCCGTCATCTCATCGGCGCAGGCGTTGATGCGCGGCTCCGCCTTCTCGTAGGCCGCGCGCACCTCATCCAGGCTCGCCGCCCCGCCGAACATCCGGCGAAACAGACCCCTGGCCTGCGTGGAAAAGGAGCACGCGCGAATCTGCTCGCCCAGCGTCTGCACGGCGTCGTTCAGGCCGTCCACGTCCTTGCGCAGCATCTGCGAAAGCGCGATGTCCGAACAGGCGGCCATCTCCTTCTGCGTGCGCGCGCCGAACCCCGCCACCGCCGCCGCGTCCTCCACGTCGAGTTTCTGCGCCATGCCGGCGATGCGCGCCTGCGTCGCCGCATCCAGCTGCGCCATCTCCGGCACCGCGCCCTGTTCGGGCACGAGCGCGAAGTGCTCAAACTCGCCCATCACGTCTCCTCCTGCCGAAACAGCCCGGCAAACGGATCGTCCTGCGCCTCGGCCGCCGATTGCTCAGGCGCGTCCTGCGCGCCCAGCAGCCCGTCGCCCGCGAGCATGTCGGAGAGCACGTCCATCTCGCTCTCCAGGTCGATGAAGCGGTACTCGTTCAGCGCGTCGAGCTGGCTGTGGAAGGCCGTCTGCACCTGCGACGCCGCCTCGCGGATGCGCTGCGCGATGCGCGCGCTCTCCCCGGCGTCAACCTCCCGCTCGATCTTCGCGCGCGCCTGCAGCAGCCGCATCGTCGTGGGCAGGTAATAGCGCAGGAACGTGCGCAGCGCGGCGAGCCTGTCCGGCTGCTCCTCCAGCCGCAGCAGGATCGTGCGGCCCGTCTGCTCGATGTCCGCGATCTGCGCGGAGAGCGCGTCCTCGGCGATCGCCTCGTTCGCCCGCGCGATTTCATCCAGCTGCGTGCGCGCCTCGGCGATGAGCGCGTCCACCTCGGCGTTGCCGCTCTGCGGCGCGCGCGCGACCTCGATCACCCGATCCGGGAACGCCCGCCTGCCCAGCGCAAAGCCCAGCGCGCCGGCCGCCGCCGCCAGCGCATAGCCCGGCAGCGTGCCCATGCCCAGCGTCAGCGCCACGGCCAGCACGCCCAGGCCCGCCGTCACAAACGGCGCGCCGGAGCGAATCGTCCTTTTCTCCATCTCCATCCGCCTCCGCTCAGTCCACGTCGACGTGATACAGCGCGCTCGCCTGCACGGCCGTGGGCATCGCGCCGTAGCCGCGCCACTGCTCCACAATTTCCGGCTCCACGTCAAAGCGCATGAGCACCGTGTCGCCCGCGGGAATGCCCACGTTTTCAAGCGTCGTGCCGCCCGCGTAGACCATCTGGCCGCCTTCGATGTACAGGCCGAAGGCGATCATCGGGTCAAACACGTCGGCATCGGTGGCGTTTTCCACCGCGCAGACCACGGTGATCGATTCGCCGTCCTGCGCCGTCTCCAGGCGCGCCTGCGTGTTCAGCGCGCGGCCGGCGTAGGCCTCATCCAACGTCATGAAGTTCAGGTTGTAGGACAGGTTCGTGATGTTCGGCGCGGCCGTATCGCCCGCCTCCCGCTCGTAGACGATGACGTCAAAGAGATAGCCGTCCGCCCCCGGCGCGAGCGTGTTGGGCCAGAGCCGGGAGACATCGCCGGAGAGCAGAAGCTGTTCGCCGTCGGCGAGATGGTATTCGCCCGTGTCCAGGCAGATGGTCTGGCTCGATTGATTGTGCACCTGCGCAAACGTGTACACCAGATCGTATTCGCTGCCGGGCACGATGTTGCAGGAAGACTGCACCACCATGCCGAGCCCCTCGTCCGCCAGCGCACCGGCGCCCGACATCAGCATGAGCAGCGCGCAGATCGCCGCGCAAAGAACTTTCTTCGTCATTGTCAAACTCCTCCCATCTTGCGTCATGCTCAGTATAGCATGCGCGTCCAGTCGCTTCAAGCCAAGGCGCATACAATGTCGCCCGGCGCGCCCACATCATACAAAACGACGGCGCGGAGGGGCCTCACCCCTGCGCGCCGTGCACGTTATGGATTGACCTGACGGCGCACGCCGTCCTCGCTGATCACCGTCACCGGCGCGTCCTCGCCGCTCAGGCAGAGCAGCTCCGCGTCTGCAAGGCCGAGCGCGGCGCGCACGGCGTCCATCTCCGCCACATCGTAGCGCGCGCGCACGTAGAGGTCCGCATCTGCGACGACGACCTGCGTGATGCCCAGCCGCTTGAGCGTGTCCATCGCCGGCTGATCGAGCTGCATGATGATCACGTCCGCGTCGCTTGACGCCTGCAAGTTCAGGCACAGCCCGTCGCCACCCTGAATAACTTTCACCTGCTCGCGGAATGTCACCTCTTCGCCCATGGCCGTGTGCAGGCGCAGGTTGATGAGCACGCCATTGAGCCGCCCCTGACGCAGCCAGCTTCGGCTGACCGTCACGCCCCAGCAGGGACTGGGCTCGCCAAACGGCGTCAGCCGCTCTCCGGTCTCCTGCGCCTGCTGGGCGTGGGGAATCATCGGCGCGGTCTCCGCGGCCCATGCGCCCATGGGCGCCAGCGCCAGCGCCAGCGCGGCGGCGGCCAGCTTTCTCGTGTGGTTGATCCTCACGGTCATCGCCCCTTTCATCGTGCGTTCCTCATCAGTCGATCGATTCTTCCAGCACCGGCTCAGGCGTCTCCCTGGGCGTCACGCCCACGTAGATCTTCGGCTGCCGGGCCTTGTAGGTGTCCGTGTATTTCTTCTCCCGGCTGACCACCAGCCCGGAGGCGTCCGTCGTCACCAGGTAGACATCCACCACGTACCCCTTCTCGCCGCTGCTCGTCTGCTCCATCTCGTCGTCGTAGACGACGTACTCCGCATCCGTGTCCGGGATGTAGGTCGGCTCCGGAATCGGAATCTCCTCCACGACCTCGGATTCCAGCTTGTAGCTGTAGCCGTTTGGATCGGGCCGGCCGTGGATGGTGAACTTCGTGTGCCAGTAGCCCTTCTTCTTGTAATACTCGGTGGAGATGTAGATGTCCGCGTTCGTCGTGTTCTTGAAGACGAAGTCCAGCCGGTCGTCCTGCACCGTCGCATCCAGGCCCAGCGGCACGTAGTTGGAGGCGAGGGAGTGCTGGTAGCGCGTCGTGACCTCCAGGCCCGCGTTCACCACGGCGTTGTAGAGCGTGGAAGACACCTGGCAGATGCCGCCGCCCACGCCGGTGCGGTAGTCGCCGTAGGCAAGCTCCGGCGCGTCGGCATAGCCGTTGGCGTATGTGCGCCTGCCCGCGACCTTGTTGAAGGAAACCGACTCGCCGGACTTGATGATCAGCTTGTCGAATTTCCTGGTGCCGTTCTCGATGTTGATGAAGCGGCCCGGATCGCTCGTCGCGCCGATGGCCGTCTCATAGGAACTCAGCTGCACGATCTGGCTCTCCAGGTATTCGCGCGTGACCGGCGCCTGCACCACGGTGGGCGACAGATCGACCGTGCCGGATTCCAGACGGTCGACCATCCCGCAGATGTGCTCGTTGAGGCCGGTGATGTCCAGCTCCTGACCCGGCACGTCGTCCGTGTAGGAGAAGGGCGGCCACTTGGTGTCGTCGTCCACGCGTATGGCGCTCACCGGGGCCTTGTCGACCTCCTGCTTGATCTGCGAGAGGATCTGGTTGACGCTGGAGAGGTCGTATGTGAGCGTCGTGTAGCGCATGACGGGCTCTTCTTCCAGCGCCTTGACCTGCTCATAGCGGGCGGCGGAGGAGCCCGTGTGGCCGATCGCCCAGAGCTGATCGAGCTGATCCGCCACGTCGTACTGCATCTTGAGGTCCTCGCCCGTGATGTTCCACGAGCGGCCGCTGCCGTCCGTGGTGCGCAGCGTGATGCTGAAGCTGCGAATCTGCGATTCGACCTGCTGGGAGACGACGGCCGCGGCCTCGTCGAGCGTCTTGCCCTCCAGCGGGATGTTGTTGACGAAGATGTTGGCATAGAACACGCCGTCGCCCCGGTCAAGCGTCTGCTTGATGTCCACCAGGCGGCTGACGCCCATCACGCCCACCGTCACCAGCACGCACAGGAGCATCACGCCCAGCACGGCGGCGACGCCCTTGCGCACGCGCGACCGGCGGCGCGCGGCGGCCTTCTTGCTCAGCGGCTTCCTGGCCGTGCGCTTGGCCGGCTTTGCCTTCTTTTCGCCCGACGCGCTGCGCGCGCGCTTCGGCGTCTGCTTCTTCGCCGTCCTGGGCGCCCGCTTCACGCCTGCGGCGTCCGCTGCGCCCGCCTTTTCGGCCTGCGGCGCGCGGGCCTTCTCCGGGCGCGTCGACGCGCCCCTGCGCTCCGCCGCGCCGGACACGCGGCTGGCGGAAACCATCCACTCCGGCGCGTCCTCCTGCCCCGCCACGATGCGGTGCGTCTCCTGCGCCGGGAAGGAATCCTCGTCCTGCGGGGGCAACTGCGCCATTTGCCGCGGTCTTCTCCTGTACCGCCTGTCCTCCGACATGCCCCTCACCCCTTTCGTTTCAGACGAGCGTCTCACCCATGGTTCTTTATACAATCATGCAACTTATATCATACTTCATTTTCTTGTCGTATGCAAGGTTTTTCTGTCAAAAACACGCGCACCGCTTTACAGCATAAGACGAGCGCCGGCGCCCTTTTCTTCCATAAAATCGCGCAGGTCAGAAAAATTTTTGAACAAGCCTTGACAAGCCGTCCCATTTTGCATATAATAATCCCGTTGCATCGCCGATGCAGCGAATCGAATACGCGGTAGTGCTGGAATTGGCAGACAGGCACGTTTGAGGGGCGTGTGTTGTATGACGTATGGGTTCAAGTCCCATCTACCGCACCAGATAAAAGGTCCTGATGATTCAGGGCTTTTTTGTTTTTCCCTTTTTCCGCCTGCACGGTTGCCGCGGCCGCCATGCGCCGCAAAATCCTTTGACAGGACGCCCGCATGCGCTTATAATCAAGGCAGACGGCACTCGACCAACCACTGCGTCAAAGGAGGTACACAGCATGCTGCACGAACTGCAATTCCCCTCTTACAACGGCCGGGATCAGGTCTACGGCTGGGTCTATGTGCCCGCGTGCAAACCCAGGGGCATCGTCCAGCTCATCCACGGCTTCGGCGAACATTCCCGCCGCTACCTGCACATGATCGTCAAATTCATGGATGCCGGCTACATCGTCGCCGCCAACGACCACGTGGGCCACGGCAAGACCGCCCTTGAGAACGACACCTGGGGCGACTGGGGCGATGCCGGCTGCCACACCATGATGGAGGACGAGCACCGCTTCAAGGAGCAAGTGCAAGCGCTCTATCCGGCGCTGCCCTACTTCATGTTCGGCCACAGCATGGGCTCCTTCATCGCCCGCGACTTCATCGCCAAGTACGGCGACGAGCTCACCGGCGTCACCCTATGCGGCACCAGCGGCGTATGGCCCACCCTCAAGGAGGCCATGGCCGCGCTCAAGGAGGCCATCGACGCCGGTCAGGGCAAGGACGCCGATCCCCGCTTCACGAACATTCTGCTGGGCTGGATGTTCGGCCGCTGCGGCGCGCCGAGCATCGGCAACGAGTGGATCTGCCACGACCCCTGCGTCCAGTATGACCACGCCAACGACCCCTTCGACGCCTTCACCAGGGCCACACAAAATCAGTCCCTGTATGACTTCGCCGAGATGATCGAGGTCATCACCGGCCCCGAATGGGCCCAAAAGGTGCCCTGCGCGCTGCCCATCTACAACATCGCCGGCGATCAGGACCCCGTGGGCCAGTACGGCAGCGGCGTGTATCAGGTGTCCAACTGGCTCGTCGACAGCGGCCACACCGTCACCACCCGGCTCTACTCCGGCTATCGCCACGAGATCCACAACTACGCCGACCTGAAGGACGAAGTCGAGGCCGGCATCATCCGTTTCATGGACGCCTGCCTCAAGTGAGCGCCCGTCCGGCGCGCCGACCGGCCGGACGGAACCATGCCGGGGCCACCCTTCGGGGCGGCCCCGGCTTTTTTTCGGCCTTTTCTGCCGGTTTTTCAAACTTCTTCCGCGAACGCCGCGGCAGAACAGCCTCCCGGCATCGCCATGACCACATTCGGCCTTACGCCCGATCCGCGTGCGGGGCGCTCGCGTTGATCATCAGCGCGCAGAAGATCACCGCAAAGCCCAGCAGCATCGTGCGCGTGACGGTCTCGCCCAGGAAGATGCACGAGGCCAGCGCGCCGAACACCGACTCCAGCGAGAGCAGGATCGCCGCGTGCGAGGCGGGCGCCATGCTCTGGCCGATGTTTTGCAGGCTCATGGCCAGCGCCGTGGAGAAGACGATCAGGTACAGCAGGCCGCCGACCGTGTCCGCGCCGATGCGCACCGGCATGCCCCGCTCAAAGCACAGCGAGTATATCGCCGCAAACACCGCCGCAAACGCGAATTGCAGCACGATCAGCGCGTAGGCGTCCGTCCTGCGCTGGCAGCGCTCCACCGCCATGATGTGCGCCGCGTAGAACACGCCGCACAGCAGCGTCAGCAGGTCGCCCCGGTTGAGCCCGCCGCTCTCCCCATCCAGCGAGAGGCAGCCGATGCCCAGCAGCATCAAAGACGCCGCCAAGAAGCTGCGCCGGCCCGGCCTCTGTCCGAAGAGCAGCCAGCCGCCAAAGGGCACCAGCAGCACGTACACCGTCGTCAGGAACGCGTTCTTGCCCGCCGTCGTCAGGCTCAGCCCGATCGTCTGCACGATGTAGGCCAGCGAGAGCAGCGCGCCCACCATCGCCCCGCGCAGCACGTCCGCACGCGCGATGCCCCGCAGGTGGCGGCGAAAGAGCACGGCCGTCAGCGCCGCGGCCGCCGCATAGCGGATCGCGATGATCATCGCGGGCGGGATGCTCTCCAGCGTGTTCTTCATCACCACAAAGCCCGTGCCCCAGATCATCGCCGTGAGCGTCAGGATGCCGTCCGCGATCCACTCCCGTTTCGTCATGTGTCCGTCCTCCGAATCGGCCGCCATGCGCCGGCGGCACAGTATGGAGATTATTCTATCACAGAACCCGCGCAAAGAAAAGCTTTACACCCCGCAGAAATTGGTGTATCATCAATAGTATAATACCCTTGCATCCGTGCATATGCGCCGTCAGGGCCGACTACGATAAAAGGAGAGAACAACATGGACAACCCGATCCCCAATCTGATTCTGCCCGGCGAAGAGCCGAAGAGCGCCCCGGATCAGGCCGTGCCCGCCGCGCAGGCCGCGCAGGCTGCCCCCGCCGCACAGGCCGCGCAGCAGCCGATGGAACCCGTCTCCGCCGAGGAGGATTCGCTCAACTTCGACAACCTCTCCGAGCAGGAGAAGGCCGCCGTGCTCGCCTTCGTGGAGCGCATCGACATCCACGACAGCGAGACCGTGCTCAAGTACGGCAACGCGGCGCAGATGAAGATCTCCCAGTTCTCCGACAAGATCCTCGCGGACGTGAAGACCAAGGACACCGGCGCGATCTCCGACATGCTCACCGAGCTGGTCGCCGAGCTCAAGGGCTTTGACGTGGACGATGGCAAGAAGGGCGGCTTCTTCGGCCTGTTCAAGAAGGCCGGCAGCAACCTCACCCAGCTCAGGGCCAGGTACGACAAGGTCGAGGAGAACGTGATGCAGATCGTCTCCGCGCTGCAGGGCCATCAAAAGCAGCTCATCGCGGACGCCATCATGCTCGACGAGCTCTACAAGCAGAACGAGCAGTACTATCACGAGCTGACGCTCTACATCATCGCCGGCGAGCTCAAGCTGCGCCGCCTGCGCGAGCAGGAGCTGCCGCCGCTGCTGGCCAAGGCGCAGGAGACCGCCGACCCCGCCGACGCGCAGGCCGCCAACGACTTCTCCCAGCTCATCGAGCGCTTTGAAAAGCGCATCCACGATCTCAAGCTCACGCGCATGGTCTCCGTGCAGATGGGCCCGCAGATCCGCCTGATGCAGAACAACGACAACGTGCTCGCCGAGCGCATCCAGTCGACCGTCGCCAACACCATCCCGCTCTGGAAGAGCCAGATGGTCATCGCCATGGGCATGCAGCACGCCGAGGAGGCGCTCAAGGCGCAGAAGTCCGTCACCGACATGACCAACGAGCTGCTGCGCAGCAACGCGGAGCGCCTCAAGACGGGCACCATCGAGACGGCGAAGGAGGCCGAGCGCGGCGTGATCGACCTGGAGACCATCCGCATGGCCAACACCGCGCTCATCGACACGCTCGCCGAGGTGCAGAAGATTCAGCGCGAGGGCGCGCAGAAGCGCGCGGAGGCGGCCATCGAGCTGGGCCGCCTGGAAAAGCAGCTTCGCGACAAGGTGCTGGAGATCAACAAACCGTAAACGACGAAAGCCGCAGAGCAGCGCATGCTTTGCGGCCTTTTTAAGGAGCATTTGTCATGAGCAAAAAAGCCCTGTTCGCGCCCGTCAAGCCCGCGCGCAGCTACGAGGATCAGGCCCGACGCCTGCTGGACGTGCACGGCCTGGACGTGGGCAACGTCGACCGCGCGCGCCACATCCTCTCCACGGTCAACTACTACCGCCTGACCACGTACGGCAAGCACCTGCGCCGCGCGGACGACCCGCAGCGCTTCCTGGACGGCGTGTCGCTGGATGACCTGTACGACCTGTACCTCTTTGACATGGGCCTGCGCCACCAGATTCTGCCGGTGCTCGAATTCTTCGAAGTGCAGCTTCGCGCCCGGCTCTCCTATCACCTGGCGATCACATACGGCTCCACCGGCTACACGAATCCCGCCAACTTCCGGCTGGACAAGCAGTCCCACGGCTCGCACAAGAACCTGATGAACAAGTTCAAGGTCGAGGTGCGCCGCCAGGACGACCTGGCCTTCGTGCGCCACCATCAGACGAAGTACGGCGGCCATTTCCCCGTGTGGGTCGCGGTGGAGCTGTTCTCCTTCGGCATGCTCGCCCAGCTCTACGACCTGCTCACCGAGTACGACCAGTGGGCCGTCAGCCGGGAATACCACCTGACGCCGGAGGCCATGGACGCGCTGATCGCCGCCGCCGTGGACGTGCGCAACATCTGCGCGCACTACGCGCGGCTCTACAACCAGCAAATCGAGCACCAGCCCATCCTGCCGCCCGAATACCAGACGTACAAAAGCCACTTCGTCTTCCCCACGCTGCTGGCGCTGCGCACCGTCGCGGGCAATCACCGCGTCTACGGCGACATGATTCGCGGCATCGCGCAGCTCGCCGAAGAATACCCCAAGGCGAATTTCGCGCTGTGCGGCTTCCCCGATGATTGGGAGAACGTGCTGCGGGGCGGGTGACGCGCCCACTCCCCTTTTAAACCGCCGCGAAGCGAAGAAGGGAGTCTGAGGGATTTCATCCCTCAGGCGGGGTTTGGGGCGGCAGCCCCAACGTCCCCCCAACGTCCCCAACATTCCATGGCGCAGGGCGCGCCGCAGGCGCCATCATGCGCCACGCCCACCCCCTTTAAACCGCCGCGAAGCGAAACGCGCCCGCGGTCCCGGCATGCCACACATACAAAAACGGACGATCGCTCGTCCGTTTTTGCGTGCATCTGATCGCGTCAAAACTCGCTGATGATCTCCGTCCAGATCGTGTCGTAGAGCCGCGTCTCATCGCCCAGATACTTGAACACCTGGCACTTGTCAAGCGTCTCCTGCGGCGGGTTGTTGACCGGGGAAGCGTTGTACGCCTGCTCGCCCATCAGCTCGATGGCCGCCTGATTGGGGATGGCGTAGCCGACGTATTCGTAGTTCATGGCGGCGATGTCCGCGCGGCACAGGAAGTCGATGAACTTTTCCGCGCCGGAGACGTTGCGCGCGTTGGCCGGGATGCACAGCGCGTCGTAGAAGATGTTGCTGCCCTCTTCAGGCACGACATAATCCAGCTCGTCGCTCTCGCTCATGCAGTAGGTGGCGTCGCCGCTCCACACCAGCGCCAGGGACGCCTCGCCCGCGATCATCTTGTCCTTCACCTCATCGACGACGTAGGCCAGCACCAGCGGCTTCTGCTCGATGAGCAGCGCCTTGGCGTCGGCCAGATCGGCCGGATCGACGGAGTTGAGGTCGTGCCCGCACATCACCAGCGCGATGGCCAGCGTGTCGCGCGGCGAGTTGAGCATGAACATGTCCATGCGGTATTCCTCATCGAGCAGGATGTCCCAGCTCGTGGGCCGCTCCAGCACCGTCTGCGTGTTGTAGAGGATGCCCATCGTGCCCCAGGTGTAGGGCACGGCGTAGGCGAAGTCCGGGTCGTAGCTTTCGTGCGTAAAGCGCGGGTCGATGTTTTTGACGTTGGGCACGTTGTTCCAGTTGATCGGCTGGAGCAGCTTCTCCTGAATCATGCGCTCGACCATGTAGTCGCTGGGCACGATCACGTCGTAGCTGGAGCCGCCCAGGGCGATCTTGGCGTACATGTCCTCGTTCGTCTCAAACGTCTCGTAGATGACCCGAATGCCGGTCTCCGCCTCGAAGATGTCGATCACGTCGCTGTCGATGTAATCGCCCCAGTTGTACACGGAGATCGTCTCGCCCGTCATGGGCGCCGGGTTCTCCGGCATGACCGCCCACGGCGCGGCCTCTTCTTCCTCCGCCTGCGGCACCGCCGCCTCCTCGCGCCCGCCGCCGCCCGCAAGCAGCGCCAGGAGCGCCGCGAGGATCAGCAGGGCGAGCAGGCTCTTTTTCCGAAAGACCTTCTTCACGTCGTTACCTCCATGTCGTAGCTTCTCATGCGGATTGACCGCCAAAGTGCTGCAAGCCGGCGCGCCCTGCGCCATGGCGCGTTGGGGAACGCTGGGGCTGCCGCCCCAAACCCCGCCTGAGGGATGAAATCCCTCAGACTCCCTTCTTCGCTTCGCGCCGGTTTGAAGCAAATCGGCGTGGCGCATGATTGCGCCTGCGGCGCGCCCCTGCGCCATGGAACGTTGGGGCAACGTTGGGGCTGCCGCCCCAGACCCCGCCTGAGGGATGAATTCCCTCAGACTCCCTTCTTCGCTACGCGCCGGTTGAAAGGGGCCGATCAGTAGGGGATGCGCACCTTCTCCACGCGCTTGCTGTCCTTGCGCAGATCCTGCAGGTTGATGCCCACCAGCAGCACGAACACGCAGGCGAAGATCAGCGTGGAGAGCGCGTTGATCTTGGGCGAGATGCCGCGCTTGGCCATCGTGTAGACGGTGATGGACAGGTTGCTCACGCCGGAGCCCGTGGTGAAGAAGCTGACGACGAAGTCGTCGATGGACATCGTCAGCGCCATGATGAACCCGGAGAACACGCCGGGCAGGATGTCCGGCAGGATCACGCGCAAGAAGCCCTGCAAGGGCGTTGCGCCCAGATCCTGCGCCGCCTCCGCGATGTTCGGGTCGAGCTGGCGGAGCTTGGGCATCACGCTGAGCACCACGTAGGGCACGCAGAAGGCCACGTGCGAGAGCAGCAGCGTGGCGTAGCCCAGCTGGATGTGCACCATCGCGTAAAGCAACATCAGCGACACGCCGGTGACGACCTCGGAGTTGAGCATCGGCAGCTTGATGACGGCCATCATGATCCCGCGCGGGCGGCGCTTCATCTGGAAGAGCGCGATGGCGCCCGCCGTGCCCAGCACGGTGGCGATCAGCGCGGAGAGCAGGCCGACGGAGAGCGTCGTGCCCAGCGCGGCCATGATCGCCTCGTCGGCAAAGAGTTCCCTGTACCAGCGCAGCGTGAATCCGCCCCACTGCGCGCGGGACTTGCTGGCGTTGAAGGAGTAGAGGATCAGCAGTGCGATGGGCGCGTAGAGGAACGCCATGATCAGGCCGATATACGCCTTTCGGAGCTTTCTCATCAGAGGATGCGCACCTCCTTCTGCGGTTCTTCCTCCCTGTCGATGCGCTGGAGCGCACCCATGAACGCCAGCACGACGACCATCACCAGCAGCGAGAGCGTCGCGCCGAAGTGCCAGTCGTTCGCCTTGCCGAACTGATTCTGGATGACGTCGCCGATGAGCGGCACCTTGCCGCCGCCCATCAGCTGGCTGATGACGAATGTCGTCACCGCGGGCACGAACACCATCGTCACGCCCTCCAGCACGCCCGGCAGCGAATAGGGCAGCGTCACGCGCAGGAAGCTCTGGGTCGGGCTGGCGCCCAGGTCTGCCGCGGCCTCGAGCAGGCTGCGGTCGATCTTGACGATGACGGTGTAGATGGGCATGATCATGAAGGACAGGTAGTTGTAGACCATGCCGAGAATGACCGCGTTTTCATTGTAGAGGAAGATGATCTTGCGGCCCACGCCGCGGTCGGTGAGCCACGCGTCCAGCGCGGGCACGGCCTCGCGCAGCGCGGCGATCCAGCTGTTGAGGATGCCGCTGTTTTCCAGGATGCTCATCCAGGCGTAGGTGCGCAGCAGGAAGTTCATCCACATGGGCAGGATGATCAGCATCAGCCACAGCGCGGGGCGCTTGAAGTCGCGCCCGCTGAGGATCATGGCCACGGGATAGCCCAGCAGCAGGCAGATGCCTGTGGTGATCGCGGCGATCTTGAGCGAACGGCCCAGCAGCTTGAGGTAGGTGGGCTCGAGCATACGCCGGAAGTTGGACAGCGAGAAGACCGTCTCCTTCTGCGGGCGCTCGGCGGTGACGGCGCCATCCTCGAGCGCGAACGCAACGCTGCCATCCGCCTGCACGATCTCCTCATAGGGCGGCGTGACCTCGACGGTAACGCCGTAATAGACGATCATCAGCAGCGGCAGCACGATGAAGATCGCCGCCCACAGCACAAAGGGCACGAGCAACGCCCGGTTTTTCTTCTTCAATGCGCTGGCCCCCTTCACTGCGCGCGCTGCGCGTGGCGCTTGAGCACGTCGGGCGAGCTGTCGCTCTTGTGCATGACCTGGATGTCCTCCGGCGCGACGAACAGACGCACCCGCGTGCCTACGGGGCGCGCATGCGTGGAGTGCACCAGCAGCGTGTCGCCGCCCACGCGCACCTTCATCTCATAGTGCACGCCCTTGAACAGCAGCGACGTCACCTCGCCCGCGGGCATGGCGGCGCAGGTCGGGTCGTCCTCGGGGCGCAGCTTGACATCCTCGGGGCGCAGCACGATGTCCACCGCCGCATCCTGGCCAAAGCCCACGTCCACGCACGGGAAGTCGCAGCCCAGAAAACGCACCAGCCGGTCGCGCACCATCGTGCCGGGCAGGATGTCGCTCTCGCCGATGAAGTCAGCCACGAACGCGCTCTGCGGCTCGTTGTAGATGTCCTCGGGCGTGCCCAGCTGCAGGATCTTTCCGGCGCTCATCACGGCGACGCGGTCGCTCATGGTCAGCGCCTCCTCCTGGTCATGCGTCACGAAGATGAACGTGATGCCGCTCTCGCGCTGGATGCGCTTGAGCTCACCCTGCATCTCCCGGCGCAGCTTCAGGTCCAGCGCGCCCAGCGGCTCGTCCAGCAGCAGCACGTCGGGCCTGTTGATCAGCGCGCGCGCGATGGCCACGCGCTGCTGCTGCCCGCCTGACAGGCTGGCGATGCGCCGTTTTTCAAACCCGGCCAGGCCGACCAGGCCGAGCATGCGGGAGACCTCCGCGGCCGTCTGGCGCTTGTCCGCGCCGCGCAGCCCCGGGCCGAACGCGACGTTCTGTGCGACGTTCAGGTGGGGGAAGAGCGCATAGCGCTGAAAGACCGTGTTGATGTTGCGCCTGTAGGGCGGCAGGGGGATGATGTTCTGCCCCTTGTAGAGGATCTCGCCGCCGGTGGGCGTCTCAAACCCGCCGATGCAGCGCAGCAGCGTCGTCTTGCCGCAGCCGGACGGCCCCAGCAGCGTGACGAATTCGTTTTGCCCGATGTCCAGGCTGACGCCGCCCAGAGCGGTGAATCCGTCCTCAAAGACGACGCGAAGGTCGCGGATGGAAAGAATGGTCTGCATGGAAGCCTCCTGGAGGGCGCGATGCGCCGAAAAATCGAAAAAATAGATAAAGAGTTTAGAAATACGATACTTCAAGGTTATGTTGCGACAGAGATTAAACCATATTCCGCGCATTTTGTCAAGCGATTTTCGCAAAGTTTACAAGGACATTTTTCGTTCGTTCGGCTTTTGAGGGGCGCATGAAAAAACGTGCGGATTCTGGATGCCGTCTCTCTTACGGTATGGAGACGTGAAATTTACAATCTCTAAACT
>CALVKT010000071.1 GCA_944333055.1 uncultured Clostridia bacterium
GGTTAACAGCCGAATGCTCTGCCATTGAGCTACTGAGGAATATGGTGGATTGAAGTGGACTCGAACCACCGACCTCCCGCTTATCAGGCGGGTGCTCTAACCGACTGAGCTATCAATCCGAACGAAAGGTATTATAATCCCGAAAAGGGGGGATTGTCAATGCCTTTTCGTCATTTTTTGAGAATTTTGCGCCGGGCTGTCAGTCCTCCACGTTGTAGGTGACGGTCACGCGCTGGGCGTAATCGCTCAGGCGGCGGATGTTGATCAGGTCGGACACCGCTTCCACGACGAGGATGACGCCCAGCACGCGCATGAGCATGTTGCCAAAGAAGCCGGGGAAGAAGACGATGGCAAGCGCCAGCACGAGCGAGGCGGTGCTGGCGGCCATGGGCGCCCACCAGCGCGCAAAGCCGTAGTAGCGCAGGTTCAGCGCGCGGCGGATGCCCAGCACGCTGGTCACGCAGATGATCACGCCCAGCGCGGTGAACAGGAAATCCATCAGCAGCGTCTGATTGATCAGCGAGAACACGCCGAAGGCCAGCGCCAGGACGCCGATGAACAGGTCGAACGTATAGCGCTGCTCGCCCCGGCTCATCAGGCAGGGCAGGATGTTGAGCAGGCCGTAGATCGTGACGCCAGCGCCCACCAGCGTGCACAGCAGCTTGCGGCTGGTGTTGGGGGCCAGAAACATGAGCAGCCCCAGCAGCAGATAGACGACCGCGGCGAGGGAAAAGCTCAGGTGGATTTCACGGCGTTTGGTCTTTTTCATCGACCATTCCTTCCTTTCTGTCGGCGGCAGCCGCGCATGCGCAGCATGCCCATTTCTGCGCTTATCATAACAGGAAAACGTGCAGGTTGCAAGCCTGATGACTGACTCTCGGAAAAATGTGCGGGCACCCGGCGGCTTCAAGTCAGGAAAACTTGAGATTGGTTGACAGCGCCGTCGGGCGGGGATATAATGAAGCTGTTTCCAAGAATTTCGCCGTTTGGCGCCAAATCACTGGAGGATAACGACATGCAGGGAAAAACTGCAAAGAAGAAGCCGGGCGCGCTGCGCATCATCATCGTCGGCTGCGGCAAGGTCGGCCACACGCTGACCGAGCAGCTCGTGCGCGAAGGGCATGACATCACCATCGTGGATACCAATGAGCGTGCCATACAGGATACGACGGAGATATTCGACGTGATGGGCATTCGCGGCAACGGCGCGAGCCTGAGCGTGCTGGAGGAGGCGGGCGTGGACAAGGCCGATCTGGTCATCGCCGTGACCGGATCGGATGAGCTGAACCTGCTGTGCTGCATCATCGCCCGCAAGCATGGCGAGGGCATCGCGACCATCGCCCGCGTGCGCAACCCCGACTACGCGGAGGAGCTCTCCTTCCTGCGCGCGCAGCTGGGCCTGTCCATGATCATCAACCCCGAACTGGAGGCGGCCCGCGAGATCGCGCGCGTCCTCTTCCGCCCGCAGGCGCTGACGGTCAGCGCCTTTGCCAAGGGGCAGGCGGAGCTGGTGCGCTTCAAGATCCCCGCCGGCAACGCGCTGTGCGGGCGCAAGGTCATGCAGCTGGAGAGCATCTTCGGCTTTGGCTATCTGGTGTGCGCGGTGGAGCGCGCGGGCCGGGCGCATATCCCGGACGGTTCCTTTGAACTGCTGGAGGGCGACGACGTCACCATCCTCGCCTCCACGCGCGACAGCCAGAAGATCTTTGAATCCCTGGGCATGCGCCGTCACGCCGTGGGCAGCTGCATGATCATCGGCGGCAGCAAGGCCTCCTATTATCTGGCCAGACAGCTGCTTGCCCGCAAGGTGGAGGTCAAGATCATCGAGCAGGACGCGGCGCGCTGCGCGGAGCTGAGCACGCTGCTGCCGGGCGCCGTGGTCATTTGCGGCGACGGCGGCGACGAGGCATTGCTGCGCGAGGCGGGCATCGAGGACGTGGAGGCGTTCGTGCCGCTCACCGGCCTTGACGAGGAGAACATCCTGCTCACGCTCTACGCCAAGCGCATTCCCGGCCTCAAGACGATCACCAAGATCAACCGCATCACGTTCGGCGATGTGATCGACGGGCTGGAGCTGGGCAGCGTCGTCTATCCCAAGTACATCACCTCCGAGACGATCATCGCCTACGTGCGCGCGCGTCAGAATACCATCGGCAGCAACGTGGAGACGCTCTATCATCTCTTCGGCGGGCAGGCCGAGGCGCTCGAATTCCACGTCGGTGCGGACGCGCCCGTCATCGGCGTGCCGCTGATGAAACTCAAGATGAAGCCCGACCTGCTCGTCGCCTGCATCGGCCGCAAGGGCAAGCTGATCTTCCCGCGCGGCCAGGATGCGATTCGGGCCGATGACACGGTGATCGTCGTCACCACGCACAGCGGCTTCAAGGACATCAGCGACTTGCTGGCCTGAGAGGTATCGCGATGAATATAAAGTCTGTCAGATATGTGCTGGGCTGGATTCTCAACATCGAGGCGGCCCTGATGGGCCTGCCGCTGGTCACGGCGGTCATCTACAGGGAAAAGCAGGGCTTCGCCTTCCTGGCCGTGATGGCGCTGTGCGCGCTGCTGGGCTTTCTGCTCACGCACAAGCGGCCCAACAACCCCAATTTCTACGCGCGCGAGGGCTTCGTCGCCACGGCGCTGAGCTGGATCGTCATGTCCGTGTTCGGCGCGCTGCCCTTCGTGCTCTCCGGCGACATCCCGCGCTTCGTCGACGCGCTGTTTGAAACCGTATCGGGCTTTACGACCACCGGCGCGAGCATCCTCTCGGACGTGGAGGCCATGAGCCACTGCTGCATGATCTGGCGCTGCTTCACGCACTGGATCGGCGGCATGGGCGTGCTGGTGTTCCTGCTGGCGGTGCTGCCCATGGTCGGCGGCAGCAACATGTTCCTCATGAAGGCGGAGAGCCCCGGCCCGGTCGTGGGCAAGCTCGTGCCCAAGGTGCGCTATACGGCGCAGATCCTCTACCTGCTCTACGTCGTGCTGACCATCGTGCAGTTCATCCTGCTGCTGCTGGGCGGCATGGTGCCCTTTGAAGCGCTGTGCACGGTCTTCGGCACGGCCGGCACGGGCGGCTTCGGCTTTAGAAACGACTCGTTCACCAGCTTTTCGCCGTATATCCAGTGGGTCGTGACGATCTTCATGATCCTCTTCGGCGTCAATTTCAACGTCTACTTCCTGATCTTCATGAAGAAGATCAGGGATGCGCTCTCCTGCGAGGAGATGCGCTGGTATCTGATCATCATCGTGGCGGCGACGCTGCTCGTCTTCGCCAACATCTACGATGCGACGCTCACCGCCGAGCACAACCTGCGCAACGCCGCCTTCCAGGTGGCCTCCATCATCACCACGACGGGCTTTGCCACGGTGGACTTTGACCTCTGGCCTTCGTTCTCAAAGGGCGTCCTCGTGCTGCTGATGTTCATCGGCGCATGCGCGGGCAGCACGGGCGGCGGCCTGAAGGTGTCGCGCTGGGTGATGTCCGCCAAGGCCATGGGCGGTTACGTCGGTTCCTTCCTGCATCCGCGCAGCGTGCGCCGGGTGCGCTTTGAGGGCAAGGACGTGGAGGAGGAGACGCTCTACGCCATCTACGTGTACTTCGTCGGCGCGTTCATCATCTTCTGCGCGTCGGTGCTCGTGGTCAGCCTGGAGAACATGGATCTGGTCAGCACGTTTACCGCCGTCGCCACGACGTTCAACAACGTCGGCCCCGGCCTCGCGCTGGTCGGCCCGACGTGCAACTTCGGCTTCCTGAGCGATCTGAGCAAGGTCGTGCTGATCTTTGACATGCTGGCCGGCCGTCTGGAGATCTTCCCGATGCTGATGCTGCTGTATCCGCCGCTGTGGCGGGAGGTCTACCGCAGCAACCGCAGCAGGAAGCGCCGCGGCGAAGCCGCCGACAATGGAAAGCGAGGCGCAATCAAATGAAGTGGGGCATTGTATCGACCGGCGTCATGGCGACGGTCTTCGCGGACACCGTGCGCGCCATGGACGGGGAGGCGACGCTTTGCGCCGTCGCCTCGCGCAGCATGGAGAGCGCGAACGCGTTCGCGGATCGCTACGGCATCCCCGGACGCTATGACAGCTGCGAGGCGCTGGCCCGCGACCCGGAGGTGGACATCGTCTACATCGCCACGCCGCACAACCACCACGCTGAGGACATGAAGCGGATCATCGCCTGCGGCAAGCCCATCCTGTGCGAGAAGAGCTTTACCGTCAACGCGCAGGAGGCCAGGGAGGTCTTCGCACTGGCGCAGGAGAAGGGCGTGTTCGTCATGGAGGCGTTCTGGACGAAGCTCTGCCCGGTGTATCGCGAGGTGGAGCGTGTGCTTGCCTCCGGCGAGATCGGTGAGATCCGCGCCGTGACCGCGCAGTACGGCTACACGACCGCGCGCCAGGCGCGCAAGTTCGACGCGAGCCTGGCCGGCGGCACGCTGCTGGACATCGGCGTATACGCCGTGGGCTTTGCGTGCATGTGCCTGGGCTATGCGCCGGACGCCATCTCCAGCCAGCTGATCATGAACGACGCGGGCACCGACGCCATCGACGCGATCACGCTGCGCCGGGGCGACGCCGTCGCGCAGCTCACCTGCGCCATCGGCGCGCAGATTCCGGTCAAGGGCGTCATCTATGGCACGAAGGGCCGCATGGAGATCCCGGAGTTCAAGAACCCGCAGGTCGTGACCGTCTACGCGGAGGATCGTGCGCCGTATGAGATCAGGCGCCCGTTCGACGTGAACGGCTACGAGTACGAGATTCGCGAGGCCATGGCCTGCGTCGCGGCGGGCAAGCTGCACAGCGAGCACATCACGCCCGCGCAGACCGTCGCCGTGATGGAGATCATGGATGCGGTGCGCGCGCAGAACGGCCTGAAATTCCCGTTTGAAAAGTGAAAACGCATGCGGCCGGGCCTGTTCTGGCCGGGCTGCCGAGACCGCCGGCGATGCGCCGGCGGTCTTTTTGCGCTTGCCTTGCGGTGAGGCGCGCAAGGCAAGCGGGCGCATACAGTACGCTCGTCATGTTGACAACAAAAAAGTGGGATGATATAATACAAGTATTCTATTCCGACGATTTCATAACATGAAGTCCGCCCGACTCATGCGGCGTTGTCTTTGGGCAAACAGCGCCTCTTTGTGGCGGGATTTCCAGGCGGCGCGCTGTGTGGCGTTGTACGAAAGCAAACGGGAGGCGTGAGGCATGTATACGCTTGGAATGGGTGCGGTCTATCTGCTGGGTGCAGCGACGATGGCGGCGGGAATGATGAGACGGTTTCCCGCGCGCCGGAGGTTCTGCCTGCTCTGGGCGGGCTTGACCGTCTGCTGGATTCCGGCCTATCTGGCGCTGTTCCCCGGGACATTCGGCTACGATGTGCCCGTTCAAGTGGCACAGTTTTTTCATCTGGATGGATATTCGCTCAATGCCGCCAATCCTGTTTTGCATACCTGCCTGATCGGCGTCTTTCTGGCGGTCGGCGAGAAGGTGTTGGGCAGCTATACGGCCGGATATGCGGCGTTTATCGCCTTTCAGGCGCTGATGGTCAGCGGCGCGGGCGCGCGTGCTCTGGCCTACCTGAAGCGCAAAGGCGTGCCCGTGCCGGTGATTGCACTCGGTGCGGCGTGGCTGGCCCTCCATCCTGCCATTCAGGCGCTCGCCATGAACGGCACGAAGGACGTGCTCTTTGGCGTCTGCCTGCTGCACTTTGTCATCGACTACTGGCAGCACCTGTCGGATGAGGGAGAACATCCGGTCAGGCTGGCGCTCACGGGCGCGCTGGTGTGCCTGATGCGCAACGCGGGCCTGTATATCCTGGTGGCGTTGCTTGCGGGCCATTGGATATTTCGCATCCGGAAGCGGGCGATGCACCGCAGTCTGATGGCCGCCGTGCTGGTCAGCGTCGTTTTTTCGGCCTTCTGCACATATGGGCTTCATCTCCCCAGATCGGACAGTCGGGAAAATTTCTCGCTGCCCATTCAGCAGATGGGCTACGTCTGCAACCAGTATCTGTCCGGCAACGCGCCGGACAACATGACACCGGAGCAATACGAAACCCTGCTTGAACTGGTGAGCGATACGAAGCCGCTGTATGAGTTTTCGACCTTTACGGCGGATCCGCTCAAGTCCGTCTTCCGCACGGATGTGTGTTTCAGCAATCCGATGCGGTATCTCAAGCTGTATGTCGAGCTGGGCCTCCAGAATCCTGTGCAATACCTGACGGCGACATGGGAAATGATCAAACCGTACTGGAACATGCGGCGGGGCATGGCCACAGGGCTGATCTTGCAGTGGACGTTCGAGGAGATCAATTTCTGCGGCATCGAGCGCCACTGCCTGCTTGAACCGTATCGGACGTATCTGGAACGAACGTTTTATTACAATGGCCAACCGTGGGCGATGGGCGTTACAGGCGCGGGCATGTGGCTGCTGACGCTTCTGCCGCTCGACCTGCTGATCCGCCGAAATAAGCGGTTCACGCTGGGCTATCTGCCCATGTTTGTCTATGCGCTGGGTATACTCTTTGGGCCGGTGGCGCTCATGCGCTATCTGTTCCCGATCATGCTGGCCACGCCGCTGATGGTGGGCATGCTTTTTGCGCCCGGCTATCTGACGCACTTGAGCCGGAATTGCACATATCACATCGTATTTGCACCGAAGCACGGGAGCGAAGTGCGCTTTGCAGAGAGGCGCACAGAGATCGAAAAGATCCTGAAGATGCTGTGCGAATGGAAACGGGTTGACATCATAGAAGCAGAGGTGGGCGAGGATCGCGCACACCTGTTGGCAAAGGTGCCCTCAAAGTTGCCGGTATCGAATTTGATAGAATACCTGAAAAGGGAAAGCAGCCTCATGATCTGCCAGAAAAATCCCAAATGCAGCGATGCATGCAGGAGCTGCGCGCTTTGGAGCAGGGGATGCTATGTGGCTACGGCCGGGGAGCGTGACCGGGAAATCGAAGCATACATCGGGCGGCAACTGGACGAGGCGCGGTCAGAAGCACAGGAGGGGGAGGAAACCGCCTGAAAGAGCGGAACCTGCTGATGGGCACAAGCGGCAGACATGTGGAATGGACAGATTGCACCAGGCACACAGAATCCATCATCATCTTGGAAAGCGGATATGGACGCCCAAAACGCAGATACGGCAAGGAAAAGTGAATCCCACGCATGTCGGACATGAGCCGGTTTGAAAAGTGGGCGGCACAGGAAGAAAAATCGACAAAACGACTTTTCAATTTTGTGGCAATCTGGTATAATGGGACGCAGGTGGAAACGAAGAACGACAAAATATCCCCAATCACAAATCTGACGCCGCACAGAAGCGGTCGATTAAGGAGGCGCAACGTATGAAGGACTACATGGTAAAGGATATCCGCAACATCGCGGTATTGGGACACGGCTCTGAGGGAAAGACCACACTGGTCGAGTCGATGCTCTACGCCGCAGGCGTGACCGATCGCCAGGGCCGTGTCGAAGATGGCAACACCGTCAGCGACTGGGATCCGGAAGAGATCAAGCGCCATATCTCCATCAGTGCATCCGTGGTGCCCATCGAAATCCACGGCAAGAAGCTCAATATCGTCGATGTGCCCGGCTATTTCGATTTCGCGGGCGAAATGCCCGGCCCGCTGTGCGCCGTGGAGGGCGCCATGCTCGTGATGAGCGCGGCCACGGGCCTTTCCACCGGCTTTGAAAAGGCATGGAATGCGACCGAAAAGCGCGGCGTCGCCCGCATGATCGTCGTCACGCAGGTCGATCGCGAACATATTCACTACCGCAAGGTGCTCGACGACCTTCGCGCCACGTACGGCCACTGCATCATCCCGACCGTCCTGCCCATCGGCGAGGGCGCCGGCTTCAAGGGCGTCGTGGACGTGCTCACCGGCAAGGCCTTCATGGGCGCGGGCAAGGACCGCAAGGAGGTGCCTATCCCCGAGGACATGCAGGCGTTTGTGGACGAGGCCATCGAGGCCTGCCACGAGGCCGCCGCATCCACCAGCGAGGACCTGATGGAGAAGTTCTTTGACGAGGGCCGCCTCTCCGAGGTCGACATGCTGCGCGGCCTGTCCGCCGGCATCTACGAGGGCAGCATCGTGCCTGTCGTGCCGGTCTCCTCGCTCAATGGCATCGGCGTGCGCCCGCTGCTCTACGAGCTGGCCATGTACATGCCCTCCCCGATGGAGCACACGTATCACGGCATCAACCCGAAGACCAAGAGCATGCACATCCGCCATGCGGACATGTCCGAGAGCTTCACCGCGCAGGTCTTTAAGACCATCGCCGACCCGTTCGTGGGCAAGCTGAGCCTGATCAAGGTCATCTCCGGCATCCTGACGCCGGGCACCGCGCTGTTCAACGCCAACGCCGACAAGCCCGAGAAGGCCGCGGGCATCTTCATGGTGCGCGGCAAGAAGCAGACCCCGGTCTCCATGCTCTGCGCAGGCGACATCGGCGCGCTGAGCAAGCTGCAGTACACCTCCACCGGCGACAGCCTGTGCGAGGTCGGCAAGGTCGTGCAGTACGAGAAGATCGACTTCCCGGCGCCGCAGCTTTCCCTCGCCGTGTATGCCAAGAAGGCGGGCGAGGAAGATAAAG